>JAFUXT010000079.1 GCA_017470815.1 bacterium | reverse complement strand
TTCATCATTATCGACAAATTAAACGGCTGGATTGCCACGCCCTAACGGGCTCGCAATGACATGCTACTGTAAAATAGTATATAATTACCCTTTTTTATTGTTTATACCATACATTAAAGTTTTCTATTTCTGAAAATGTCTTACAATAATCCCCTCGAAAATTTAAACACCTGTCATCTATCATCAAATAAGCTGGAGATTTAAAACTTGTTACATCAGATACATATTTATCTAATTTGTTTTCAGACACCCATTTTCTTGCAAGAGAGTTGTTTCGTGTAGTGAATATTTTTACATCATAATTTTGAGATAATTTTTCTAAAAATTCCTTTGCTCCCTCTTTTATCGAAGGAATAAAGTTTTCGTTATAATTACCTGTATAAGTATTCAAAACACCATCTAAATCTATTAGTATTGTTTTTCTATGCTTCATTTATTTATACTCCTATCGTGCTATTTGCCTGTTAATTTATTTCAATAATAACAATAAAATTAAAATATGGCAAATAGCACGATAGAAATATTCAGAAATAACCTTAAATATTATCGCAATAAAAAAGATTTTACTCAGGATAAATTGAGCGAAATCACCGGTATAAGCAGTGACTATTTGTCAGAAATTGAAAGAGTAAAGAAAACACCAAGTTTTAAAAGAATGTTATTAATTGCAAACGCATTAGACATTGAAGTTTACAAATTATTTAAACCAATTAGTTAATCTGTATTTAGGTTTTGAGATATAAACCCCAATTTACTTATTTAGTATCTAAAACCGTCTGCTTTCATTCGGTCTATTACTTCCTGCAATTTTTCATCAGAACAAACGTAAGAAATTCTGAAATAACCTTCGCCGTACGTACCAAATGCCGTCCCCGGAACAATTACGATACCGGATTTTTCAAGCATATCCTGACAGAATTTTACACTTGAATCATATTTTCTTGGTATCGGCATCCACAAATAGAATGTTGTATGAGGGATTTTGCTATCATCAATTTCCCAACCGAGTTCTCTCAAACCTTTTACCAAAATGCTTTGTTTTCTTTTGTAATCGATATTTCCCTGCTTAATATAATCATCACCGTCAGGAGAAGTCATAATATAAGCGCATGCTTTTTGCAGGGCTTTAAACATACCGTTATCAATAGTTGATTTGCCTTTTGCAAATCTTGAGACAACTTCACTGTTTCCGCAAATCCAGCCCAAACGCCAGCCTGTAACAGCATAGGGTTTGGAAAGTGTAAACATTTCAACTGCAATATCTTTTGCACCTTTAAGTTCAAATACGCTAAAAGGCTTTTGGTCTTCATCAAAATACATATCACAATATGCCGCATCAGAAATCAGCAAAATATCTTTCTTTTTACAAAAATCAATTACGCTTTGAACATATTCTTTTGTAGCAGTGACACCGAGCGGATTGTTCGGATAATTTATAACCACTGCTTTGACTTTATTTTCATCATATCCGTCATTTTTTAACTGTTCCCAAACCTGCTCCATATCAGGCTGATAATTATTTTCCGGAGTCAAAGCCATAGAATAAGCCTTGCCGCCAGAACAACCAACCATTTGAGAGTATGAAGCATACCCCGGATCAGGGATTAGAATAATATCTTTTTTAAATTCATCATGTTCTGGATAAATAATAAATCTGATTAAATTTGCAAGTCCGTCTTTTGAACCCAAAACAGAACAAACTTCCGTATCGGCATTCAATTCAACACCAAAACGGTCTTTCATTCTTTGCGCACATGCTTCTCTAAAATATTTCTCCCCTCTTGTAACAGAATAAGAATGAATACTGTCTTCCGTTAAAAATTCTTTCAGTTTTTCTATGAGTGAAGCAGGCGGAGCAGATGTCGGAGCACCCATTGAAAGCATTATCGGGGCTCTGTTTTTCTTTATCAAAGAATCTTTCAACTGTGCTGTTCTCTCTTTTAATCTTACCATTATATAAGTATCTAACGCCATTACATCTTCGTTAAATAAATTTTCCATTTTCATATTTCATACCTCGTAACAAATATTATATAATAAACATAAATTTATTCCGTTATTTTTTGAAAAATATAATAAGTAAAATTGTCTTTTTTATAAGATTTTAGAAAAATAAAGTCCATATTAAGCATTGCAATAGTATCGCACATATATTTTTTGAACAAAGAATCAAGAATATTTTTTTCATTTACTTCTTTTATTTGTTTTCTTAACATGTTTATATCAATTATTGCATTGTTATCTGTATCATACATTGCAAGCAGGACATATCTGCCTTTTGGCACTATCGCAGTTACATTTTGAGTAAAATAGTCAAAATATTTTTGTGAAAAAACTTTATCTTCATTAATTTTGTCAAAGATAAGTTTATATTTGCCTTTTCCTGCCATAGTTTTGCTATCGCCGGAATCATAATATAAACCGTAAGGATTTCTTGCGGTTTTATGAAAATCTGAATTAAAAACTCTCGGTCTTGTCAGACTTCTGAAATAATAAGGCGCATCCGCTCCAAACGGCAAAATTACAATATCATCAGTACTCAAACCCAATTCATCAGATTCAATTGCAGGACTTTCAAGCGCAAGTGATTTATTTTTGCGCATAACAAATGAATTTTGAACATTAAACACTCCGCACGCAAGAATAAATAAAATTAAAAATGTCTTAAAATGTTTTACACTGAATTTTTCGCTCAAACCAATAACAGAAAGCATAATAACAGGCGGGAGCAAATAAAGAATATATCTTGATGTAAAAACATTTACCTTAAATACTGCAAAAATTACGGCAAAAATAAAATTACATAACAAAATTGTACTCAGGGTTTTTATAAATTTATTTTCACTTTTTAATGATTTGATAAACCCGATTATAAAATAAATACAAGGAATTATGACAAGCAGAGCAAATTTGAAATTTATATTATAACTCCCGTCAGATACCCAATAAATGTTGGTTTCTATCGTTGCACCGAAGAAATTTCTGATTGCATCTATAACATGTGCAAACTTTAATATCCCCTCATGACTTATAACAAAGATACTGCGCAATTTTGCATAATGAGAAATCAAAATGAAATAAGGGATTAAAAATAAAAATTCAATTATTTCAAAATTCAAATACTGTTTGAATTTATCTTTCTTATTTTTCAATAAATAAACCGAATAACAAATAATTAAAGACAAATTATATAAAATTCCGCCGACAAAAGTGTATGGAATTAAAATATTTATTCCGATAAGTTTTAAAAGTGATTTTTTATCCCCTTTTTGTTCATAATCAATTAAAAAATTTATTGATAACAAGACCAAAAATACTACAAGAGAGTACATTCTGACTTCTGATGAAAACAAAACCAAAAGCGGACTGACAGCACAAACCATTGATGAAAATATTGCATTTTTAGAAATTTTATTACCAACGATATATGAAAATGGTACGGTTAAAGCACCAAAAATCAGAGATAATGAACGCATAGCAGTTTCACTCTGACCGAAAATTTTTATCCAAAATTTCAGCAAAACAAAATAAAGCGGAGTGTGTTGCAAATCTACATTTAGCAAATTGTGCATAATTCCTGCATTATCAGTTGCAGTAGCCCAGGAACACGCTTCATCATACCAAAGAGCATTGTCCATATATAAAAATCTAAAGCCTAAAGCAATTATAAATAATATAAGAATCAATATAATATTTTTTTTCACGATATTATCCTCGCTTATTTATAATACTATAAAATTTTTGAGATATTATTAATTTATAATATTTTAAAAAGGAGAGAGCAAAATGGACAAATATTCACATAATTACAATGTAATTTTAGATAATATGGATTTGAACGAATACAGGCTCAGACCTATTTCTGCCATAATGTACCTGCAAGATGCTTTTGCAAGATTTTGCGCAACAAAAAAAATGGCTGCTTACGACCTGTTTCCAAAAAATTTATATTGGATTGTTTCCGAATTTAATATTGAATTTTGTGATAATTCACCATTTTGGTCAGAAGAAATCACAACTGAAATTTGGATTTCAGAAATTACCAAACTAAAAATATACACGGATTTTAAACTATATTATAAAGGCAAAGAATTTGCCAAAGGAAACGGATGCTGGTTTATTCTTGACCAAATTACAAAACGCCCTGCAAAAACAGATATTATAACCGAACATTTTAACATCTGTCCCGAACTTGTGCTTGGCGAACACAAAAAATTTACACTTGAAGAACAGACTGAAAAAGTCAGCGAAATTACCCACAAAAATAACTTGTCTGACTTGGATTTTAATAACCATGTTAATAACAAAAGTTATATCAATATTGCAGAAGCATCAGCAACGAATGAATTTAGAAAAACTCGTACACTCAAAACTCTCAATATAAAATTTAATAAAGAATCATTCCTTGATGATATTTTAATCTGTTCTACATTCAAAACAAACATTCCAGATACTTATGTTCACAGAATAACCAAAGACGGCGATAGTGTTTGTGATATTCAGACCTGCTGGACAGATAAAAAAATTTCTCAGGATATCCTCAATTATGATTTGAAAGTTAAATCAGAAAAATAATTATTTTACGATAACAAGGAGAAAAATATGGATTTAATTACACGCAATAAAGAATTGATGAAAAAATTTGAAACAATGATTAATACCGCAGATGAAAACCTTGCAGATGAATTAGTTGCAAGTGATGCGGCATTTTATACCCCTGCAAGTCCTGAAGCATTGTACGGCGGTAAGGGTTATTTATCCGTTGTATATTGGATGAGAAAAGGGTTTAGTGATGTGCAGTGGCATATAACAGATATGGTTGCAGATGAAGAAAAGGTAGCGGTCAAATGGGATTTGACAGGAACTCATGACGGAGAATTTTTGGGTATTCAACCAACAGGAAAAAAAATCAAAGTCTGCGTTATGAATTTTTATTATTTTAACCAAGATGGTAAAGTCACAAATGATATTGCTGCAGAAGGTATGATAGGTATTCTGCGCGGTATCGGTGCCATAAATTAAACACTACAAAGAGTGTTTCATAATAAAATCAAATGCTTTTTCAGGCAGTACAGCGCGTAAAAATACAAGCAGTTTTGCACAAAATCCGGCAAGATATCTTGCTTTTGGTTTTTGAGTATTTACCGCTTTTAAAACAATTTTTGCTATCAAAGTCGGTTTTGATGCCAATTTGCAGTTATAAAACTTTTTCATTCCGCTTATAACTTTTAAAGCGGAATTTTTATATGCTCCGTTTTGACAACATTGTTCAAGATTATCAAGAGCGATACTGTCCCAGCAGGTTTTTATTATTCCAGGTTCGATTAAAACTACATCTATTCCAAACTCCGAAACTTCCATTCTCAAAGCATCACTCAGGGCTTCAACCGCATATTTACTTGCGTGGTACCAACCGCCAAAATAACTGACAAATTTGCCTCCCATTGAAGATATATTTATTATTCTTCCGTTCTTATTTTCTCTCATATAAGGAAGAATCTTTTTTGTCAGACTTGCAAGCCCAAATACATTTACTTCAAACTGTTTTCTCGCTTCGTCAAGTGTCACATCTTCTATTGCACCAAAAGAACCGTAACCTGCATTATTGATTAGAACATCAATTTTCCCCTCTTTTTCTATTATTGTCTTTACTACATCTGCGCAGGATTGTTCGTTTGTTACATCCAAATACAAAGGAATTACTCCAAAGTCTTTGAGCGATTCCATTTTATCCAAACTCCTTGCCCCGCCGTAAACAATATGTCCTTCTTTTGCCAGAAGTTTTGCGCTTTCATAACCCATTCCGCTTGATGCACCGGTTATTAGTATAACTTTTTTATCTTTCATATTAAACTTTCTGCCTTTTGTAACCTGTTAATATTAGCATAAAATAGAATTACTTTATATTTTGTCCTTTTATGCTAATATTTTGTTATGAAATATTGTATAGAATGTGGTAAAGAACTGATATTAAAAGAAAATTTCAATTGCGGTGTAAGTGAAGGTTTGGTGCCATATTGCACAAATTGTGAAGAATTTCGCTTTCCGCAGTTTAATACATC
>JAFUXT010000078.1 GCA_017470815.1 bacterium | reverse complement strand
TGTATTTGTGCCGATACACGGCGGGAGAGCAAAACTTTCTACCACTGAATCTTTTACAGTATTCTATGAAATGCAATAATAAGTAAGTTGTCTTTGCGCCCAATATGTAATTTGGACTTTTAGCCAAACGAAATAAAATGTTGGGGAAAAACCCAACCTACAGGCTTTAAGTTAAGTGTTGCGTTTTGTAACGGAATTCAATTATTTAATATTAAACAAGACAACTTTTATATATTCACTTATTTTTTTTACGCTTTTGTAATATTAATTAGCAAAAAATTTTTTTTTGATTTTTTAGTAGTAAAATAAAAAATGGAAATGTATAAATGACACTATTTGAATAGGGATGGAAAATATGAGTGTATTAGAAATTAAAACAAATATTGAAAATGTAAATGGGGTTAAATCAGCAGAAAACATCAATTATACCGATGATGAGTTACGTGAAATAGGTAAAGAATACTGTTCTCACGGGGATAAAGTTTATGCAGACCCTATTCCTAAGGTATTTAAGGATTGCAACGGAGTCTATATGTATGACTCTGAAGACACACCATATTTAGATTTGGAAATGTGGTTTGCGTCTTGTAATTTGGGGTACAAGAATCAACGCATAAGAGATGCCGTTGTTGATCAGATAGATACATTACCTCAAATTTCATCTCACTTTTTATATGATTACAAAGTTTTGTTGTCAGAAAAAATTGCAAAAGCAAATATAAAAAGATTTGGCTATAAAGGTCGTGTTCAATACAATGTAGGCGGTTCACAGGCAACAGAAGACGCTTTGAAATTGGTCAGAAACTACACTCACAAAAACAGAGTATTTTCATTCTTTGGCGGATTTCATGGCAGAACATTGGGGGCAAGTTGCTTAACTGCAGGTTACAGATACAGAAAACCGTTCGGTCATTTTGGTGACGAAGCGCATTTTGTACCTTATCCGTATTGTTTCAGATGTCCTTACGGCAAAAAATGTGATTCATGCAATTATTACTGTGTACAACAGTTAAGACGTGAATTTGAAGATAATTGCGCAGGTTTATATGACCATTCTTCAAAAGATTGTGCTTTTGGTGCATTCTTTGTTGAACCTGTTCAGGGTTCAGGCGGTTATATTGTTCCGCCAAAAGGATACTTTAAAGAACTCAAAAAAGTTTTAGACGATTTCGGTGTACTTTTTGTAGCAGACGAAATTCAAATGGGCTTCTACAGAACAGGGAAACTTTGGTCTATTGAACATTTTGATGTTAAACCTGATGTAATTACATTTGGTAAATCACTTACTAACGGTTTAAATCCGCTTGCAGGTATGTGGGCAAGAGAAGAAATTATTAACCCTGAAGTATGGCCAAACGGCAGAACTCACTCAACATTCTGCAACAACCCTGTCGGCATGAGAGCAGGATATGAAGTTATGAAAACCTTTGAAGAAGAAGATTTTGAAACTCAGGTTGCAAACAAAGGTAAATACTTCCTTGACGGTTTGAAATCATTGGAAAGAAAACACAAAAGAATCGGTACAGTTGACGGTTTGGGTCTTGCTTTGAGAATTGAATGTGTAACAGAAGACGGCTACACACCTGACTCAAAACTTTGCCATGACATTTTGGCAGAAGGTCTTAAAGGGGATTTGACATACAGAGGAAGAAAATGCGGTATTATCCTTAACAAAGGAAGCCACTATAACAACTCGATTACTCTTGTTCCTGCCGTTACTATTTCTTATGAAGAAATTGATATGGCTATTGAACTTATAGACCAATTATTTACGAGGTTGTCATAAGTGCCCGAAAGTATAGATTTTGAACTTATACATAACGACTCTGAAACAGATAAAGCCGTACTGTTGTTTCACGGTTTGACAGGCAGTCCGTTTGAGATGAAAAAATACGGTGATTTTTTGTTCAAAAACGGGTATGATGTTTTTTGCTATTCATTTCCGGGGCATGGCGACAGAATAAGCGAAATTGAAACTGTTACATGGCAGGATTGGTGCGAATTTGCTCAAGATAAATACACAAATTTGAGAAAAAATTATAATCGGTTTTTTGTTTCGGGTTTGTGTTTGGGTGCTGCAATGGCAGTATATTTGGGTGAACATAATAAAGATTTGACAGGAATTATTGCACTTTCTACGACTTTGTTTTTAGACGGTTTTTGTATTCCTTGGACAATATCACTTTTGCCGTTCGCTTTAAGTACAATAATAAGATTTTATTACACTTTTCCTGAAGATGATTGTTTTGGGGTTAAAAACGAGCGTACAAGAAAAAGTCTTGCAAAAATTACCGCAAAAGCAAATATAAGCATGGACAATTATCCGCTGAATTGTGTTGACGGACTTTTAAAATTATCAAAAAATGTCAGAAAGAATCTTAAAAATGTAACTTGTCCGATTTTGTGTATTCATTCAAAATATGATAATCTTTCAAGCACAAAAGGGGCAAAAGTTGTTTTAGACGGAGTTTCATCAGAGATTAAAAAATATGTTGAACTTAATGACAGTTATCACATGGTGCTTTATGATAACGAAAAAGAACTTGTAATGAACACAGTAAAAGAATTTTTAGACGAACTTGCACCGCAAAAAACACAACAGAGAGAACTACAAACAGTATGAATATAATTACGCTTATAACTATAATTTTGAACATAGTTGCAATACTTGTACTATGTGCCGGATTATTCCACAAATTTGAAAATCCGAAAAATAAAGCCGTTTACGGATATGTAATTGCAGGCGGAATGATTCCATATATGCTTGCATTGAGTATTTATGTTATTTCAGATATTATAGTTAATCGTAATTTTTGGTCAATATTTTTGATTTTGTGTGTAATTTCGCCATTTATAATCGGAAAACTTGTAAAATATGAAACATTAAAAATATACACGCTTATCCAGATTTTATGCTTCTGCGCAAGTCTTGCGGTTTTGTGTTTAAAATAGAGGAGTAAATTATGTCAGAATTGAATTTTGTTGTGGACAGGGAAAAATGTATTCATTGCGGTAAATGTTCTGATGACTGTGCAACAGGGATTATAGAATTTGATAGAGAAGGATTTCCGCTTGTTAAATCCGGAAATGAACAATATTGTATGAAATGCCAGCATTGTTTTGCAATTTGTCCTGCCGGTGCAATTTCAATATGTAATAAAAAGCCTGAAGATTCAGATATTTGCGATAACAATTTACCAACTGATGAACAGGTTTTAAACCTTATTCAGCACAGAAAAAGTATAAGAAGTTACAAACAGGAAAATCTTGACAAAGCGACAATGCAAAAACTTAAAGATATGCTCAAATATTCTCCGACAGGCTGTAATAACCATAAACTCCATATCGCACTCATTGATGATATTGAAGTTATGAACAGATTTAGAAACAGAACTAATAATACTATCAAAAAAGCACTTTTATCAAACAAATGGCTTCCTGTTTCAAAGAAGTTTGAAAAATTCAAACAACAATTTATAGACGGCAAAGATGTAATTTTCAGAGGCGCACCGCACATGTTGGTTGTGTCTGTGCCTGTAACTGCACCGTGCGCACCTGTTGACCCGATAATTTTATTAAGTTACTTTGAACTCTATGCTCAAAGTTTGGGGGTAGGGACATTGTGGTGCGGATTTGCGGAAATTGCACTGAAATTAATCCCTGACTTGTGTCAGTATTTGGAAATTCCTGACGGCTACAAGGTTGGTTACGTTATGCTTTTTGGTAAGACTGATTTGAAATACCAAAGAGCAACTCAGCCTGAAGATTACGATATTTCGGTTATCGAACCGCATGAAATCTTCCCTGCAACCTTTGTTGATAAGGTTAAGAGATATTTTTGGAACGCTTTAAGATAATAAATAATATAATCCGAACTATAGTTTATGAGAATATTTTTATAGTACAATTTAGAATGTAAAAATTATTACAAAGAGAGAAAGGAATAAATTATGACAAAACTTTCACCGTTACAGATTGAAAGATTAAAATACCAGCCAAAACTTCCTGCAAGTTTGCAAAACGGTATTAATTCACTTGAAATGACAGAAGGTTCCGCAACAGAGTCAGTTGCAGATCAACAGGATATTCAAAACCTGTTCCCTAACACTTACGGAAAACCTGTTGTTACATTTAAATCAACACAAAATTCAAAACAAACTCCGGCAAGAAATGTCGGTGTAATTCTTTCAGGCGGACAGGCTCCGGGCGGACACAATGTTATCGCAGGGCTTTATGATGCCCTAAAAAGTGCTAATCCTGAAAGCAAATTGTACGGATTTTTAGGCGGCCCATCAGGTATTATTGACGGTAAGTATGTTGAATTTGATGATGAATTTATCAATGCATACAGAAACACCGGCGGATTTGATATTATCGGTTCAGGCAGAACAAAATTGGAAACTGAGGACCAATTCCATGAATCTTATAATGTATGCAAAAAACTCGGTATCAGCGCAGTTGTAATTATCGGCGGTGATGATTCAAATACAAATGCCGCACTTTTGGCTGAATGGTTTGTGAAAAATAAAACAGGTATTCAGGTTATCGGCTGCCCGAAAACTATTGACGGCGACTTGAAAAACGACCAGATAGAAATTTCATTCGGGTTTGATACCGCAACAAAAACTTATGCCGAACTAATAGGAAACATTCAAAGGGATGCTAATTCCGCTAAAAAATATTGGCATTTTATCAAAATTATGGGCAGAAGTGCTTCTCATGTAGCACTTGAAGCCGCTTTGCAAACTCAACCAAACATCACTTTAATAAGTGAAGAAGTTGAAGCAAAGAAAATGTCATTATCATCAATTATTGATTATATGTCAGATATCATTGTAAGACGTGCTAATGCAGGTAAAAATTTTGGTATAGCAGTTATTCCTGAAGGTTTAATTGAATTTATACCTGAAATGAAAACGATGATTGCGAATTTGAACGATATTATGGCAGAACTCGAATCTGACCCGAGTTTTGTAAATGCTACAACAATCCGTGAGAAATTCACAATAGTTGAACGCAGACTTGATGATGAAAATGCAAAAGTATATAACTCATTACCTTCAATAATCAAAGAACAGTTGCTTGCAGACAGAGATCCGCACGGTAATGTTCAGGTTTCTAAAATTGAAACAGAAAAATTACTTATTGAAATGCTTTCAACAAAATTAGCAGAATTAAAATCAGAAGGTCAGTATATAGGCAAATTCTCAACACAATCTCATTTCTTTGGGTATGAAGGCAGATGTGCATTCCCGTCAAATTTTGATGCGGATTATTGTTATTCTTTGGGTTACAATGCCTATGCATTGATTTCTAACGGATTGACAGGTTATTTATCATCAGTTAAAAACCTTACTGCACCTGCAAAAGAATGGGTTGCAGGTGGTGTTCCTCTGACAATGATGATGAACATGGAAAAACGCCACGGTGCAATGAAACCTGTTATTAAAAAAGCATTGGTTGAACTTAACGGACCTGTTTTTGCACAGTTGCAAAACAATCGTGAAGATTGGGCAATGAATGACAGATACTTGTTCCCTGGAGCAATCCAATATTTTGGACCAAGTTCTGTTTGTGATATTACGACAGTAACCCTGCAACTTGAACAGGCTAAAACATTAGCATCTGTATAGTTATAAAATAAGACAGTTAAAATTATTCAATATAAAGGTGCATCTATGATGCACCTTTTGTATTTTTAGAAGAATTATTTTTTATTCCAGTCTAATGATTCCCATTCTACCAATGTTCTCAAAATTTCAGATTGCTCTTGCTGTGTAATATTTGTTCCACCGGGAGAATCAGGTGAAGTATATAAACCGAACAATGGTGTAAAACGATTTATTTCATCCTTACCTTTTATGTGTTTTGCCAAATTTCTCATTATAGTATTAGCTTCTGCAGCAGTAATATTACCTTTATTTTTTGCAATATCTGTTTTTCTCATTTCTCTTGCTGTTCTGACAGCTAAACTTGAGTCATAATATGAACCTGTATAGCTATATGTTGCAGTTCTTTCAAGCTTATCTCCCGTACGAAAACTGAGAGTTTCTTTTTTCCCGTTAGCAACAGGTAAATAATAATAAGTCGGTTTAATTTCTCCGCCCATAATAATCCTCCATTAAATTTAATAATATCCCCTTGTATTTATTTAAAA
>JAFUXT010000077.1 GCA_017470815.1 bacterium | reverse complement strand
TATTGCCTCTGCCTTTGCTATTGCCTCTGCCTTTGCCTTTGCTATTGCCTCTGCCTTTGCTATTGCCTCTGCCTTTGCCTTTGCTATTGCCTCTGCCTCGGCTTTTGCTTTAGTGGCTTTGCCTTTTTTGATATTACGGGCAATTGCGATTCCTGCAACAACTGCTGTTGCAAGAGCAGTTGCACCTATCATATATTTTGCGGATTTACTTAACTTTTTATCATTTTCGTCTTGTTTTGGTTCTGAAACTTCTTTTTGGGATTCGCTTGTATCGCCTAAAAAATAAGTCTTATTTTTTAAACCAATTTTGTCAACCGAAAAATCCTGAGCCATTTTATAAATTCCTTTTCTTCAATTAAGCCACATTATCAGCATCTTTTATTGCTTGTGAATTATCCAGTTTATCTGTTAATGCGCCTAAGCCATAACCGCAAAGCGCAGATACTCCGGCACCAATTAGCATAAATGGCAATGCTGCAATTTTTACACCCAAAGATGCCTGAACTTTATTATTGTTGAAAATTTTCATAACAAGCGGAGCAACAACACCTAAAAGCGCACCATATTTTTTGCCGTTGTTTACTTTTACATAATCATTGCCTTTATCTGTCTTGGCATTTGGCTGAGTGCTTTTTCTCTGTTTATTATTCAAATAGTCAACAAGTAAGCCTACACCTGCAAAAAGCGGAATAGTGCGTGCTAATGTCTTTAATCCTGCCATAAGCCTTACTCCTTTATTGGCAGGAACACATAAAGCAAGACTGCCCATAGTTGCAGCCACTCCGGCTCCGATTATTGTACCCGTATATTTATCTTTTGATTTACAAGGGTTGGCAGTAAACGTTTGAGATGCATTAATTGCTTGAACAAATGTCATAAATTTTCTCCTACTATTAATTACTTCTACATATAATTAATAAAAATGCCATAAAATAAAAATTGCTTTTTATAAAGTAATTTTTTAAGATTTGTAAATCTTATAATAAAATTAACCCAACATTATTTTATAAATTGGCGGAACGAAAAGTAAAACCCCAACCATCAATGCAACAACTGTTACTATCATAACCGCCCCTGCCGCAATATCTTTTGCCATTCCGACCATTTTGGAATATCTGTTATGATAAATTGAATCAAGTGCAAATTCTATTGCAGAATTCATCATCTCTGATGAAATTACCATCACTATTGTTAATAACAAAATGCAGAATTTTACGCACGAAAAATGAAGCGCAAAACCAAGTGCAAGTGCCAATGCCCCACACAAAATATGCACTCTGATATTTTGTTCGCTTTTAATGGACAAGCGCATACCCTTGCGTGCGTTTCTGAATGTATTTATAAATCCCTGTGATTTATATTTTGTCATAATTTATATTGATACTTCCTAATGCTTTCTTCTGCCATTCTACAACAAAATTATATTCCGACATTGTTATATGGTCAAACCCCAATAAATGCATTATCCCATGACTTATAAAAAAGGCAAGTTCATCTTCCTTTGAAATTCCTTTTTCATGCGCCCCCTCTATCATTTTATCAAGTGCAATTATGATTTCGCCCAAGTTTATATCCCCGTCAAGCACAAATCTTTCATCCTCGGCACAATCTGCAAAAACCGCAAATGTTATAATATCCGCAGGATAATCTTTGCTGCGGTATTCAAGATTTATGACGTGAGTCTGACCGCTGTCAGTGAACAAAAAATCAAACGAAACAGTATTATAATCATAATTTTTCAGGCAGGAATTTTTGCTGATTTCTTCCTGCGACATAAAGTATTCCAAAACAGATTTTGCGGTATTCTTAACCCATTCAAAATCAACATTCCAATTGCCAAATTCATTTGTACATTCAATATTTATATTCATAGTTTAATTATAATACATGAAAATCATCATCGTTATTATCAGGTTTGTCTGATGGTGCAACGGTTTTTGATGCTTCAAGTTCTTTTATTTTATTTTCCAAGTCTGTATCAAGTGCCTTTACAGGTATTTCAATTTTATTTTTCTTAAATTCCTGAGCAATATCTTCCTGATATTTAATCCTATCGTGCTGCATGCCTCTTAAAACTCTGCTGAAAGTAACTGCGATTACTTTTAAATCCTTTAGTGTCAGCGGACTATCTTCTAATTGTCCGTCATTAAGTCTTTCAACAATAATTTTGTCAATAATATTTTCAATTTCTTCCGCACTTGCGCCTTTCATTGCACGAACAGCGGATTCAACAGCATCTGCAATCATAAGAATTGCGGTTTCTTTTGAATTAGGTTTAGGTCCTGTGTAGCGGAATTGCTCCTCTTTTACATTCTCTTTGCCTTCTTCTGCTACTGCCTGATTATAAAAATATTTTGCAATACCTTCGCCATGATGCTGAAGAATAAAATCATTTATTACACTTGGCAAACCGTATTCTTTTGCAAGTTCAACCCCGTCTTTTGGGTGTGCCGTAATAACCATTTTACTCATTCTTGGAGTAAGGTTATTATGCGGATTTTCAATACTAAAGTAAGACTGGTTTTCAACAAAGAAAAGTGGTCTTTTGAGTTTTCCTATATCGTGATAAAATGCTCCGACTCTTGCCAATACAGGATTTGCGCCTATTGCTTCCGCCGCCGCTTCGCACAAAGTAGAAACCATCAAACTGTGATGATATGTACCGGGTGCTTCCATTTGCAGTCTTTTTAATAATGCCTGATTATGATCGCCAAGTTCTGCCAATCCGTAAGGAGTTATGATGTGGAAAGTGCTTTCCAATAAAGGCGAAAGTCCTAATGCTAAAATTGAACTTATTATTGCATTTAAGAATATATAAGTACAATCACGCATTATTAAATAGTTATCAACATCTATAAGACACTTATCAATCAAATATAAACTGAGCATTATTAAAACACCGGAAATTCCTAAATGAAAACCAAGTCTGATTAAATCAAAGCGTCTTGTATATTTTATTTTTGAAGTAACAATCATTGCAATAAGAGATAACAGAATAAATATAATAATAAATTGTGCTTTATATTGTATGCCGATAGTCATAACAGATAGTATCAGTGTCGAAAGTAAAAACGCAATTCGGGGGCTCATAAATACTGAAGTAATAACAAGAACCGCCGGAATCGGTATGACATAAGGCGAAAATCCTGTGGGTAAGACAACCCCTATTGCACAGGTAACTATTGCCAAAACAGCCGATAAAGCAAGATAGCGGGGTTTGTTATAAGTTTTTTCAAAAAATTTGATATACGCAAGATAAATAAAACTTACTAAAAATACAAGTATATATATTGATAAAACACCATGCCAATTAAGTTCATAAACATTGAAACCGGCTTCACGCAAAGCATCTCTTTTCAGTCTTGTTATAGGTTCACCTTTAAATACAATTTTTTGTCCTTTTTCAAATGTAACCATAGTCGGTTTTACGGATTGTTGTGCATTAATCCTTGCAAGTTCTGTTGCTGCTTCATCAACAACAAGGTTCGGAACAATAACTTGCTCCAATACTGCGCATATTACTGCAACTTGTCTTTTTGAAACATTGGAAACAAGATTTTCCATTATAATTTTTTTAATATTACCCTTATCGTAATCGCTTTCTGTGATACCCTTTTGCAAAATATTTGCAAGGGATAATGATGCCTTTTCAAATGCCTCATTAAGACTCGGTTCATCAACATTTAACAAAAAATTGACGATAAAACTGCGTTTGGGATTATCTGTCAAGTCAAAAAGAATGTTTATTTCTTCCTCTTTTTCAGTTTTCTCACCCTCTTTTTTTCTTATCTGCAAAACGGCGTTATGCAGTGTTTCAAGATTTGTTTTAATAAATTCATCTTCAGCAGGAACAAGTTTAGGTTCAACCTTCTTTGCAACTTCTTTTTTGTGGGCTTCTGTTCTTTTTACATCTTCAACTGTTATTGTTTTTTCAGCAATAATTTCTTTTTTGCTTATTCCGTTTTCAATAATATTTTGAAAAAAGAAGTTTTGAGAAGATATTATAGCGGTAATCATAAGAGTAAAACATATCAAATACATAAATTTGATAAACTTTGAAGAAGTGACAAACTCTCTGATCGCTTCTTTATATTCAATTTTCGTCATATATAAATAATTCCTATTTCTCTGATTGATATATATATTTTATAACCATCCGAAAAATTTTCAAGTACATATCATCTGCCTGATGTAGTCAGCAAAAAAACAATTTCAAACTATATATACTTCACTTAAAATTATCTTCTTTTTCTTCCGTTTTGAGTTGAGGATGCAGCATTAACTTTTTTTGCACGTTTTGAAGAATCAATTGCACCGTCTTTATTAAATCTTGATAATTTGATGTCTGCGGTTGTATTTGAATCAGCGGATGCAGAATTTGAATTTGTACTTGCTGCCGCTTTTGATTTTTCATCATAGATGTTTACATTTCTTGTGTATGCAATGGCATATTCATTTGCTTTTTTAACATCATTAGGATTATTTATGTCAAGTTCGGAATTTAGTGAAGATTTATCAAATCCTGAGCGTGTGTCGCTTTCCTTTCTAACGCTTGGTGATGGTACTGTAACATTATTTGAAAAATTATTTTGAGAATTTTCGTTTTCATCATTTTGTTCAGAATTGTTGTTTTGTTGTGCATTTTGAGCAGTCTGCTGTTCCTGTTTAACAGGAATAGAGCCCATCTTGTCGGCAGCGGCTTTTGCGGTAACTCTTCTGACATCATTTTTTACTTTGTCATCGTGCATTAAAGATTTCTGTCCGTCTTTGAAAGTTTCGTTATTTGCATCAATTCTGTTATCAACCTGATTACTTACCAACTTTGCGCCTACGCCTGTTGCAGCAAGTCCTGCATTTTTTGCCAATGCAAGTGCCCATGCGGCAATCATTGGAGCAGAGAAAAATCCCATTACTGCAAGAGCAGCTATTGTAACTGTTATTAATCCTTGCGCTATAGCAGTGTCAACAATGATAAAATCTCCTAATTGGTTATTATTACTGCTTCTGTCACCTAATTTATCATTTAAACCTGCAAAATCATTGTTTGATTTCATAGATTGTTTAGAAATTTTTTCGCTGTTTTTCAATGGTCCGTTTATTGTATTAATTTTTTGTGAATCTTTATCAGATAATCCTTGAAGTTTTGCTTCAAGATTTTGCTTATCTCCTATAAACGGATCCGGATACTCTATAACTTCATCAGCGGATATTTTTCCTGCTTCGATTAATTTTGCTTGATCTTGCATCATAGAGTACTGATAATCTATAGATTGGTTATTTAATTCTTTGTATTCATTAGAAATTAATTTTGCTTCTGCAATATTTTTAGCATGTTCTGCTATTATATTCTTTGAACTTGCATCTAATGATTTAACAAAATCAGCAGAATTTTTAACTTCATTTTCTGCTATTTCAGAACTTTTTCCGACGATAAGATTTTTAGCAAGTAAATCCAAAACTGATGCAGCAACAATCCCGCCCCATACGGCTATCTGCATTATATAAGATGCCGGACCCATACCAACTGCGGTTGCAACTTCAGCACCGACAAATGCCTTTGTAAAATCAACATTTGTTCCATATAATGCCTTCATTGTTTTTTGAGTATCTTCAATTTGTTCTTTTTCTTTTTGTTCTGTTTTTTCAGTTTTATCAGACTGCCCAGTTTTATTTGAACCATCCACATTATTACTTGTACTTGTATTTGTAGTTGCACTGCGAGTCGTAGCAGGATTATTCAGGATATCCTGAGGAGAACGACCTGAAGCAGCGGCTTTTGTAATATCGGATGTAATATCATCTTCAGAAGCATAAACCGGTTGTGTTTCTTCAGGTGCTTCTGATACTCTATTATTAGTATTTAGAGTTGTTTCTTCTTGCGGTTCAACACTTATTTTAGGAACGTTAGCAGTAACCTGTTCTTCTTCAGGCTCAACACTTGCTTCAGGAGCGTTAGCAGTAACTTGTTCTTCCTGAGGTTCTACACTTATTTTAGGAGCGTTAGCAGTAACTTGTTCTTCCTGAGGCTCAACACTTGCTTCAGGAGCGTTGGCAGTAACCTGTTCTTCTTCAGGTTCAACACTTACTTCAGGAACGTTAGCAGTAACCTGTTCTTCCTGAGGTTCAACGCTTGCTTCAGGAGCATTGGCAACTACCTGTGTTTGAGGTTCTTCTGATGGAATTGTTGCGGCTGATCTTGTTCTTGCCTTCGCAGGTTCAGAATTTTGTTCTATTGATTCAGCGGATTCTTCTGTATAGGAAGCCGCACCTGTAATGGTCTGTTTTTCGGAGTCCGCACTTGTTTCAGGAACATTGGCAGTAACTTGTTCTTCTTGCGGTTCAACACTTTCTTTAGGAGCGTTAGC
>JAFUXT010000076.1 GCA_017470815.1 bacterium | reverse complement strand
ATAGGTCTTGAAATTCCGTCATCAGTGTCGTTGCAGATGAAATTCAATTTCCCTTTATCGTCTTTTTTGTAACCGACAATAGTTATTTCATGACCGTTTACGATAATATTGTTTTCATTTGTCTGGGTATAGCCTATAATGATATTTTCACCCATATCAAGTGCGGTTAAAAGATGGCGTTTCATTGTATCTAAATCGGTTTCATAGCCTACAAGTCTTGCGTTTTCATCAACTGTCTGATATGTTACAGACAAAATATTTTTGTCAAAAACTACGGATTCAGTAAAAGTTTTTTCAAATTCAATCAAGCCCTTATCATTTTGGTTGAATTTTCCGGCTCTTTTATCTGTCAATGTATTATATGATTGTTGAGAACCTATTTGCATAAATGTTGACTGCATCAATACATCAAGCGGAGTTCTTTCTTCAGGATCTTTGTCTGTTGTCTGAATTTGCGCTCTTATAATTGCATTTTTGTCAGGTGCAAATTTAAGTTCTGCATCATCATAGTTGCTGTTAAGTTTGAATGGCATATCAAACGCATTTAAAAGCCATACTCCGTTGAGTGTATTATCTGCAAGATTTTCAAGTTTAATATGTTTAGTTGCGGAAAGTTTCGGTGAACTTAACTCCTGCGCAAGTCTTGCGAACTCGGCAGGCATTTGTTTTGCAAGTTTAAATTCAGTACTTGCCGCAACACATGTGCCTGAATGCTCAACATCTATATCATCAGATGTTTGTCTTATATCCGGCGTATTACTTTTAAACATATTATTAGCCTGAATTGCAGATTGTCTGTAATTGTTCGGTATATCTCCAAATTGTTGGGTAATCAAAAACGGATAAGCAATTGTTGCGATTGTATCACGCAAAATACCATTATTGGTTAAACCTTGTGCTCTCGGTTCAGTTGCAATTTTATGAAGATTATCAAGAACTGAAGTTCTGTCGTCAGAATTATTGCTCAAAAGTACACCGTTTTTTAGTAAAGTGTTCACTACTTTTTTTGTGTTACGGTCTAATTTTGCGCATATTTCGTTATATTTTTTCTTCTCATCTTTATTGTTTAATTCTGTACGCAATGTAATTTGCTGATTCGGATTAAGCGGTATTGTCTTGGCAGTAAAAGACGGGCATGTAAAAGCATGACTTGGCACCTGATTTTTTGTTTTGTTATCAACTGCATTGACGCTTATGTTATAATTATAGAGCCCGAGAGCGTTGTTAATTTTTTCTACTGCCATAAAAACTCCACACATTAATATTAAAAAACGGATATAGAAAAAATTGCCACTTTGTTATAGTATTTGTAAATAAATGTAAATTAAGGATTAAAATTGAGAATAAAACCACTTACCAAAGAACAGATTTTAATATCAATTGACCGACTTACAAGATTTCGGTTTCCGGAATCTAAATATGTCAGAGTTTTTACAGATTTGATTACGCATAATCTTTTAGAACCCGTATTTTCGAAATCCGATATTGAACACATGGATTACAAAACATTAAAAAAATACGGACAGGATATACTTAATTATTCCATAAAAGAATTAACCGGCGAAAATTCTTCAGAATTAACTATCAATAAGAAATTATATAAATATGAAAATTCGATAGCATTTCTTGATGAAAATATGCAATGGCTTTTAAAAAATAATATTGATTATCACTCTTGCGTACAATTTATAAATGATAATTCTGTACCTAATTTAAGATGGCTCAAGGCTTTATCTGAATCAAACGACATATTTCAACTGCGCAGAATAAAGGGGTTTTTATTTCCTGTTGAAATTGTTGTTCTTGTCGAAGGGATTACAGAATCAACTCTTTTGCCTGAGTTTGCCAAACTTGCAGGCTTTGATTTTGATAAAAACGGGGTATTTGTTTTGCCCGCAGGCGGTAAAAATCAGGTGGTCAGAATTTATTATGAGTTATATAATCAGTTAAAATTACCTATATATGTACTTTTTGACAAAGATGGTACAAGAAACTCAAAAGAAATAGAGCCCAAGTTGCGCCCGAATGACAGAATTCATATAATTAATTGCGGAGAATTTGAGGATGCATTATCTAAAGATCTTGTTGAAAGAACTTTAAACAGCGAACTGCAAAATATTTCTGAAACGGATATTAATATAAAAGAAGAACCCGGACACAGAGTAAAATATCTTGAAGAAATTTTTAAACATCGCGGAATGCATGAATTTAAAAAAGTTGAATTTGCGCAGATGGTAAGAGAAAATATATCTTCAAAAACCGATTTAACTCCTGAAATCACAGGAATAATTGAAGAAATAAAAAAAATAAAATCTTATTGTTGACATTTAATTTTGTTCACGATAAGATAGTTCATACAAAAGGGATTACACAAGCCCCCATCGTCTAGAGGCCTAGGACAACACCCTTTCACGGTGTAGACAGCAATTCGAATTTGCTTGGGGGTACCATTTAAAATAACGGCACACAGCCGTTTTTTTTATTGCAAAAATTACCCCCTGCAAATCCGAATTACAAATTTTGTCGTTTGCCAAAATTTGTCAATAAGCCTGCGGCATACATTTTTGTAGGCTCGAATATCCAATTCTCGCCAACAAAAATTGCAGAATTTGCTTGGGGGTAATTTTAAAAGAATTAAGATATAACTGGTTTTAAGACCAGTTTATTTTTTGTCTGTTTTAACAAAATTATTTAAAAGCCAAAATACTGACAAAAATAATTAAATTTTAACAAATATACCAAGATGATAAATTAAATGTAAAAAGTTTGACATCTTCTCTATCTTCTTGTCATAATAGAGAAGATATATCATACTTGGGATAGTACATGTTTATAAAAAAGTTGGAAATAGATAACTTTAAATCTTTTGCCAACAAGACCGAAATCCCGTTACTTGAAGGGTTTACCTCAATAACAGGACCGAACGGTTCAGGTAAAAGTAACATCATAGACAGTATAATGTTTGCGTTGGGATTGCGCAACGGCAGTGCTTTGCGAATTGAAAATGCTGCAGATTATATCACTGCATTTAATAACCGTAACGAAGCATTTGTGAAAGTTACTTTTGGCGGAATTAAAGATTTTGACGAACTAACCGTCTCAAGACGAATCAAAAAAGGTTCTCAAGGCTACAATTCAACATACTATCTCAATGACAAGGTTGAAACATTAACAAATATCAAGGCTCTTTTGGAAGAATACAATGTTACCCCAAACAGTTACAATGTCGTTATGCAATACGATATCAACTCTATTATCGGTGCAACTTCTAAAAACCGAAGAGCAATGATAGACGAAATTGCAGGTGTTGCAGATTTTGACCGTCGAATAGATCAGGCAAAAGGTGAACTTGAAAAAGTCGAACAAAGAGTTCAGGCTGCCACTTTGATTCTGTCTGAAGTAGCATCTCAACTTGAACAACTTAAAGAAGAACGGGAAATTGCAATAAAATATAAGAAACTTCAGGACGAAAAACAGGGTCTTGAAGCACAAATAGGCACTGTAAGATTTTTTGACCTGAAACGCAGTCTGGAAATTGCCCATGAAAATATCCTTAAAGCAAACAAAGAAAGACAACAAAAAGTTTCGTTATCCAAAGATTTGGAAGAACGAATAGCCTTAATAACAGAAAAATACGATGAACTTGATAAAAAACTTAAAGAACAGGGGCAGGATGAAAGAGACAGATTAAAAAATGAAGAAAGTAACCTTTCTGCCCAAATTCAGTCTAAAAAAAGCGCTATTGATTATTCGGAAAAACAAATTCAAAAAAATCTTCAGTCAATAGAAAATGCAAAAAACGGGATAGAACAATTCAAGAAAAAAATTGAAGAAGAAAAACTTAATATTAAACTTGCAAATGATAAATCTGAAATTATAAAAAGTCAGATTAAAGCAAAAGAAGAAGAACTGACTCAAAAACTAAAAGATTTATCCGGTTTGAGTTCAACTGCTGATAAGTACATTCAGGAAAGAAACGAGACATCCAAAAAATTAGATAGTCTGAAAGATAAAGATAACGAACTGATAAAAGACTCTTTGCCAAAAGAAAACGAACTAAAAAATCTCAAACAAGATATAGAAGATGCAAAAGAATTTATAAAAAATGCGCTTCAAAGTAAAGAGGAATTTGCAGGAAAAAAATCTGATAAAGAACTTGAAGTAGAAACACTGAGAAAAGATATGGAAGATTTGAAAAGCGCACAAACTTCCACATACAAAAAATATGATGATATAAAAACCGAAATAGAAGATTATGAATATGATGTCCGTGCAGCGTACAGAAAACTGACCGAATTAGAGGCGCAAAAATCTGCAGGCGGAGGTTCAGGGACAACCGTTGCCATATCAACGGTTATGAATGCAAAATTAGACGGTGTTCACGCTCCAATTATGCAGTTAGGCAAAGTTGATGATGAATATTCTACCGCATTAAACATCGCATTTGGCGGCCGATTAGCAAATATTGTCGTTGATGATACACATGCAGCAAATGTTGCAATAGAAATTTTACGCTCATCTCATGCCGGAACAGCAACATTTATCCCGATGAACAAAATTCGCAAAGCACCATCGAGCCTACATCTGCCAAAAGACAAAGGGGTAGTGGATTTTGCGATAAATCTTGTGGATTTTGACGATATATATATTGATGCGTTTTTCCACGCAGTAGGCGAAACACTTATTGTTGAAGATTCTGAAACAGCGGAAAAATTAATCGGCAAATACAGAATGGTAACTTTAGACGGCAAATTGTATGAAAAATCTGCCGCAATCACAGGCGGTTATATTAAACAAGGTATGTTAGGTTTTGGAAAAAACGAAGACAAAGACCTTGAAAACGCAAAGAAAAAAGTTGAAGAACTTCAGAAGAAATATCAGGAAGCAAAAATTAAACGCAAGGAATTAGAGGATAAATTAGAACAAATCAGGGTATCTTATTCAAATGCTTCGACCGAATATTCAAAGGCAAAAATTGAACTTAATAACATGGTTTCGCAATTTGAAAACAGTCAGGGATTGATTGATACAAAACAAAAATTTGTTGAGGAAAACGAACCGAATATTGAAAAATTAAACAAAGAACTTGACAAAATTGAGAGCCAAAGAATAGAACTGTCAGATAAAATTCAAACGGCGCAAGACAGGTTAAACGAACTTGATAAACTTCTCGGTGATAAGAATTTGACCGAACTTAAAGAGAAAACTCAAGGCATAGAAGATGAGATTCGTAATCTTAAAGACAATCAGATGAATATAAAAAATGAGATTAATGGTTTTGAAACACAAATTACATTTAACGAAACATTGATTGATGCAAGAAATACAGATATTACGAATAATAATCAAACAAATGAGAATCTGAAAAATGACATTGAAACTTACAAGAAGGAAATCAGTCAATTAGAGGAACAATTAAGCGCTCTGTCTGATAAAATAAAGGTTATTGATACAAAAATCGGTGCGTTGGTGAAAGAAAAAGAAGAAATAAATACAAATTTGGTTCAGTTAAAATCCGATAAAGCAGTAAACCTAAAAGACATTGAAAGCGTAGAAGAACAGATTGAATCATTCAAAACAAGACGCAAAGAACTTGAACCGCAACTTGAAGATGCCCGTCAGATTCTTAAAGACGGCGGAATTGATATTGAAAAATTAGAGCCTGTTGAAATTTCAATAGACGAACTGAATACAAAAATTCAGCGACTTGAAAAGCGTATGCAGGATTTAGGGGATGTTAATATGCGTGCAATTACAAGTTATGAAGAAAAATCCGCGCGAAAAACAGAACTTGATGAACAAATCAGCACGCTTACAACAGAAAGAACCGCTATTTTAGAAAAAATGAACGGTTTTGAAAAAGAGAAAAAAGAAGCGTTTATGACAACTTATACTGCAATAAACGAAAACTTTAAAGATATTTATCATGAGTTATCTGAAGGAGAAGGCAAACTTATTCTTGAAAATGAGAAAGACCCATTATCCGGCGGTATGACAATAGAAGCCAAACCGAGAGATAAAATTACAAATAATAAACTCGGTGCACTTTCAGGCGGAGAAAAGGCTCTAACAGCACTTGCGCTTGTATTTTCTATTCAGAGATATCTGCCTGCACCTTTTTATGCTCTTGATGAAGTCGATGCAAGTTTAGATGCAATGAATGTCGAACGAATTGCAGATATGATTAAAAAACAATCTAATGATACACAATTTTTGGTAGTAACCCACAAACCTTTAATGGTCGGGGCTGCACACAGAGTAGTCGGGGTCACTCAAAAAGAAAAAGGTAAAACAAAAGTAACAGGTATTCAGAATAATGGATAATGCAATAATAAACGGAGAAGATTTAGAAATATACACAGGATTAAGTACCAAAG
>JAFUXT010000075.1 GCA_017470815.1 bacterium | reverse complement strand
GGAGGAACAGGAACATCCATCTGATATAATCTGTTCCAAAGTTCTGAACTTTGGTTAGACAATGCGGTTCTTGCCTGGTTGATTTGTTGTCCTTCATATTCAACGTTAGTTTTTCTTGCGGCAAGTGAAATCCATCTTGCTTGTGATGCGGCCATGCCCATATTTTCTACCTCTTTCTGATTTCTATATTTCTACCTGTAAACTTTTTAATTATTTTTTTTCAAAAGTCAACAAGTCCTATATCGATTATACGGAATTTATTTCTATTTATATATATAAATCGATAAAAATCGACTGTTTGGAGGATTTTTTATCTATTAATTCATTTAAATGGTCTTTTCGTCTTTACATCTTTATTGTTTTTCTGATAATATATATACAAAATTGAATTATTATTGAAAGGTTTACAATGAAATTTTCTTCGGCTTTTAAAGTAGGTTTACTTACCGTAATCGCATTATGTTTACTTGTTGGTACTGTCCTCAAGGTTAAGGGCAGAGCGTTTTCATCTGCAGACAGAATAGAAATACAATTTAAAGACGTTAACGGCTTGAGAGCCGGTGCCGGTGTTCAGATGATGGGTTTGAAGGTCGGACAGGTAGAAGAAATTACCCCTGTTGTAAAAGATGAAAACAGTTATGTAAAAGTCAGATTTGTAATAACTAATCCTGATGTTGATATCCCGAAGGCATCATCCTTTTCTATTCAATCTTCAGGTATAATCGGTGAATTATTTTTAGAAATTACTCCGCCGAAAATCAAAACAATTTTTATACCTATGACTAAAAAGGATTTGTTGTACAAAAATGACAAAGTTCAAATGAAACTGAGCGGAAAGTATTATGATGTCGGTCTTATAAAAAGTGTAGAAGTAATACCGAGAGATTCCGTTCCTTATAATTATAAAAATAATATTCCGACGGCTTATGCATATAAAGTAGAATATTTTATTAACATGCCGGGGCTTGTATTGCCCGAATTTTTAAGAGGAAGTGCACAAAAGGATAAAAACACCTACAAATTAAGACTTGTTTCTTTTGACGGAACACCTTTGCTTTATCCGAAACAGGAATCTCCATATACAATTCTTGAACCTATGAGATTATCAGACTTTATGGATTGGCAGTATAAAGCGGCTGAAACTTTGACAGAAACAAATAAGAAACTTAATGATATCTTGACTGATAAAGTGATAGATGATTTAAAACTTACTATTGCAAATATGAACAAGTTGAGTGCAAGGTCAACCGAGACATTAGACAAAGTTGATAATCTGTTGGATTCTTCAAAAGAGGATATAAACAGGTTGCTTGATATGACACAACAGGCAACAAACGATTTTTCAAAACTTTCGGCTAATATTAATAACCTTATAGGTGATCCGAAATTCAAATCAACAATTGTGTCTGCGGCTGATTCAGTCGGAAAATTATCAAAGAATTTAAACAAGATTATGGATGCAGCTGATGCTGAGCAAACAGGTCAAAATATTAAAATCATTACGAATAATCTTGCTCAAATCAGTGAAAGCGTAAATGCAATGACAAGTGACGGAAAACTCAAATCAGAACTTGCATCTGCAATTACTAATATTAATAACGCAATGGCTCAGATGTCTATTGCTCTTGAAACCGTAAATAATGTTGACCCGAACAACAAACAACAGGTTTCGGATTTGAAAATTATTGTTGATGATACCGTATGTATTACAGAGAACCTCAAGAAATTCTCCGAAAAATTGAATAAGAGATTCTTATTGTTCAGATTGTTATTCTAAAATCATGAATATAAAAACAAAAATTACAAATTTACACTATACACGAAATCCAAAGGGAATATTATTTGAAATACTAAAGTTCTGTTCGTATTTTTACGGAATAGGTGCGCATTTCAAAAACTTTATGTATGACAAAAAAATTATCCGTCCCAAAAAGGTTAATGCATTTGTAATTTCTGTCGGGAATATGACAACTGGCGGAGTGGGTAAAACTCCTGTAGTATCGGAAATTGCAAAATATTTTATTTCAAAAAACAAAAAAGTCGCTATTGTTTCAAGAGGTTATGGCGGAAAGTTAAATAACAAAAATATCAATATGATATCCGACGGTAAAAATATATTTTTTGAAGCACACGATAGCGGAGATGAACCTCTTTGGCTTGCGCAAAATACCCCCGGATGTATGGTATTTACCTGCAGAAATCGTTATTTGGCTTCAAAATTTGCAGTTGAAAAATACGGAGCGGAAGTAATAATTCTTGATGACGGTTTTCAGCACAGAAAACTACACAGAGATTTAGACCTTGTACTAATGGATAGCGTAAAAGGCTTTGGGAACGAAAATCTGCTTCCTGCAGGCCCGTTAAGGGAAGGCGCGGAAGCACTTGACCGCATTGATAAACTTATTGTTGTCAGCAAAAGTGTAAAGCACGAACTTGCTAAAAAAATTGCGAAAATCATGAATAAAAGACTGAAATTACCAACACAGGTTTGTTATACGGAACCTGATTATGTGTATAATATTAAAACAGGACAAAGACTGATGGACGGGATGGATGCGACGGCTATTTGTGCAATAGGTCAGCCTCAACAATTTTATGATTTTCTTTCGAATTTTAATATTGTAAAAACTTTAACCTTTGACGACCATCATCAGTACAAGCCGTCTGATGTTATTGATATTACGGGAAATATTATTACAACCGAAAAAGATGCGGTTAAACTCGAACGCTTTGATATGGATAATATTTATGCCCTCAAATTAAAAACAAAAATAAATGTTGAGGAACTGCTAAAATAATGGTTGATATTGATAAAGTCGTTGCAACACTGAAAAAAGCAAAACAACCTCAAAGTGAGTTTGTAAAACTTATGGACTCTTTTAAAGATCCATATCTTGTCTTAATTGCTTGTATTTTGAGCCTGAGAACAAATGACAGAACGACTTATCCTGCGACTATGCGTATGCTTGAACTTGCCAAAACTCCGCAGGAAATGATGAGGGTTAATGTGGAAGATTTATCTAAAGCAATTTATCCTGTCGGCTTCTATAAAAATAAGGCAGGACAGATAATAGAACTTTCAAAAATTCTTGTTGAAAAATATAACGGCAAAGTTCCATGCGATATAGAAGAACTTTGCAAATTCAGAGGAGTAGGCAGAAAAACGGCTAATCTCGTTTTATCGGAAGGCTTTAATGAACCTGCTATATGTGTTGATGTTCATGTTCACAGAATTTTTAATCGTCTCGGGTATATAAAAACAAAAAATCCTGAAGAAACAGAATTTACATTAAGAAAAAGATTACCTGAAAAATATTGGATACCTATAAATTCATTGCTTGTTACTCATGGTCAAAATGTGTGCAAACCGCTAAAACCATTGTGCAATATGTGCCCGATTGAAAAATATTGCGATAAAGTATTATAAATGTTATAATAACTCATAAATCGGAGGGTGATTATGATTTCTTATATGATATGTGTTTGTCTTATAGTGTGGCTTGCCATTATACAAAATCAGGTTAGTGATTTGTCTGCGAATGTAGAAAAGATTAAAAAATATTTTTGGGAACAAAAATCACTTGGATTACCTGAGTCTAAGGAACAAACTTCTTCTCCTGCGCAGATGCCTGTATCTGAAATGCCTTCTGAATCTATACAAGATGTTACACCTGAACCACAACCTGAGCAAACTTATCAGGAATCCTCTCCGGAACCTGAATTTCAGGCTGAAATTCAGGAAAGTTTTGACCTGCAAAAGGCATTACTCGGTAATATTTTTAATAAAATCGGTGCAATTGCAATAATTGTTGCCTTGATTATATTTATAAAACTTGTTTCACCATATATCGTTATAACTCCGCTTATGAAGATTATATTTGCGTATTTCGCAGGTTTAGGGCTTATCGGCGGCGGATTTCACCTGCACAGAAAAGAAAATCTGAAAAATTATGCCGAAGTTATGCTTGGAACAGGATTTGCAGATTTATTCATAACAACTTTTTGTGCATACACAATATTCGATTTTTTAAATACTCCGGCTGTAATTGCAATAGGCACCGTTCTTTTGATTGTAACTTATATAACTGCAGATAAAATGAAAACTCTTTCAATGCTGATTATCGGTTTAATCGGTGCATACCTCACCCCGTTTTGCGCAAAAGCGGGAACTCATGCTGTTCTGTCCTATATAATTTTTATAAATATGTTATCTGTGATATTTACAATGAGGAATAAAAGCACAAATTGGGTGAATATTATTAATTTGTTTATGTCAATGTTGGTGTTCCTTTGCTATTCTTACGGCAGTACTATGAGTATTGTTTATCCTTTAATTTTGTGGGGAACTTATATAATTTATGATGTTCTGCGCGAAAAAGATAACGATATAGATAATGTTGTATGTTATATAAATTACGGAATTTTGACATTGTTTTCAGTAATTATATTCAAAGATGCATATAATTATCTTGCAATTTTACTTGGTGTAACGGCATTGTGTTATTTTGGTTTGTCATTTTATTCAAGAAAACTTGAAAACAATTTATACAGATTTTATGAATATTCGGCAATTGTAAATGTTTGGCTTGTGGGATTTTTCCTTTTAAATACTTTTCAAAGTGCGATAGCCTGGTCTATTTTGGCATTGGGAATTACTTATATTGTACAAAAAAAGAATGCAAAACATTTAAACGGCGGACTTATCTGGTATTATTCAACTGCAATTGTTGCCGCTTTGAGTGCAAAATACGCAGGTGAAAATTGTCTTATAACCGCTTATACTCCGATATTTAATATCAGAACACTTCTTTTTGCGTTTCCTGTTTTGTCGATGATTACTTCTGCATTTGTTTTCAAGAAGAATAATCTTAAGATGTATAATTTGCTTTTGTTCAGCGGTTTGTCGCTTGGTTATGTTTATCTGACAGGAGAAATAAATTCTATCTTGTCACAGACTGCAAAAGATAGTGACATGCTTGATTTTAACAGAGGTATGATAAATATAATAATCGGTTTTGTTTATGCTCTTAATACAAAACGACTTGGAAAAACTAATGATTCAAAACTCTTTGATATTGCAGGATTTATAATGTTCGGGATATCATTGTTGGCTTTGATGATTTGTTCATATTTTTATTACGATTCTTATATAGTTCTGTTTAACATGAAAGTTTGCGCCTTTGCACTCGGCATAACCACATGCTTTATATTCTCAAAATGGGATAATACAGATATTTACAAATATCTTGCAATTATTTTGGGATTCTTAATATGCCATAGCGAAAGCAGTCAGATTTATGCACAAAACTCAGGTATGGAATATATTATATCACTTTCTTGGGTATTGTATTCAGGGATTTCAACTATTGCCGGAATATTAAGAAACAAAAAATACCTTATCAACACCGGCATTGCTCTTATTATACTTTCGATTTTGAGGATATTTATATATGACCTTGCGCATGTTGAAGCAATATTCAAACTAATTGCATTTTTAGCGTTAGGTTTAATATTAATGCTTGTTTCTTATATCTATACAACTCATAAAAATAAGCAAAATTAGTAAATATATCAAGGAACAAGTACCATATTTTACAATATTGTTCAATATGTAATAGTGATAAAATAAAACTAATCCAAATATCTTGGTTCGTAACTTGATAATTCTACCATCCGGAAGCATGCTGCACCATTACCGGCATTGCATAAATCCTTTAAGCCCTCACCTGATTCTTCGCCGTCAGCATCGCCGTTTACATATCCTGATATATCACCGGCTCTGTAACCCTCGCCATCATACCATTCAACCTTCATTATAAAATAATCAACTCCAACCATATTAGGTTTATCTGCTCCTGTTACATCAACCACTATTGAGGTTTTACTGTTTTCTTTGTCATTTACAATCCCAATACCTACACCATTTTTGAGTAATAATGCCGCCTGATTTTCTGCATCATCTGTTGGAATCAAAACATCGGTTATAACTTTTGAATCTGAATGTCTTTTATAAGTTTTCCCAAAGGGTTCGCCTGATTTTGCTCCGTCAAATTTTTGGATAAATGCTTTCGGATCTCTATAAATATCTGTTGACGTAATTTCTGTCGTTCTTTGTTTTGTAAATTCCGACTGAATAACATTTCCGATTGTCGCAACAGTACCTTTTAATAAAGACATTCTTGATTTTTCATGAACATTTTTTAATAAACTCGGTAAAGATAATACAGCAATAACGCCAATAATCAGCATTGCAAGTAAAACTTCACCTAATGTAAAACCATATTTTTTATTTACCATAAATAACCTCTTTTTCTTTATTTTAATTTAGCATTGTTTTCTTAAAAATTCAATTATCTTGACGATAAATTTTGAGCAAGTTACAATTTTTGTGTATATAAGTGAAGGGAGTAAAAAATGACTAATATACAAGTTACTCAAGAAATTTTAGACAAATGCCCCGTAAAAAGAGGCGTTAAA
>JAFUXT010000074.1 GCA_017470815.1 bacterium | reverse complement strand
GCAAAGAAAGAGTTATTTGAACCTGATTGCAAAATAAAATGGCTTGTTGCAAGATTAGGAGCATTTGCAGTTGACAGAACAAAGCCTGAAATTGCTACATTTAAAACTGTAAGAGATGTTTTAACAACATCTTGGTCTTTGGGGATTTTCCCTCAGGGAACTGTAAAACCTTATGGGAAGTTGGAAGGTATAAAAAAAGGCTTTGCTGAGATTGCAAAAGTTGCAAAGGCTGATATAGTTCCTGTTGCTATCGCCGAATGGACAGGATATTTGAAAGTTTGGCCGATTTTTCCGTTTAAAAGACAACATGTAATAATTAAAATAGGTAAGCCGATTTCTTATAAACTTTCTCATGAAGAAATAATATACCAGTGGGCACAGCAAATATCCGAAATGGCTGATTATGAAAATTGTGTGCCAAAGCCGGAAACGGTAAAAACTGAAGAAACAGCAAATGTATAATAAAAAGCCCCTTTATATCAGGGGCTTTTTGTAGAAAGGAAATTTATAAATCCTTGCGTATCATTACGCAACTTTGTCTAATTTATCAAGAGCGGCTTGTGCTGCGTTTGCAACGCTTGCATCTTGGTCATTTTTAGCAACTGTGAATAAAGTCGTCAAATCCTTTTTGTATTCAGGTTCCTGAATGTAACTTAATGCTTCAATTGCTGATTCTCTAACCATTGGGTTAGGATTATCTTTCAACTGATTTACAACATTTACTGCACTTGGTAAATCTGTTAAAGGTACTGTGTTATTAGATAATTTTTTGATTTCCTGTGCATAAACTTTGTCTAATAATGCGATTGAGAACAAAGCATAACTTTTGTTTCTTTCAGCCATTTCTTTTGGAGAATAAGCGTTTGCTAATTTTTCATCTTCAGCGCTTACTTTTTCTCCCTGAACTAATTTTTGTCTGATTTCAATTTGTTTCTGTGATGGACCTTCAACTTTTGAAGAATCAAAAGAAATAATATCGTTTAAAGCTTTGAATACTTGCTTGTCAACTAATTCAGATGCTTTTTCAGGCTGCTTGTTTACTACATCCGCAATGTCTTCCATCGCTGCTGCCTGACCTTCGAAATCAGGGTTTGTTAATCTTGAAATAAAGCCGTTAAGATCAAGCGACGGAGCAACATTTTGAGGTGCTTCAACTACAGGTGCGTTTGAAACTTGTGGAGCCGGCACTTGCGCAGGAGCCTGTGTTGGAGCAGGAACCGGTTGCATTTGCGGCGGATAATTTACGTTTTGTTGTTCTATTACCGCCGGTTGTTGCGGATATTGAACCGGTTGAGGGTAAGTTGCTGCAGGAGCCTGTGGATATGTTACAGGTGCCTGTGGCAAAGGCTGTCCCGGATAATATACTGGAGCCTGTGTTGCTACGGGCTCAGCCGGGGCTGGCATGGGGCAGGGACAATAAATTGGAGCCTGCGGATAGTTATAAATTGGTGCATTCACCGGAGCATACTGCGGCTGATACATTTGTTGAGGTTGTGTCATGCCCGGAGTTCCTACCGATGGATTATGAATATCGATTTTTACAGCATTGTAACTTGGCTGTTGGGGTAGTGCATAATTTGCACCTTGCACCGGATATATCGGCTGCATCATTGGTACTTGATTCATAAATTCTTCCTTTCCTACATAAAAATTGGGTATACTACCATTCTACCTATTAAATGTTCGTGAACATAAATAATTGCTAAATTTATATACGATTTTAATAAAACTTTACAAAATTATCCCTAAAATGCATAATAATGCGTTTTTTTATAAAATTTCATACATTGTAATATTATCATGGAAAGATAAATGTTTTTGTGCTACTATGTTTGTAAGAAGGGGATATGTATTCTTAAAAGAAGAGTATATAGGGTTTAGGATGAAAATAGATAAAAGTAAAAATCAATCGGTGCGTAAAGTTTTTGGTAAAACTTTGGCATATATGGGAGAATTAAATGAAAATATAGTGGTACTTGATGCTGATTTGTCATGCTCTACTCAGACCAAAATGTTTGCTGATAAGTATCCTGAGAGGTTTTTTAATTGCGGAATTGCAGAACAAAACATGATTGCTACTGCTGCCGGTCTTGCATCTCAGGGTAAAGTACCATTTGCTGCGACATTTGCAATGTTTGCAACGGGCAGAACTTATGACCAAATCAGAAACGGTGTTTGCTATGCAGATTTAAATGTAAAAATTGTCGGAACGCATGGCGGTATAACTGTCGGAGAAGATGGTGCAACTCATCAGGCTTTAGAGGACATTGCACTTATGCGTGAAATCCCTCACATGACTGTAATAGTTCCTGCGGATGCTAAAGAGTGTGAAGAAGTTATCAAATATGCCGCTTTGCATAATGGACCTATGTATATAAGACTTTCAAGATGCAATTTGCCGGATGTATTTGATGATAATTATCATTTCAATATACATAAGGCTGTTGTTGTTGAAGACGGTTCTGATGTAACTTTGCTTACAAACGGTGAATTACTTTGTGAATGTATTTTGGCGGCGCAAGAATTGAAAAAAACAGGCATTTCAGTCCGAGTTGTCAATGTCCCTGTTGTTAAACCTATTGATAAAACAACTATAATTGACTGTGCAAGGGAAACAAAGTTTCTTGTAACTGTTGAAAATCATTCTACAACAGGCGGGTTAGGCTCTGCGGTGTGCGAAGTTATTTGCGGTAATTATCCGGCAAAAGTTTTTAGAATTGGTATTCATGATGAATTCGGGCAAAGCGGAAAGTCTGATGAACTTGTCAAATATTACGGCTTGGATTCTGAAAATCTTGTAAAACGAATCAAAAGCATGTATGCAAAGGAAGTTAATTAATGATAAAACTGAAAAATGTTACCAAAAAATATAAAAATGATCACTATGCACTTAAGAATGTCAATTTGGAGATAAATTCAGGGGAATTTGTTTTCGTTGTCGGTTCTTCAGGTGCTGGTAAATCTACCTTGATGAAACTTCTATACAGTGAAGAAAAGCCTACAAGCGGTATTGTTTCTATTGGCGGTATTAATATTGCAAATATAAAAAGCAACAAAATTCCAAACTTAAGGCGATGCATGGGAATTGTTTTTCAAGATTATAAACTTCTTCAAAACCAAACAGTTTTCGATAATGTCGCTTATGTTATCAGAACATTGGGTATAAGCAGTAAGGAAATAAATGCAAGAGTTCAGGGTGCACTAAAAATTGTAGGGTTATACGAGAAAATGAATGCAACACCTTCAGAACTCTCAGGCGGGGAACAACAAAGAGTAGGAATCGCAAGGGCAATTGTAAATGGTCCGCCATTGCTTATTGCAGACGAACCGACAGGGAATTTGGATCCTCAAAATTCTATGGAAATTATGCAAATTCTTGACCAGATTAACCAAAGAGGGATAACAGTTATTGTATCGACTCACGACAATAATATGGTTGATTACTTTAGGAAAAGAGTAATAAAACTTGATCATGGCGAAATCGTCAAGGATATGCAGGCAGGTACTTATGAATAATAATTTGAAAACTAATGTAAAAAAACATATACCAAAAGATTGGCTTTGTGAACTTCGTATTCTTTTCAGGCTCGGAGTTCAGACTGTCAGTGATATAAAAAGAACAGGTTTTGTAAATATTGTAATTATTACGACTATGGCTGCTATTTTGATGATTTTTGGTGCATGTTTTCGTACGGCATTATCAATTTCATCTTTTTCAAAAGAGTTAGGCAGTGCATTAGAGATTTCTGTTTATCTGAAAAGTTCAACTGATATGCGGGAAGCAAAGTCTGAAATTGCTCGTTTTGAACATGTTGAAGAAATAACTGCAATTCCAAAGAGCGTTTCTTGGAGCAGGTTAAGGAACGAAATGAGATTGCCTAATATTGATAATCCGCTGCCTGATACTTTGCATGTAAAGGTTGATAATCCTGAAAACCTTGAGTCGGTTTTTGAAAATATCAAATCAATTAAGTCCGTAGAAGATATGAGTTATGCAAAAGATTTGGCAAAGAAAATTGAACTTGTAAATCATGTAGTAAAAACAATTACTTTGGTCGTAATTATCATAATGGGCTTATTAACGGTTACTATTATAAATAATACTATTCAACTTGTAATACAATCAAGAAAAGAAGAAATAGAAATTATGCGTCTTATGGGCGTGAATAATTGGTATATCCGTTTCCCTTTTATTATGCAGGGTGCATTTTACGGGTTTATGGGTTCTTTGATTGCTACATTCCCGCTCAATTACATTCAAAACGGATTACTGAATATTCACAAATTTTTTATGGTTCCGTCGCCTTTGTATGCGCAGAATTTGGTTATTCTTGTAATGTTTACAATGAGTATTTTATTCGGTTCTGTCGGCAGTTATTGGTGTATTAAAAAACACTTGCAGGTATAATTTTGATGGTTGGTAATATCTTATTTATAACTGAAGATAAATCAAATTTTGAGTTCTTATTTTCAAATGTGTCAGTATTGAGAAGAAGTGAAACTGCTGATATTGTATCTGTAACTCATATAAAACGTGCTATTAATTCAAATGTCCGATTGGTAGTCATAAAGGATAATGAATATTTTCAAAGTGAAATTTTTAAAACTATTGAAATGATAAACAGAGTTGCTCCTCAAACACGTATTATCGTTACAATCTCGCAGAATAATGAACAATTTATGCAAAAGTGTCAGCAAATAGGGGTGTATGATTTTATCCGTTCGGATTCGTGCCCAAGCGAATTTAACACAAGATTTTTAAACTGTCTGAAATCAATATCATTGTCAAAATATGTGGATATTTTGTCTCTGTTTATCAAAAATACTCAGTTAATCAATGCTAAAACAGGCTTATTTACTCACAAGGCGCTGAAAGAAAATATTAGTGAGTATCCGTTGTTTAGAAGTGGCATTTATATGATTTTAACGATTGATGAGTCGGTAAAAACAAGAGTTTCTATGAACCGTTTGGGATTGAATTTAAAAAAATGTTTAAGGCAAACTGATATTATTGCTCAAGGTTCAGGTAAATATTATCTGCTTTTACCTGAAACTGATTTGCAGGGAGCAAAATCTGTTGCGGAAAAAGTGGCTTATATTATGGGAAATGATATAAAACTGCATTGCGGAATTTCGATTTTAGGGGCTAAGAGTTTTGATGAACTTGAAAAAGATGCAAATGACAGTTTAAAATCTGCGATTATAAACGATGATTTATACTTCTGTCTTCACGGGAATGTTAGTCCAGACGATTCCGGCTGCGTAATTAAAGAAAAACACTTTAAATTGTTCCAAAAAGCTTTTGATACAAAACTATCTGCTCTTATTGAACCTTTATTTTATCGCTTTCAGAAAGAATTTGAATCAAAAGGTGAAGATGTCGCAATCAGTCAGTATGCAAATAAAATTGAGTGTGTTTTCAGTTTAAAAAAAGGCAAAAGACACAGTGAATTGATTATTCGCTATGACGGATTTGCAAAACTCAATTTTAAAATAGTTCACAAGGGTTTGGATACACGCGAAAATACAGATACGAATATTGCTCTGAATATTCTTGATGAAAAATTATTATCAAAATATATAAATAAATTGTATTCAGAATTTATGGAAGGCATAGTTTAATGTTCGATTCTGCTAATACCTTATTATTAATGATTGATTTTCAGGAAAAATTAATAAAATCTGTTTTTAAAGGTGAAGTTGCGCTTGAAAATTCAATAAAAATTGCTAATATCGCCAAATCCTTAAATATTCCTGTTCTTGTTACCGAACAATATCCAAAAGGTTTGGGAGCAACAGATGATACATTAAAAAATAATATTTCCGGTGCAAAATATTTTGAAAAAGTTTCATTTTCGGCATTATTGAATGAAGAATTGAAAAATTATTTATTAAACACAGGTAAAAAGCAAATTATTTTATGTGGAATTGAGTTGCATATTTGCGTTTTGCAAACGGCTTTAGATTTACTTAAAAACGGTTTTGAGGTGTTTATTATTAGTGATGCATGCGCAAGCCGTAAAGCATCTGAATACAATATTGGGATTGAACTTTTAAAGCAGTACGGAGCCAAAATTGTTACTGTTGAAATTACATTGTTCGGGTTATTGAAAACATCTTCTCACGAAAAATTTAAACAGTTGCAGGCTTTAATAAAATAATTAAGGACTTAGTATAACCATTTCGCACTTGTCACACTCAAATCTTAAAGGATATTTTTTGCCCTGCTCATCCTGCAGATATAGTTTTTTCCCTAATTTAACTTTCTTTGAGCATAAATCGCAGGCATAGCGCAAACAATGTTTGCATCGCATAAGTTCAAATTCTGCCGGTATTATTTTTTTACTTTCTAACGCTTTGTCACAAACTTCGCAGCCGCAATTTTCATAAAAACTTTTTGCTTCATCATTAAAAATGTTGAATTTGGAATCTAAATTTCCTATCCCAATAGGTGCGTAACTGATAGGGTTTTGAACTAATTTAGGATAATTTTTAATCCTTTCATTCATTAAGTTTTGTAAAGTCAATCTTCGAATTTTATTAATTTCTGATACGGGCAAAAACGGGATGTCATCTGACTTTATTTCTGCATTGATAACATAAAAGTCGCTGTCACCAGTCTTTAGCAGTTGTTTTAGGACTGTATCTTTTGCTCTGTCAGGGTTTTGTGCCTTTTGTTGATTTGTAAAACAGGTTATAACCCTATTAAAATCGGTGTCTTCTGCCACAATTTTATCATCAAAAATTTGAAATTTCACCCCGATTTTTCTTGTTGTTTTTGTTCT
>JAFUXT010000073.1 GCA_017470815.1 bacterium | reverse complement strand
TCTTCATTTCAATTCAGAAAAGGAAATAAAAACAATGGCAGTAGAAGCAGTAAACAATTATAATACACAAAATACCTGTCTTGTTCCGATGGTAAAAGGAGCAGGAGTGGGTGCTGCTATCGGTTGGGCTTTAAAATATGGCTATCCGCTAAATGAAGATGAAAAAACAACAAAAGAGTATCTCCATGCTCAAAATGAAATCAAAAAGACTAAAGAAACATTTAGCCCTTGGACAAGATCTTACATAGACGAAATTAATGCAAAAAAGACTAAGTCATTAGCCGAAGATGTATTTGTAAACACCTATGACGGTTTAAAAAGCGGAGAAAAAATAGGAAAAGGAAGAATCCTTAAAGCATTCCGCACTATCAGTGAAAAAGATCCTGAGAGTTTGAATGAACTCAAGTCGCTTTTCTATGATGCAAGATTGCAGGCCGAAAAAATAGCAAAAAAAGCGGTTGACTCATACAAACTCGCTACAAAGCATTTCAGACCAACGGAATTTTTTGTAACAACAGGTGCCGTCGCAGGTGCAGCAGTAGCATTATTACATAATGTTTTAAAAACAGATGTAAAAAGTTAAGACAGAGAATATAAAAACCATTTATTAGTAATTGATTATGACAGGTTCAAAAGACCTGCCTTTTTATTATTAATATCCAAATAGTCTTATTCTGTTCTGTTCCATGTTGATTTCAAAACTTAATTCAAAATCCTGTAATCGCTGTGCAAAACTTTTATCTTCTTCTTTTGCAAATAATTTTAATCCGTAAGCCATATTTTGAAAGCAAAAATAAATTTCAGGCATAACTCTTGTCTCCTTATTAAACTTCATCTTTAAACTTCAACTCTTATATAAAGTAAAATTGTTTTGCAAAATTTCAAAAATACAAAAATTATTAATAATTTGTAATATACATATATAAAAACATAAAATTATCGGATAAAAGGGTGATGTTTTGAAATTTGAATCTGATTAAAATAACAATACCATGAGATTATCAATTCAGAATTATACGGATAAAAAAGCACGCTTGGAATACGAAAATACTCCGTCAAAACCTCGCTATGCTCCCGCTTACGTTATAAGCGGTCAAAGGGCTGATGAATTTGTGCAAAAATATAATAAACAATCCGAAACATTAATCAAAAATTCAATATTTATGACAGTAGCGGGATTTTTTATCGGCTGCGGAATGGGATTATCCCAAAACTCAAAAAAAATGTCACTTGCAATAAAATCAATTGCAGGTGCAATTGTCGGCATGTGTTCGGGGATAGCAATTTCTCACCACGAAAAAAATAAACTTATGAACAAATACCATGTTGAAGAATTTTAATTCAGCGAAATTTCAAAATTACCGTTATAGAATTTTATAGATAATCTCAACGTTTCGCCTTTGTAGCCTTCAGGAGGCGGATTATAACTTGTAGTGGTATTTAGGGCATTGAAAGCCGCATCATTGAGAGTAATATTTGAGGATTGTTTTGTAAATGCTTTTGAAATAAGCCTGCCATTTGAATTGACTTTGAATGACAAAGCACATTCTCCGTCGCCAATAACTCTTGTAAAATCAATCTTTCTGCCAATTGTATTTCTTAATCCCGATTTATAAGAAGCAAGTTCCTGCTTTAACTGTGCCTGTGTTTTTGCAGGAGTTCTTGTAATAACCTGGTTTTGCGCTGTTACAGGTTTTGTTTGTGTATGAGTCTGAGTTTGAGTTTGACTTTGATTCTGAACTGGTGCTTTTACTGTCTGTGTTTGTGTTGTTTTTGGTGTAGTTATGGCAGTCTGCGGAATCGGAGCAGATTTCACAGGAGTACTGTTGTGAGTCGTTTGTGTTTGTTTTTGTGCTTGAGTTTGCGATTGAGAATACTGGTTTCTGATTTTATTTGTTAAATCACCAAAAGTCATTACTTGCTGATTATTAGCAGTATTTGATGAAGTTTTTGAAGTTGTTTGCTTTGGCTTTGCAGTTTGAGTTTTTGAAATTTGAGCAGTTTTCTGTGTCTGACTTTTTTGCTTTTGAACAGTTTTTTGAGTTGTTTGAACAATCTTTTTAGGGTGAATGGCAGGTGCAAGTTTTGTTTCTTTTTTTGGTTGTTCCACAGGAGCGATTTGCTGAACTATTTTATCCAAAATATTTTCTTCTTTTTGTGGCTGAGGTTCTTCTTTTTGTGCAATTTTTACCGCAGTATTATCCCAATAAGAATCGACTGAAGGAATTTCAATTTTCTCCTGAACTTCTGTTTCTGCTTCTTGAGTTACCAAATCTTTTTTAGGATTACCTATTACAAAAAGAACCAAAAGCGATAGAATTATACAAAACGCAAAAATACCCATACTGACAGGGGAAAATGTTTTTTTTCTGAAATTTCGATGTTTTGGAGTTTCAATTTCTTCTTCTTCAAAATCTTCTATCTCCTGAACTTCAAAATCTTCTTCCGCTTCAACATTTATAAAAATATCGTTTCCACAATCGCAGTATTTTGGGGCTATTTCGTATTCAGTTCCACATTCGCTACACTTAAACATTATTTTTCCTATCTTTTAATTTTTTCTATGTCATGATAATCGTCAGGGGTTGAAAGTTTTGAATTGCTTGAAATTTTCCATGCCCCGGACACTTCTGTTGTTGTTCTGTTTGAACCTGTTGGGAAATTCAGAATCGCTCTGCCCTGATAACTTCTTATTACAGGGGCGATAAACTGAATTGCATAAGGAGTATACCCCGGAGTTGTTGAAGAAGTCTGAACATTTGAAACTTTTCCGTATTTATCGACCGTAAATTTGTATTTGAAAATTATACCGTTTGGCATTGTCGGGAGTTTTGAATCTTTCATAATTTGGTTATTAAGATTTGAACGCCATTTATTCCAAGCAATTTCTTCTTCTCTTGCAGTCAAAACAACAGGTTTTGTTTCAGTCTTGACCGTAACAGGTTTGGTCGGAGTTGAAGTTGTTTGAGTTGCAACTCTGATAGGCGGAGTCTGCGTTGTTTGTTTTTGACTCGGAGTTTGAGTTGTCTGAGGTTTTGTTACCGCAACGGTAGTATTTACGCTTGGCAAGTTATCTGCTTTAACAGGTGTTGATGAATGTACAGGCGGAGTATTTATAATTCTCTGATTATTATTTACTATTTTGTTTAAATCAATTTTAGGTTTTTCAATAGTCGTTTTGACAGGTTTATTAGATGTAACGGGTTGAGAATTTACTTTAGTTTGTGTCGGTTTAACAGCATTATTTACCGTTTTTACAGGAGTAGTTTTTACATTTGTATTATTATTTTTTATCCCGACATTACTTAAATTTTGGCTTTTTGTATTTTGAATACTTCCGGTATTTTGAATATTTGCCGTATTTTGAGTTGTTGTTTTGGTGTTACTGAAACTTAAAGGAGCAACATCTTCAACTTTTGGTTCAACAAAATTTATTCCTCCCTCATTTTGAACTTCGACACCATTTCCGCCGTCAACCTCAGTATCCTGAACAAGAACTGCAATATTTTGTTCATCAATATTTACACCATCATCGTGCTCTACGCTAAATTGCGAATTTAAAACCATAACAGGTTCGTGCATTTTAGGTTTGATAATGCTTATGCAAACGGTTGATATGATTGCAAGTATCAGCAATATTTGTATTATTGATTTATATGTCATTCTTCTCTGTCTATCCTTGCAATTAGTTCTTCCGATGCGTGAATTTCAAATTTTGTATGTGACAAAATTATTGTTTCTGCTATCAAAAGTGCTGTCGGAACAAGTGCGGCAACACAACTTATAAATAACCCTTTCATATCAGAACCGATTTCTTGGGTAAAATATGAAATATTCATTGAAAATTCTATTAAAATTATCGCTAAACCGACTATAATATATCTGCGCATCTCCGCATCAAGTCTTTTTACCCCCTCAAGACCGTAAATTTCTACCCCATGAGAAAGGTAATTACTAAATCCGTCTTGCTTAATAATATCTGAAGCCCCGATTTTTTTCATTGTAGTAAATGCACTTACAAATGAGAAAAATGCAAAAATAATCAAAAATGTTGCAAGTACAAGAAATATAGGACTAAATCTTAAACCGCCTATTCTCATCCAGCCTGCCGCTTCAGGAAAACACATTGCAAGAGTATTTGACACCCCGTATGCCAAAAATGGTGCTGTTAAAATTCCCAATCCTGTTTCCAAGGCAGACCAAATCTGTAGATTAAGTAACTTATCTTTTATTTTTGAAATTCTTGCTTCACTTAAGGAATTGGCAAAATTTTCAATCCAGGTCTGATAAGATTTTATTACACGCTCAAAATCTTCTCTGTATTCATACTTATCAAGTTCTTTTCTTGCAACGGAACTGCCGTGTTTAAAATAACCGCAACCCAAAGCAAGAGTAAGAACAGTTCCGACATAAAATAAAGAAATAAATATCGCAAAAAATGCCATATTTTTTCCTGAAATATAATAAAGCAGATTTATCAAATAGATTGCAACAAAAAAGGTTAAAGACAAGCCTATCATAAGTTTTTCAACCAAAACAGGAGTAGAAGTGTCACAACCTGCTTTTCTTTGCATATATAAAAACATACCCTGCTTTAACATACTGCCGACAGAATAAACAATAAACGCATAAAATACGACAAGTTTTGCATTCATAGGAATCTGAACGGTTGTACCATCATAACTCAACGGGATACCCATAAGATAATTTGAAATTCCGAAAGCGCAGATAAATGAACTGATTAACATTCCCAAATGAAGCAAAATACCCAATTTAGAATTTATGGAAATTTTGCGTTTTAAATTGCTGACTGTTGAAGAAACCTCTTTAACAATTTTCACTCTTTCACTTTCAATTTGGGACTTTTCACTGTTAATATCAGAATGTATATTTGTTTTTTCCTGCTTTGGTTCTGCTTTTTGGATCGGTTCACCGACTTTGATTGTTATATAATCATCGCTTCCGTCTATCATAATTTTGCAGACTTTATCAATAATCATTTTTTCAGGTAAAATTTCCCCTTTAAACTTAAATTGTGAATATTTATATTTGTTTACAAGTCTGCACTTGTTAGTATTTTGGTCATATTGTATTCCCAAAATAAAATCAAAATCAGTATTAATTTGAAAATCGTAACCCGATTTTGAACTTATATAAACAACTTTTTTATCATTGAAAATTTGTTCATTATTTTTTGAACTGACGGTAAAACCCATTTTTTCTCCTTTATCTGCCAATGGCTTTTATCAATTTCGATGCGGATTTATTGACATTAACCTCATTGACAATTATCAATTTATTTTCACCTAAAACAGGATTAAGTTTTGTCTTTACTTCATCAAGTTTTTGCGGATCTGCAAAAGCAAACATCATTGCAATTTCAGGAAGATATTTTTTAGTTTTTTCAATATTTTTGGGCAATGTATCCCAATTTATGCGCTTTGATGCCTCTCCGTTATCTTCAAGACTTCCAACAACTACAATTGCCGTATTATAGCCGTTTTTTTTCATTGTTAGCGAATAATTTACCGCTTTTTTAATTGCTTCGCCGTATGATGTTTCACTGCTGCCATTTTGGGTATATTTTTTTATCGCATTAGAAATTGCAACCCCGTCTCCGGGACTTCCTTCATATATAAGATATGATGATTTATCTGTTTTTATTATTTTTATTGCATCTTCAGGGTCTAAAATTGCGCACAAAGATTTGATATATTTTATCTGTTTGGGCAACTTAGACTGATTTGTCGTAGAAGAATCAATGATGAAAGTAATTGCCGTTTTGTGAAATTCATCAATTTTGACATTGGACAACAACACAAAGGCTGCTTTTAATAAAATTGCCACCCCTAAAATTACAAGTCCGACAGTTACTAATCTTTTATCCACCTTTTAAAACCTCTTTTAATAACCAACTGTCGTGCTAAACGGCTTTGTCAGGGTAATTTCCATTTCAGTAAATGACGGAATTTCGGCATCAACACCTCTTTCAGCCGCACCGCCTATCAATGCCCCGCCTGCGCCAACACCTGCACCAATAGCGGTAGATACTCCGGTATGACCTGATAATGCACCGATTAATAGTCCGGACAATGCTCCGACAGCAGCACCGACCGCAATATTTGTTGCAACTCTTGAAAATTTACCCTCATTTGTTACTGTAAAATCAATTTTATCTGTTTCTATATTAAAAGTTTTTCCCTCCGGAGTGACAAGTTGATTAAAATCAATAACAACTTTGCCGTTTCTTGAGCCGTATGATGCGTGACGGGCTTTTGTCAAAATGCCGTAAACAAGACTTCCCTGCGGTGCTATCACATAACCTTTATAAGTTAAATCATTTGTTAAAACGGCAATTACTCTGTCACCCTCAACTGCAGTTGCCGTATTTATTGCATTTTGAAGATAGATATTTATTTTTGTTCCGCTTTCGACATTTGCGACATAACCTTTATATGTATTTGAATTTTGCTTTTTTACAGTAGTACTCGTTGAATTATAATTCGCTGAATATGCAGGTTCATTGTCATTAAATACATAAGTATTTTGAGAGGAACCTGAAGCAGATATTGTTCTTTTGGCAATATCGTCAAATGTAGCAATTATATTAGAATTGTATGATTGCTCACAATCAATCTCTGCCCTTTTTATTGCTTTCAAGATATATTTGTTTATTTTTTTATTATCATTTGATTGGTAATAGTAAAATGAATTATTACCGCTTTGCTGCAAAATTACAACGGCATAATCCCCTGAGTCCTTAGTTGAAACCGCATAATACGGATTTTTTTGATCAACAAGTTTAAAATTTTGGGAATAAAAAGCGTTCAGGACACTTGGCTGAATTGCTGCAGGAGTAACATTTTTGAGATAATATACTTCGCTAAACGCAAATGCTCCGTTAAAACATCCTATCAATAATGCTAAAAACAATGCTATAAATTTTTTCATACCCTTATAATCCTATATTATCTTTAATCAGATTATACATTTAAAAGAGCAGAAAATAAAATAATTTTAACATTTATTAATGTAGCAATTTTTCATCCAATACAATCTGTCCCTGTCT
>JAFUXT010000072.1 GCA_017470815.1 bacterium | reverse complement strand
AAGTCCTGCGGTATCTTCACAAAAGAAAATAAATATAAATCTATCCAATAATTTTTGAGTTTTTTCCAATAATAATTTTTTGTCAAAATTGGGGTTATTTTCTATAATATGCTCAAATAAAATCTTTCTTACAGTTTTGAATTCTGCGTAAAACTCTTTTGTAATATCAATATCGGCTTCGCCCGATTGTTTTATCAGCAAATCCATTTGAGAGCAAGAATTTTCATTTAAAAGATTTTCCTTGCATAAGCAATAATAAAACCTTTTAAACTCTTTTTCTTCGTGCAAGTTCAAAATGTCAAATTCTTCATAAGCCGTCTGCCCTTTGGATTTGTGATAAAGTCTTGTATATCTGAAATTTGATACAATTACCCAATCACAATCCGCAAATTTATAAAGGTATTGAAAAGCCTGCTCAACAGGTGTTTGCTTGCTTTCTCTTGATTGTTGTTTACTGTCTAAATTACATTGAGCGTCTTTTAACTCAATGACACATCTTGTTTTTGCAGATGTTTTGGAATAATACCCCAAAGAGCCGTCTGCTTCTTTGCCGTCCACTTCGGTTTTGGCTTCTTGTTTTAATGTCCACACTTCCTGTCCGTCATCTTGCATTGTATAACCTAAAATTTCGCAAAAGAATTTTGAGAAAAATTTGCCCTGTAATGATGTTTCTTTTGCTTTGCTTAAATCGTGGTCTTTAAATGCCGTTTGCCACGCTGATATGATTTCATCAATCCTTTGTCGCTTATTGTTATCAGGAAAATTAAACTTTTCCACACAACTTTTCAGTAACTTTTGATTTATAAGTGTCGCCATTCTCGAATGTTCCTATAATTTTACTAAATTTATATACAATAATATCATAAATTAATCAGATAATCTTAATGTAAAAAGTAACGGTTCACTTTTTTACCCCTTTGACTTTTTAGGAAAAAAAGATAATATATAATAAGGCAGTACAATTATTGTTATTTGTGTGTTAAACTGTGGGATATAGACATTAAATAAGAGGTTAATATGAAAAAAATCAGTATAATTTTAGCATTGGTTATAAGTTTAGGAGTTGGTGCGGGAGTTTATTCTCAGACAACATCTTCAACCGTTTCAAAAACGGTTGCGGCAAATTCGGCGGTACAATATACCACTGTCAATGCGCTTGATGTTGTGGCAAGTCCGTTCAGATATCTGCACCGAAATATTCGCATAAAAGCAAAATTTGATAAGTTTTCAACCTTAGGTCTTGACTATCCTGCGGCTTTGAGGGCTTCAGATAAGTATATTTCTATTCTCATCCAAAGACCTGATGTCGAAAATCATAATATACCGCTGTCGGAAATGAAAATTTTTCTCAAAAAAGAACTTGCAGAAAAAAATATAAGTCTTGATGCAGGTGATGAAATCGAATTTACGGGGCGTGTATTCTCGACTGCGCTTGGTGATGCGTGGCTTGATGTTGATGGCTTAAAAGTCATTACAAAGAAAAATCCGCCTAAAAAAGAGGAAAATGTGTTAGAATAAAAATGTGAATAGTAGTTATCAGTGCTATCTCACATTTTACAACCAACAAATTTGTAAAGGTCAATTCACAACTCACAACTCACGATTCACGAAATGGAATAATTATGGAAGAAAAAAAAGAGATATTTTTAACGATACATGGTCACTTTTATCAACCGCCGAGAGAAAATCCCTGGCTTGAAGCAATAGAGTTGCAGGAAAGTGCGTTGCCTTGCCACGATTGGAATGAAAGGGTTTGTAGCGAATGTTACACGCCTAATTCTGTGTCAAGAGTTGTTGACAGCAGAAATAAAATTCTTGATATCGTTAATAATTATGAAAGAATGAGTTTCAATTTCGGTCCTACGCTTTTGTCATGGATGGAAATTTATGCACCTTTGACTTATGAAAGAATTATAAAGGCGGATATCGTAAGTGTTTCCGAACACAACGGGCATGGCAACGCAATTGCACAGGTTTATAACCATATAATTATGCCTCTTGCAAATGAACATGACAAAGAAACTCAAATAAAATGGGGAATTCGTGATTTTGAATATCGTTTTGGCAGAAAACCCGAAGGAATGTGGCTTGCTGAAACTGCCGTAGATGATGATACATTGAGAATTTTAGCCGATAACGGAATTAAATTTACCGTACTTTCTCCGTATCAGGCTTTAAAAATCCGCAAAAACGGTAATAAAGACTGGCAGGATGTCAGTTGGGGCAATATCGACCCTGCAAGAAGTTACAAATATATAATCAAATCTGCACCGGAAAAATCAATAAATTTATTTTTCTATGACGGTGCAATTTCACGTTCGGTTGCTTTTGACGAACTTTTAAAAGACGGAAACAAATTTATCCGCAGATTAAAAGAGGGTATATCGGAGTCAAGAGATTATCCGCAGTTAGTTAATATTGCAACGGATGGCGAAAGTTACGGGCATCATACAAAATTTGGCGATATGGCATTATCTTATGTCCTTAAAATAAAGGCTGAATCAGAAGGATTTAAGATTACCAATTATGGTGAATATCTTGAAAAATATGAAAGCGATTATGAAGCAGACATAAAACAGGCATCATCATGGAGTTGTTTCCATGGCGTCGGCAGGTGGAAAGAGGACTGCGGATGTTCAACAGGCGGTCAGCCGGGGTGGAACCAAAAATGGAGAAAACCTTTAAGAGAAGCGCTTGATTTTTTGAGAGATAAACTTGCAATCATTTTTGAAAATGAGGGTAAAAAGTATTTCAATGATAGTGCGTGGGAAGTTCGCAACAAATACATTGATGTTGTTTTAAACCGTAATAACTCTGTCATAAAAAGTTTTCAAAAAGCAAATTTCCGTCCTGATTTAACTGAAACCGAAAAAGTCAGAGGGATGGAACTTTTGGAAATGCAAAGACAAGCAATGCTTATGTATACAAGTTGCGGTTGGTTCTTTAATGAAATTTCCGGAATTGAAACCGTTCAGATTATGAAATATGCGGCAAGAGCAATGCAACTTGCATCAAACTTCAGCAGTGAAGATATAGAAACACCGTTTTTAAATATTCTTGATGAGGCAAAAAGCAACATAAAAGAACACGGTACAGGCAAAAATATATACGAAAAATGGGTAAAACCGTCTGTTGTAAGTCTGAAAGAGGTTGCAGCATTGTGGGCTATTTCATCTTTGTATCAGGAATTTGAAGATGAAGAAGATGTTTATTGCTACAAAGTTCAGCGCAATAATTACCAGACAGTTGAAAAAGGAAATTCTAATCTTGTTGTGGGTAATATTGAGGTTACATCAAAAATTACCCTGCAAAAATCAAATCTTGTATTTGCTTTAATGCAGTATGCTGACGGGGATTTCCACTGCGCAATAAAAGAATTTTCTTCCAATGAGGATTATAACGAACTTAAAAATACTTTGATAAAAACATTTGTTCTTTATCCTCAAACAGAAATTATTCGTGCATTAGACGAAAAATTCGGCAAAGAATATTTCACATTAAAAGATATATTTATTGAAGAAAGAAAGAAAATTTTGCAGATTCTTTTGAAAGACCAATTGAAGAAATTTGCTACAAGATATGAAGAAATGTATGATCAGGGCAAGAGTTCCATTTATCATATGCAAAGTTTGGGGCTTGAAATTCCGAAAGAATTTAAAATCAGTGCCGGTTATACATTGAGCCACAGGTACAATGAACTTTTGCAGGATAGTTCCGGTTTTGTTGATGAAAATGTCATTCAGCAGATTATGGCGATAAATTATGAAGCCAAAAAGATGGATATTGATATTGACAAGACCCCATCTAACAAGAATTTTGCAAAAAAAGTTATTACAAATCTCAATCGTCTGACAAAGAGTTTTGAAGCCCGTCAGGCTGATGCGGTTGCTGACTTGTTCTCAATTATTGAAAAACTTGAACTCAATATTGATATGGCTGAGGCGCAAAATATTTATTACAACAAAATTTACCACAGAATTGGCGATATTATAGATAATTATTCTCATGAACCAAATCAAAAGGATGTGGATTTTGTCAATGTGCTTTTATCTATCGGAGAAAAACTTAACATCAATGTAGACTTTTATCGTATGAAACTTGATAAGTTGGTTAGTGTTTAAATACGACTCACGATTCACAAATAACCTGATAAGAATTTTAAAACTCATCGTCTTAATGTCTTTTTTCTTTACATATTGTAATTTATTTACATCAAACTCATAAGATTGTATTATGATATATTGTAAGATATGTAGATGATTTCTTTTGGAGGCGAAATTGGCTCAAAAGTTTTATATAAAAGGTGGAACCCCATTAAAAGGCGAAGTACAGATAGGCGGAGCAAAAAATTCTGTTCTCAAACTCATTGCAGCGGCTCTGTTAGTCAAGGGTTCGACTAAAATTTATAATGTACCGGAATTAACCGATGTTGATATAATGCTAAAAGTTGTAGAACAACTTGGTGCCAAAATAGATTACAACAGAAAAGAAAAATCTGTTGTAATTGATGCAAGTGAATTAACAAGTGTAACTGCGACTTATGAACTTGTCAGTAAAATGAGAGCATCATTTGTAGTTTTGGGTGCATTAGTTTCCCGTTGCCGTGAAGCAAAGGTTGCAATGCCCGGCGGATGTGCAATAGGCGAACGCAGAGTTGATTTTCATATCAAAGGTCTTGAGGCTTTGGGTGCAAAAATAAAAATTGAAAACGGCTATGTAATAGCAAAGGCGAATAGACTTGTCGGCGCGGAAGTTTATCTTGATATCCCGTCAGTAGGTGCAACCGAAAACATAATGCTCGCATCAGTTTTGGCAGAAGGTTCAACCCGTATTCAAAATGCTGCGCAAGAGCCTGAAATTATTGATTTGGCAAACTTTTTAAATACGATGGGTGCAGATGTAAACGGTGCAGGTACTTCTGAAATTATTATTAATGGTGTCAAACCCGACCATTTACATTCGATTGAATACACAACGATTCCAGACAGAATTGAAGCAGGAACTTATATGACCGCTATTATTGCCACTAAGGGCAAAGGGATTATAAGAAATATTTATCCTGCTCATTTGACTTTTTATACAAATAAGTTGTTAAAAATGGGTGCAAATATCAAACTTTTAGACCCTACATCAATGGAAGTAAGTTGTAAAAACAGACTGAGTTCAATAAATTATATTACTCAGCCATATCCCGGGTTTCCTACGGATTTGCAATCAATGGCAATGGTGTTATTAACAACTGCAAACGGAGTGGGTATTATTACCGAAAGTTTATATGAAAACCGCTTTATGCAGGTTCCGGATTTAAACAGAATGGGCGCAGATATTCATCAGGACAGAAACCATGCAATTATCAAAGGAGTGAAGAAGTTATCCGGTACAAACCTGACAGCCAGCGATTTGCGTGCAGGTGCGGCTCTTGTTGTTGCGGCATTGATGGCGGATGGCGAATCTATCGTTGAAAAAATACATCATATAGATAGAGGATACGAAAATTTTGAAAATAAGATAAGATTGTTGGGAGGGAAGATAGAAAGAAAAGACGAAAATCCCCTTAACCTAACGGAGGCTAAACATAATGAGTCCTACTTATAAGCGTTGGTACGATCATGACCCGTTATTGTTGGAAGTAATCGATTTGTTAAGAAATTATCAAACCGAATTAAAAGCACAGGCGGAAATATTCTTACAAAAAATCGAAGAAAAAGTTTCCAAAGAAACTATAGATAAATTTTATGCAATGGTGAAACCTGTTAATGCAAATAACAGATGGTATGATAAAGATCCTGTTATTTCAAAAACGGTTGAGATATTGAGAATTGTGCCTCCTGAAGCGCAGAGATTATGTGCCGAAAACTTTATAAAAACCTTAAAAGATATGGGGATTGAATACAAAAGTCCCAATACTCCAAATGCAGCAAATTAAAAATAAAAATAGAATAAATTATAAATACAGGACAGTTAAATATCTGTCCTGTATTTTAATCTAAAACTCTTTTATAAATGTGGTCAATATTTTTCAAAAATTCTTGAGGATTAAAGATTTGTTCAATTTCTTCAGGTGTTAAGTATTTTGTAACTTCATTGTCACAAAGTACATTTTGTTTGAAATTTCCATGATTTTCAAAAGCGTTAAGTGCATTTTTTTGAACAATTTTATATGCATCTTCTCTTGAAAGTCCTTTTGCAACAAGAGAGAGTAACATCTTTTGCGAGTAAACAATCCCGCCAAATTCTTCACTATGCGAAAGCATATTATCTTTATGCACCACAATATTTTCCATTATGTTGTTAAATCTGTTCAGCATAAAATCAACTAAAGTCAGGCTGTCAGGAAAAATAATTCTTTCTGCCGAACTGTGTGAAATATCTCTTTCGTGCCAAAGTGCAACATTTTCCATTGCTGCAACCGAATTTGATCTTACAACCCTTGAAAGCCCGCATAAATTTTCGCTCAAAACCGGATTTTTCTTATGAGGCATGGCCGAAGACCCCTTTTGCCCTTTAGAAAATCCTTCTTCAAGTTCCAGAACTTCCGTTCTTTGCAAGTGGCGAATTTCAGTTGCAAATTGTTCGATTACTGTTGCAATGAGAGCCAAAGCCTGCATAAAATGTGCATGATAATCACGTGCAATAATTTGGGTTGAAATTCTTGCCGGCTTCAAACCGAGATTTTTACATGTAATTTCTTCTATTTCAGGTGAAATATTGCTGTATGTCCCGACAGGACCGGAAATTTGACCTACACGAATTTGTTCTGTTGCCTGCTCAAAATTTTCTTTTTGTCTTTCTAATATATCAATCCAATTACAAAGTTTTATCCCAAAAGTCATGACTTCGGCATGAATACCATGACTTCTGCCTATGCAAATTGTATTTTTATGTTCATTTGCAAGTTTTTTTAATGTCCCAATTACTGTACTCAAATCCTTAAGTATAATTTTTGCGCTGTCTTGAATTTGCAGAGCAAAAGCAGTGTCTATAACATCAGAACTTGTCATTCCGACATGAACATACCTGCCTAAATCTCCAAGACTTTCGTTTACGCATGTTAAAAACGCTATGACATCATGCTTTACTTCACGTTCAATCTCATCAATACGTTCTATGCTAAAATTTGCTTTTTTGCGAATTTCCTGTGCAATTTCTTTTGAAATGCTCCCGACTTGTGCGTACGCATCACAAACTGCAAGTTCTACATTTAGGTAATAATTAAATTTGGACTCTAAAGTCCAAATTTCAGCCATTTCTTTTCTTGAATATCTGTCTATCATAACGAAAATATTTTAGCATAAATATATTAATATAATTAATATAAACAAAATAAAAAAAATGCTTGACTTTCATTTTTTTCTGAATTAAAATAGTAAATGTGCATTGGCATGGAATAAATTTTTGAAAATATAAATAGCAAAATTTTTAAAATTTATTTAAAAAAACTGCTTGACAATAAAAATTGTTGTAGTAGGATAGAGAAACCGAGGTATAAATACTTGGTTTTTGTTTGCCCCAACAGCGGACGGGTTGTATAAGAACCCGAAGCGTTGGCGACACGAAAAAATTGAACATTGAAAACAGAATAGCTGAAAACGATTTATGAGGATTTAATTTCAAGCGCAAGCGAAGAATAAAATTTTCATAAGTGACAAAAATACTTGTTAATTTCGTAAAAATGATTCACAAAAGGACAGAACACGCAAGTGTTCAGATAAAACGAGTCAAACCTATCTTAGAGATAGGATGGACATAACTTTCTGACAATGGAGAGTTTGATCCTGGCTCAGGACGAACGCTGGCGGCGTGCTTCATACATGCAAGT
>JAFUXT010000071.1 GCA_017470815.1 bacterium | reverse complement strand
AATTATTTACAAGTGTTAATTGAGTTTTACCGTTTACAAAATCAATATTGAATGATTTTTCTTTCGCAAAAAAATTTTCACCCTCAATATTAACAATTTGGAACAAACCGTTTGTCAAAACACTCAACGGTTCTGCTAAAAAAGATTCAAATGTTCTTCTAATATCAAATTTTTTCTTTTTCATACTCATGAAATATTAAAACATAAAAAGAAAAAGTTTGCGCAGAACACGCAAACTTTTTCAATATTACTAACTATTATCAATTACATTTCCTGAGAAAATACCTGAATTCTCTGTTCAACTGCTGATTTATCAGAAGCATTCGGCGCTAAAGATAAATACTGCTTATAGTATTTAACTGCACCTTCGTAGTTCTTCTCTGCTTCATAAGCCTGCGCTTTGAGTTTTGCAATAGATGGAGCATTGTGATAGAAATCAATTGCCCTGTTACAATATTCGATAGTTGATGCGAAATTACCTTCTTTATACTGTCTTAAAGCAATTTCAAAGAATTCGTTTGATTTCATTTCGCATAAATCAATATAATGCAAACCGTTTAACGCAATCTTGTTATCAGGATCAGACATCAAAACTTTTTCCAAAGCCTTTCTTGCAGTTCTGAACTGCTTGTGCTGAACAAGAATTTCTGACAAGTACAATTCATCATCAATACTATTTGCAAAATTGATTGCGTTTTCGAATGTATAAACTGCATCAGATTCACGACCTAATGATAAATATGCCTCCCCTTTGATTACCGTATCAACCAAATTGTTTGAAGCAGACTGAACAATATAATTTAGATTATCTTCAGTCATTTCGACCTGATGAGTCAATTTAGCCAATTTGATTTTTGCAAGATGAAGTTTCAAATCATTCGGAGTTCTTTGAATTGCTTCATTTACATAATCATACGCCAAATATACATCTTTATTTGTTGTGAAATCTCTTGAATCAGCCGTATCTCTTGCCATTTCGTAATAAGTATTTGCAAGACCTACGATTGCAGCATTATTATATGTTGCATCACCCAATAATCTTGAATAAAATTCCAAAGCCTGCTGATATTTCTTTGTTTCCAAAGACATATTCCCGACTCTGTAAATACCTTCTTTATAATTCGGGTTCAAAATAATTGCGGTTTTCAATTCTTCCATAGCAAATTCGTGGTCGGCACGGCGTTCATATACACCTGCCAAATTTACATAAGGTCTGAAGTTTTCAGGTTTTACATATTTTGCTTTTTTGAATGAATTGATTGCTGCTGCCTGGTTACCTTGTTTTAAGTACAACTCACCCTGCAAGTTCCAGCCAGGGGAAGACTGCGGATTGATATGAAGTGAGTGGTTTAACCAAGTTAAAGCCTTTGTATAATCACCTCTGCGTGCTTCAACCTGACCCATGTGGTACATTGAAGTAGCATTGTGAGAATTGCATTTGATTGACTGCAAGTAATATTTTTCTGCTTGGTCCAAATCTCCGTCAAGCATTGCTATATTACCTAAATTATCATAAGCCGGCGCAAATTGAGGATTGATTTTTAATGCAACCTTGAACAAATCGGCAGCATCCTTTTTGTTGCCGAGTTTTAAAGTTGCAACACCCATTGCGTTGTATGCTTCAAAATATGTACTGTCTAAATCAACCGCTTTTACAAATTCCTGAATCGCAGCATTAGACAAGTTTGTAATGTTTTTGATATATTCAACGTCTGATGATGTTTCTCTCATCAAATATACAAGCCCTTGTGCATAATGGAATTGAGGATTATTTGGATATTTTTCCAATAACTTGTCCAATTCTGATTGTGCAGGTGCTAATTTCCATTGTTTTGCAAATGACATCAATTGCAACGCTTTTGCTTCCAAATCATTAGGATTCTTTTGCAAAATCTCTTTCAACTTCGCATCTGCTTCTGCATAGTTGGTATATTCTATCATTCTGCCGATATCAACATAATTCTTTGATATACCCGCTTTTAACGGCGCTGAAAATGATGCAGGAGCAAAAAGAACACAAGAAGCCAAAATCATTGATGTTACTAACAATTTTTTACAATTCATTGTTTTCTCCTAACCTTTATCGCTTAATATTATTCCAAATTCTATGAGGATATTGTATAATAGTTATTACAAAAAAGCAATAGAGTTAAAAAATGGCAATAAATTCAAATTCAAAAAAAGATTTGGAAGATTTTAAAGGGTATATTTTGGTTGAAAAAAACTTCTCCGAACATACCGCAAAAGCCTACTGTTCAGATATTTTGAGTTATCTTATATGGCTCGGAGATGAGGGTTGTGAAGGGGCAGATTTTTCAAAAATTCGTGACTACTTACACTTTATTCAAAAGTTTGACTACAAAAAAACTACAATTGCCCGAAAGATAGCATCCATAAGGACTTTCTACAAATATTTGTCAAGAGAAAGAAAAATTGAAAACAATCCGGCGCAAAATATAATTTCCCCCAAACGACCGAAATCTTTACCAAAATTCCTCTCAACAGAGGAGATAGAAGATATATTAAACAACATAAATATTTCAACTCCGGCAGGCTTCCGCAACAGAGCAATTCTTGAACTGCTTTGGGCAAGCGGAATGAGAGTTTCGGAGTTAAGCAACCTTAATTTCGGTAACCTTAACCTTGAAAACAACGAAATTACGGTATTCGGCAAAGGTGCAAAAGAACGAATTATCCTAATTACAGACAGAGCAAAAACCTATCTGCAAAACTATATTGAAACAGCAAGACCGCTTATTGCCAAAGGTTACGATATCCCGCCAATTAATGACAACTCTCCGGTGTTTATAAACAAAACAGGTTTCAGACTCCAAACCCGTATGATTAGAAATGTCATTAACGAAACAGTTGAAAAAATTGAACTGCCCAAAAAGGTTACACCACACATGTTTCGCCACAGTTTTGCAACACACCTCATTGAAAACGGAGCAGATTTGAGAATCGTACAAGAACTCCTCGGGCACGCAAGCATTTCAAACACTCAAATATATACCCACGTCTCAATGCAGCACATGAAAGAAGTTTACGACCAAACTCACCCCAGAGCGTAAAGTTCTTAATATATCTTAATATAAATATATGGTGCAATTATTTTAGTTGATTGTTCCTTTCCCATCGGAAAAGTGCAATTAATTATCAATATAGGTTTGTCGTATCAGACGATTTATATATTTAAAATTTTAAATAATTGGAATTCTTATAAAATAGAATTATAATTAAGTTATTGCACATTAAAATAATTGACAATAAGAGTAGGACAGTCGCGTGATTTTCCTTTTTATGCACGACAAACTTTTCTGCATAAAGGTGTAAGAAAGGAGGGTCAATCAATGATGTCAGAGCAAATCAAAGAAAAAATAAAAGGCATCCTATTGGTAGTAGGAAACCTTTTATTATTGATTTCTTCATTATTGTAGGGACTGCATTGGGGGTATCTCTGCGGGATACTCCCTCCCTACTCTCATTATAAATCATTTTTTTTATTTTACAAGTGTAATTTTTCAAATTTGTAACTTATTCAATTAATATTTTCGTTTTACATTTTGGACAAATATAATTGTAAATATTATTTTTAGCATCATTTTCACAAATTTCATGCATTCTCACAAGTTTATCATTAAAATCAAAACAACACGAGCAATATGGTCCATCTTTTTCACCGCAGTAGTCCTTATAGTAAGCATCATTTTCAAATTTAATATCCAAGTCTAACATTAATTCTTCTTTTTTCTTTAAATCTTCAATTTTACCCATGCTATACCCTTTTACAGTATTTACAATTAACAACCGCCCAACATTCTCATCTGATTATAAATGCGTCTTGCACTTGCACATTCTTCGCTATTAGAATCAAGACTGCATTCAATTTGAAGACGCCTTAAAGCTCTATCGCATCTTATTTCATTTTCATTTGGCATATAACCACTACTACCGAAATTCATATTTTGTCTTTCCAATGCTTCTGACATTCTGCATCCATAATCATTATTTGCACACCATGTATATCCAATTTGAGCAATGCCAAAAGCTAAAACCAATGCTGTAGATAAGATAATTACCTTTTTCATATATTCTCCTTAATTTCTGTTAAATTGCGTATTATATGAATAGTATAAGATATTTTTTCGTATATTTCAATGATTTGTATATATTATTTACATGATTTAACATAAAACTATAGATTATTTACGCTGTTAATTTATTATAAAATTATTTATCATAATTGAATGGACAATAATAAAAAACTTTTAGGAAAAAGAATTAAAGAACTGCGTAAAAATGCCGGATTGACACAAGAACAACTTGCAGAAATGATTAATATTGAAACTACATCACTCAGCGGTATAGAAAGTGGACGGCATTTTCCTTCCTTACCCACATTAGAAAAAATTGCATTAAGTTTAAACAAAGAATTAAAATCATTATTTGATTTCAATCATTTACACTCAATAGATGCAATGAAAAATGTTATAAAAAATAACATAGATAAACTCAGTGAAGAAAAAATTTCTTTCATTTACCGATTTTTTGAAACATAAAGTTATAGGTCTAGTTTTAACCCGATAAAATATGTCTGCTCACTCCTCCCCAGAGGGGGAGGAACTATTGATTTGCTTGCGCCGAACTTGATATAACAAGTTCTCGCCAAAATATCGCATTATAAAACCCCCGATTCTCTCGGAGGCTCTATGGTGGGCGATACAAGGCTGTCTTGCTGCGCTCGCCTTCGACGTGACTACGCTTTTTGCTTTTTGTGCCTTTCGTCACAAGCAAAAAGGCTTCGCACTTGGCTCGCTTGCGCCGAACTTGATATAACAAGTTCTCGCCAAAGTATCGCATTATAAAACCCCCGATTCTCTCGGAGGTTTTATGGTGGGCGATACAAGGCTTGTCTTGACCTGCTCGCTATAAACGGCATTTCGCATTTTGGCTTTTGTGCCTATGGCACAGCCAAAATCTGCTCCAGCCTCTGCTCGCAGGTCGCCGAACTTGATATTACAAGTTCTCGCCAAAGTATCGCATTATAAAACCCCCGATTCTCTCGGAGGCTCTATGGTGGGCGATACAAGGCTCGAACTTGTGACCCCTTGAATGTCGTTCAAGTGCGCTACCAACTGCGCCAATCGCCCATAAAATTATTTAATTGTTTTGCGCCCTTACCGAAACGCTTCGCTTTTTCGGGACTGCGCTACCCCTCTCGTTCCCTCACCCGAATTTCTAAATTCGCTGACGCTTATTAAGAAATTCTGCCCTCTCCCGCACACAAACACTGCGGGCGAGGGGAATAAGATTGAGTGCCAATCGCCCAATAAAAAAGGAGACACCCGGATTTGAACCGGGGATAAAAGCTTTGCAGGCTTCTGCCTTACCACTTGGCCATGTCTCCCTAATTCGTATTTCTAATATACGAAAGACATAAACCTATGTCAAGATAATTTATTGCACCCTGCTCAAAAGCATTTTGCCAAGCATTTCTTTCGCTCTTTCGAGTTGAGAATCGGTCTTTGTTTCCATATCATTTTTTGTAAAATTTACTTTATAATCAGGACTTATTCCCCGCTTATTTATATCTGCACCGTTAGGAGTTAAATATCTTGCAATAGTCAGATTTAACCCTGTTTCATTTGGCATAGGGATAATTTTTTGCACCATACCCTTGCCGTAAGTCTTTGTACCTACAAGTTTTGCCCTGTGATAATCCTTCATCGCACCTGCAAAAATCTCTGTTGCACTGGCGCTTGTTTCATCAACTAATATTACAACAGGTTTTTGAATTCCTACATTTGTATCCTGTGCCATTACATCATACCGGTATCCGTTTCGACCAACAATACTGACAAGCCTGCCCTTATCTATAAACAAATTTGCTATAAATACAGCATTTGAAAGCAATCCGCCCGTATTACCCCTTAAATCTATTATCAATCCTTTTGATTTTGAAGTATTTTCTAACGCTTCTAAAAATTCGTTTGGAACCGTACTGCTGATAAAACTTGATATCTGAATATAACCGATTTCATCTTCAACTGAACTTTTTATACTCTTTATTGCAATCTCTTTTCTTATAATCTGCTTGGTTAATTTTGTATTTCCCCTTAAAATATCAAGACTGACAAGAGTGTTCTGCGGACCTTTGACCAAATTTGAAACCTGTGAAATCGAAAGACCATTAGTGTCTTTACCATTCACGGACAAAATTATATCCCCGTTTCGCAAATCGGCAAACTGTGCAGGAGTCTGCTCAAGTACATTAATAATCTTTATTTTACCGCCGTCATTTGCTATGCTCACCCCAATTCCGTAAATTTTTGAGGCGATATTTGTATTTTGTTTTGCAAATTCTTCTTTGGACAAATATCTTGAATACGGATCATTCAGACTTGCAAGCATTGTATCTGTTGCAACTTTTACATCATCAGGTGTTTTGATTTTATTCTGATAATGATGTTTCCATCTGCTCCAATGCTGATGATTAAAAGTCGAATCATAATATTCACTTTTTATAACATGCCAGTTTTTATCAAAAAGTTTTTGGGGTGTAACCTTACGGCTGTCAACTACTTTTTGGCTGCCGGACAACACGGGATTTTTATTTGCAATATAAAATGAATGACCTGTATAAAATACAAGTGCTGCCCCTGCAAGCAATATTAAAGTGGTAATCCTCCGTTTCATACAAACAATTTAACATCAACGAAGTTTTTTTATCAATATACTTTTTGAGTAAGACATTCAAAGTATTCAAAACTTATTACAAATCTTCAAACCCCGGAGAATATGAAGGCAAATTTTTATACCCTGAATTTTGCATAACTGATTTTTTGATATATTTATTTGTATAATTGCCTTTTTCAAGAAGTTTTTTCAATGTATTTTCTCTTTTTACAAGCGAAGAACTTTCGTCATTACATTCGGGGTAAAGTTTTAATATCTCATCCCACACAACTGCTTCCATGTGCCACGCATAAGTTTCTTCCGCAAGAGAATTGTATTCGTCCTGATGCAATGCTTCATGAGATAACAATGCGGCAATAGCACCTGCCGGAGCGTTACGGTGTTTTTGGTTTATATAAATATACAATCTTTTGCCTCTTTTCCAGCCCAATGCGTCAAATGTAGCATAATCGGCACTAATCTTGCTCAAATCCCTGAATTCAATTTTGACAGGTTTTTGAGATAAATTACTGCCTAAAATTGCATTGCGGGAAAACATTCCTGTCGTATCTTTCAGCATATCAAGAGCAACATAAAAGATTTCATCCTGACCGACAGATTTATACCCCGGAGCAATTTGTTTTATATAAACAGGTGTATATTTTGCCGGATATTGTTTTGGAACGACCTGACTTGTAATATCTTTATCTTCCGCAAATGCAAAAGTTCCGATATTTACGACAAGTAACGCTCCGATTAAAAATTTTGCTAATACATTTCTTGGTTTAAATTTCATACTTTAATTATATCCCTCATTAATCTCTGATATAATTATTATATTTATGTTTTTACAAAAGGCAAATTTATTTTTACTTTTTTCTGTTCAGTTTTACAAGTTCAGAGTATCTGTATTTGTATTCATTTGAATCATCAAGATTTTGTGCTTCTGACATATATTCAAGTGCGGATTTGTAATCTTCTTTTGCCTGATAAAATTCACTCATTTTTGCATAATATTTGGGATTATTCAAATCATATAAAATTGCGCGTTTCATACATTCAATCGCTTCTTCGGTATCGTTTGTATTTTGTCTTGAAAGTGCAAGATAGTAATACCCTGACGCACAATTTATATCAAGAGAAAGAATATCCTGTGCAAATTCTTTAGTCTTTTCATAATCCTGTTTCAGATATGATGCCTTTGCGCCTAAAATATATGCGCTGATGTAATTTTCATTCTCATTTATAATTTCTTTTGATAATTCAAGTGCCTTATCATAATTCTTTTGATAAATATAAATTTCCCCCAAATCACAAAGCGATGACGGTAGTTTTCTTTTTACACCATCAGTCTGCTCAAGAATCTTTTGTGCTTTATCATAATTCCCCAATTGTACAAATATTGAACTTAATGAAGTTTTTGCAAAATCATCATTCGTATTTTTTTGAACACAACTTTCCAAAATCTCAACACTTTCAATAAATTTTTTATCATTAGCAAGCAAAAGTGCTTTCAGAACAAGTGTTCCGCTATGTTCAGGGTTTATACCTAATATTGCTTCCACTTCATTTGATGCTTTTTGGTATTCTTTATTTTCATAATATAGATAAGCAAGTGAATAGCGATAATCTGCATTATCAGGGCTTAAATATATTGCCTGTGAATATGCTCTTTGCGCTTCTTTTATCCAGCCGTTATAAAAATATGCATTACCCAAATTGTAATAGTACTTTGAATTTTGCTTATCTAACTCTATCGCTCTTGAAAAATGCTTTATTGCTTCCACAAAATTAATATTTTCTAAATCAAACAAACCTAAAAAGTTTAATATTT
>JAFUXT010000070.1 GCA_017470815.1 bacterium | reverse complement strand
TTATTATAAGTATTCCTAAAACTATAAATAATAATTTTTTCATAATTAATTTACTCCTAAATTCTTTCTGTAAAAACTTTCGATTTTATCAAAAGGAATTACGTTTTTATCTCCGCCATCATATAAATCAACGTGGTTTGCGCCTTTTACTATAAATAATTCTTTATTTTCCCCTTTTAATTTTTTAAAAGCATCTTCGCCAAAATATCTTGAGTGAGCGATTTCGCCATGCACGATTAAAACAGGAGTTTTGATTTCATTAGCGAATTGTAAAATCGGCTGATTTATTAAAGATAAAGATGAAGTCATATTCCATTTGTCGTTTGAATTAATTGAACGGGCGTGAAAACCTCGTTTTGTTTTATAATATCCCCAATAATCTTTCACAAATTGCGGTTCACTTCCTGTTAATTTTTCAGGGAGTCCATCGGCTCCGAGATATTTACCACTTTTAAAATCTTCTGTTCTTTGTTTATTGAGATTTTGTTTCATCTCATATCGTGCGTTCTCATCGACCGAATCATTATATCCACGAGCCGAAACTCTTGTCATATCATACATTGTAACCGCTGTTGTTGCTTTAATTCGGGTATCAATTTGAGCTGCATTTATTGCAAAGCCTCCAAAACCACAAATTCCTAAAACCCCGACTTTATCCGCGTCAACATTTTTATGGTTGCTCAAAAAATCAACCGCAGCGGAAAAATCTTCTGTATTTATATCAGGGCTTGCAACGTGTCTTGGTATCCCTGAACTTTCACCTGTGTAACTCGGGTCAAAGGCTAAAGTTACAAATCCACGCTGCGCCAAAGTTTGTGCGTAAAGTCCGGAAGATTGTTCTTTTACGGCGCCAAACGGACCTGAAATTGCTATTGCAGGCAATTTATCATTTTTATTCATTGTTTTTGGAACATATAAATCTCCGACAAGAGTAATTCCAAACCTGTTTTTAAATTCTACTTTTTGGATATTAACTTTATCTGATTTTGGAAAAACCTTATCCCACTTGCAATTACAACTCTTTGCATTTGCCATATTAAAACATCCAAAGATTAACAAAACTGCTAAACAACCTAATAAAATATGCTTAAACATTAATTACTCCTTTACTTTCCTCATTATTTTTGCAGGCACGCCTGAGACTACAGTATTTTCTGGAACATCATGCGTTACAACTGCATTTGCCCCGATTATTGCACCATTACCTATTGTTATACCCTGTAAAATTGTAACATTAGAACCTATCCAAACATTGTCACCAATTTTAATCGGTTTTGGATAAATATATTGTCTGAACTGAGGTCTTTCATCATGGTTTAATGTTGCAAGCGTTACATTATGCCCGATTAAAACTCCGTTTCCGATTTCAATTCCACCTTGGTCTTGGAATTTACAGCAGGCATTTATAAAAACATTTTTACCAACTTTAATATTCTTTCCGCAATCTGTATGAAAAGGCGGAAAAAGTCTGAATGATTTATCAACTTTTCTTCCTGAGAGTTCTGAAAATAATTCAACAATTTCTTCAGGGGTATGGTACTTGTTGTTTATTTCCATAGTGACTTTCAATGCTTCCTGACTCAATATATTGAAAGTCTTAAGCATCTCATCTTCAACAATATTCCCTGTTGCCATTATTTTGCGAAATTCATCTAAATCAACATCTGGCATGTTCTAATAATAGCATAAACATACAATGCCCACTTAAAATATTTATGCTATCATTTTGAGTGAAGATATGAGATAGCATATCTTTCGGGTTATTGGGGTATCGTTTAGATGTTCGTAATATCTGTCAAAAAATTCGAACCTGGAAGCGTCATACCCGAATTAAACAGCGGTGGGTTTTCCTACCGCTGTTTAATTATGAATGATATTGCGAGGACTCGCATTTCACGAGTTGCGTGTGTTCTGTATCATGGATTTTGGCATAAAGTATCGCAAGTTTGACATATTTAGTCGAAAGTTAGAACAAAAAACCAATTATATTCACCCCTCAATTTTCAAATTTCTCACATTTAGAGGGTGTACATTATTTGTATATTATCAGGAGTTGCTGATACATTTTTATAAAACTGAGCGTTGAGATGCGTTTAATTATTAAATTCCAAAATCTCATTGTCATCAGGAACAACAACATTATTTAATTTTAGAGATTTTATATCCTCCCTTGTAACTGTTAAGTGGCTTACTGTGTCCATGTGGCTTACTATTATGGTTGAATTTTTTGCATAATTTGATATTGCTTTCGTATCCTCAATATCCATAATTAACCTTTCGCCTTCACCCACCAAAACAGTAGCGCCGCAAGCATTTATAACAATTATTTCAGGGTTGAATTTATCAATAGCACTTCTTACTTCATTGCACCAAATTGTATCCCCTGCAACGTATAATATTTTTTCTGCGCCCGATTTAAACACTATTCCCATAGCATCATAAGGCATTCCTATTTGCTCGCACATCGGTTTTACAACTTCACGTCTGCCATGCTGGCATTGAGTTTTATATAATGTAATACCCTCAAAATCTGTTCCGCTTTCAGAAATAAGGCGAACATCACTGAATCCAAAATTTTTAATAATATTAAAATCGGTTTCATTCTGAACAAAAAACGGAATATTTTTATCCAATGCTTTTACCGCAAATTCATCAAAATGGTCAGGGTGAAAATGGGATAGAATAACCGCATTTACATCTGCGATTTTATCAATAGAAATAGGCAAATCAACTCTTGGCTGCCTAACCTCACTGTTCATTGCACCCTCAAACCCCGGCATAAAGTCCTTCGGCATTAACCATGGGTCAATTAAAAATCTTTTATCGTTATAAATTACAATTATTGTTGCGTTTCTGATTTGATGAATTTTCATAATATAACTCCTTAATGGTTGCAGTGATGTCCTTCTCCGTGGTGATGACAATGAGCGTGATTATGACCTTCGCCGCCACAAGTGTTTACTCCTGTCTCAAGAGAATTAGCCAAATATTTTTCTAAGACTTCTCTTATTGGTAATTCAGGGCAACCTGCAACAACTTCAACACCGTTTTGAGCAAACATCATCATTGGACGTCCGCCCATTCCACCTGCCAAAACTTTACTTACACCTTGTTCAGATATCCAAGCAGCACTCTGACAAGAAATTCCTTCTTCAGGTATTCTTTCTTCAATATTTAAAATTTCTTTGGTATCAGGATTAATTTCAGCAAACGTGAATGAATCACAATGACCAAAATGTCCGCATAATTTTCCCTCACTTGTCGGAATACAAATTTTCATAACCATATCTCCTTTTAATTTTTCAATGTTACTCTGCAATAAAATAGCACTTTCTAATGCTTCAGTATCTGTAAGATTATGTCTTTTGGCGTAATCCCGCAGAATATTTAAAATGTTTTCGTTAATTCTTCTATTGAACGGTACTTTTTTAAGACAGGTTTTCTTTCTTCCTGCCATTTCACGTTTTCCGCCCCAATTAGATTTTTGACAACATTTCATAATTAAAAACTAACACGCTTATTTGATTATGTCAATACATAATCAAGATATAATTTTTATGATATTATCAGAGTAATGAAACACATTATAAAACAAAAATGATTATATGAAAGATTTAGAGAAAAATTATAGAAATAACAAAGTGGCTTTGGTTCTTGAAGGCGGTGCAATGAGAGGGTTATATACCGCAGGCGTTTTAGATGTGTTTATGGAAAACGATATAAAGGTTGATACTATCTTTGGTGTTTCGGCAGGTGCTTTGTTTGGGATAAATTACAAATCAAACCAAATTGGCAGAGCATTAAGATATAATCTAAAATACGCACATGATAAAAGATATATGGGTATGTATTCTCTTATTACGACGGGAGATGTTATGAATAGAGACTTCTGTTTTAACAAACTCGTTTATGAATTAGATCCGTTTGATATTGAAACATATAACAATTCCAAAGTTGAATTTTACGCTGTCGTTACAAATGTAGAAAGCGGTAAGGCTGAATATATCGAGATAAAAGATGGAGGCAAAGATTTGGAATATTTAAGAGCCTCCGGCTCTATGCCATTTGTATCGAATTTAGTAGAAATTAATGGGAATAAATATTTAGATGGTGCTGTTTCAGACCCGATTCCTTTTAAAAAAGCGCTTGATACGGGCTATGAGAAGATAATCGTCATTCAGACAAGACCTTCTGATTATACAAAAACAAAATCTTGGCTGCCTTTTGGTTTGGTGTATAAAAAATATCCCGAATTTGTAAAAACAGCCCAAAATGCTTACATTAATTATAATAAAACATTAAATTTAATAAGAAAATATGAAAATGATGGTAAAATAATCGTTTTAAGACCAAGCGAAAAAATAAAAATGCGCAGAGTTGAAAAAAATCTGAATAAATTACAAGCAATTTATAATGTCGGTGTTAAAGATTGCAAAGAAAAACTTCCAAAAATAAAAAAATATATTTATGAGTAACTGTAAAAGTTTTAGTCCGCCAATATGTATAAGGAAAGAAGTTAACAACATTTAATATCAATCATCAGGCAGGACAATATACCAACCTAAATCAAAAATTCTTCATAACTTTTTACTCTGAAAAATAAATTATGACGAGCATTTTTTACTATTTTTAATTTATTCCCGTAAAACTCTTTTTGAATTTCTACATCAAATATTCTGTCATCTTCACCGACAAAAGCCGTATCAAAAATATCTTCTATTTTTTGATAATTCTGCACATATATTTGTTTTAAACACTCAAACTCCGTTTTACAACTTTCCAATGTTCGTCTTGACGGATGAAAATTCACCCACTCCTTATCTGTTTTGACAAGATAATTTCTCCCGAAATCTTCAGCCGTTTCCTCGGTTATATTATATAAAATATTTTGCATTTTTTTTGACAGTCCTAATTTCTCGTCAAACAAATACGGATTTCCATTAATAGCAACTCTTTTATCTATCTTAAAATCAAATTTCATAACGGATGCCACAAACACACCTGCCGAAAATGCCAACAAATCAAATTTATTATATTTTGAAAAATCGAAATCCAAACTCAAGTCGCAATAATCGTACAAAATTAAAACATCACTAACAGATTTCAGATGCTCAAATTCATACTCATCACATCCCCAACCGGTAAAAAAAATTAAAAGTCTGTCGGATTTTTTATTTATTAAATATTTTTTCAAAGTGCCGCCCTTTTTAATCTTTCAGCGGATTAGGAATATCGACATCAAAATCAAAATAAGTATCAGGATACGGTTCATTTTCTAAAGTGAAATGCCACCATTCCGAATCTATTCCTTTAAACCCTGCTTTTATCATTGCATCATGCAAAATCTTTCGATTTTTCTTTTGAGCCTTGGTTAATTTTTTATAATCCGGATGAGAAATTTCACTGAACAAATCGAAAGTTCCGCCCATATCAACAAAAGAACCGTCTTTTTTTATCAAAGTTAAATCTACCGTTGAACCTCTCGTATGTCCTGATTTTGCCATTATGTATTGACCTTTGAGCAAATCAGATTTTTTAAGTTCGGGATAAAAAGATTTGTCGCCATCATCATTAGGGTTATTTATCCATTCTACAAAATTGTCAACAGCTTTTTGCGGTCTGTAACTGTCCCAAATTAAAAGTCTGTAACCCTTTTTTCTCAAATCCTTTGCCGCAACAGACAGAGCATTTGCACCCTCTTTTGTCATATATGCAACAGGTGCTTTGTAGCCGTTTATTCTGTTTCCGGTAAAATTATATGACGAATAATACCTCATATCATAAACCGCATCATCAATTACAGTATATATAGGAACAAAACCACTTTTATCACACGAAATTTGTGATGCAAAAGTCATTTGCACAAAACTAAATAATATCAACACTCCAAAAAGTATTTTTTTCATATACCACTCCCGTTTTTTAATAAATATACTTGTAAATTATAAAATTATTATAACATGTTATTATTTTATGTATAGCAAATTTTATTTTTACTTGATTTACTATCAATACAGGTATTGAAAAAAAATAATATTTATAGTATCTTACAAATACATTTTGTTATACCCCATATCAATTTTATTGAATATACAAATACTCAGGGAGGAGTACAATTCATGCAAGTCAATGCAGTTAGCAATTACTATACTAATAATAAGTATAATAATACCCCAAGTTTTAAAAGCCTTATTATAGACAAATCTGCTTCAAATATAATTAAACAATTATCAAAAGAAGATACTTTTGAATTACAAAAAATTAAAAAGAGGCTTTCTAAAACAAAATTTTGGGATATGAAAATATCAAGTATCGGCAATAAATTTGAAGAATTAAAATTTCATTTTATAAATAAAAAGTCCCCCCAGAATGTTATTACTGATGGGATTTATCCGTATGACAATCAAGGTAAAAATATCAAATTTTATACGATTATATACGGTCCTGAAAATACATCATTCAGCACTGTTGAAACATTAAAATTTAATTCGGAAAAAAGAGCAAAAGAACTTTTTGACACCCATAAACAAAATGTTCAATATATTACAAACAGACACTATAATATACCTCCAATAGAACGTATTAAAATTAAAGAAACCGAACTGCAAATGCTTGAAGAATCTGCCCAACACGCAAAAAAGACTCAAAATAAAACACGTATAAGTACCGAAATTGTAACCAAAAAAACTGTTGGTAACAATTTTGAATTCAACAAATAAAAAATAAATTTTGAGAATTATATACAAATATTACAGTATAGAAATTTGTTATATATGCTGAATAATTAGTATCATATTAAAAATATCTAATTACCAAAGTTTTTATTGCAGAATTTTTAGGTATTCTTCGTCACTTACGGGTTCAAGCCATTCATTTGAGGTTTCAATTCCGTCAATTTCAACTGCCAGATGTGAAAACCATGAATCAGGTGCCGCACCGTGCCAGTGCTTTACATTCGCAGGAATATTTATAACATCTCCCGGTTTCATTTCAATCGGTTCTTTGCCCCATTCCTGATAATATCCTCTGCCTCCGACCGCAATCAACATTTGACCTCCACCTGATTTTGCCTTGTGAATATGCCAATTATTTCTGCATTTTGGTTCAAAAGTTACATTGTAAATTTTTACCTGAGAACTTGAAACAGGTGCAATATAACTTTGTCCGATAAAATATTTTGCATAAGCATCATTTGGGTTTCCTATCGGAAACATTATCGTCTGCGCATATTTATCTTTTTCAGTTAAGGCAGGTGTATTGTCATTCCAAATATCTTTTGCAAGATTAAAAACGGCCCACGCCTTAGGCCAGCCCGCATAAAACGCAGTATTTGTAATTATTGCGGAAATTTCTTCTTTTGTTACTCCGTTATTTTTTGCGTTTTGAAGATGATATTTTAAAGAAGAATCTGTTATACCCTGTGACATTAGGGCAACAACCGTTATTATGCATCTTGTTTTTGTTGAAATATTCTGGTTGTTCCAGTTTTCTCCAAATAAAATGTCGTCATTAAAATGTGCAAATTCCGGTGCAAAATTACCCAAATTATCCCTGCCTGCCGTTTGTACGATTTTAGTCATAGTTTTATTTTCTCCTTTATTCTGAGGTGCAAAAGCAAAACATGTGCTTTGTAATATAAAAGATAATATGATTATTAAAAATAATATTTTTTTCATTTTGGCTCCTTATAAAGATTTCCCAAGTTCGTAGGCTTGTTGTGGGTAAGAAGTTTGTTTTAAATGTTCAACACTTTCAATCCCTACTGCATTGATAATCCCGATATTTTCAATATTGAGCCAATTTATGATAGCCTGATAATGTGCATTGATAATATCTTTAACCTGTTCAACCGGAGAATGTTGAACAGAAATCAGCACTGCTTTGTTATTTTTTTCTTTCAACTGAGGGTCGATACTGTAAAACCTGTCTATAACCTTTTTAATTGAAGATGTCATATCAAAATAATAGATAGGCGAAACAAATAAAATAATATCAGAATTTAAAAGATGCTCTCTCAACTCTGCAAAATCATCTTTATGAATACAAGGTTTTGAACCCATAGCGCAAGCATTACATCCAAGACAATTTTTTATATCTGCTTTTGCACAGTCAAATCTGTAAATTTCATGTCCGCTTTCTTTTGCACCTTTTATAAATTCATCTGCCAAATAATTTGAAGTTCCGTTTTTTCTTGGACTTCCCGTTAAAACCGTTATTTTCATAAATTACCCCCTTATAAAATTTGTAAATACTATTTCTTCCTGTTTTGGCATTGGAACACCTGCTTTTTCTCCTGCCTCTTTGCATTTTAAATGCCAAGCCATATTACGGGCAAGTATTCTCATGTTTTGCATACCCTCTAAATCCTGTTTAACTTCTTCTGATGTTGCACCATGTACCATATTCCAATATCGGCCTGAAATTACAGGCATTTGCGATATTGTCATATATTTATTCAGTTGATCTAAAGTTGCAGTTGTACCTGAGCGTCTTGCACTTGCGACAGCGGAAGCAGGCTTATAAGAAAAGATTTCACCTCTGCCTGACATAAACGCAGAGAAAAATGCTCTGTCTAAAAATGCAGTTATTCCTCCGCAAGCAGAACCGTAATGCACAGGTGAACCGAATATAAATCCGTCAAAATCTTTTGCTTTTTC
>JAFUXT010000069.1 GCA_017470815.1 bacterium | reverse complement strand
ACACTTATTAATCCGAGATTTATTTCCGGAATTGATGAAGAACTTTTAAACAATTTAAAATCTGACCATGATATTGTTATAACTCTTGAAAACGGAACTTTAGACGGCGGATTTGGTGAAAAAATATCAAGATTTTACGGAAATAGTGATGTGAAAGTTCTGAATTACGGTGCGTTTAAAGAGTTCAACGACAGAGTGCCGATGAGTGAACTCAATCAACGTTATCACCTGACAAAAGAACTTATCGCTCAAGATATTGAAAAACTTATATAGAAACAAAAAACGGAGCAAATGCTCCGTTTTTTATTATTGTGTATAATAATTTTATGAAAAAACAAATATCTGACAAAGTAATAAACAGGCTGACACTCTATCACTGTATTTTGAATGATTATATAAACAAAGGCGAAGAATACATTTCAAGCGGACAAATTGCGTCATTATTAAAAATTGACGATTCTCAGGTTCGCAAAGATATCAATATGCTGAATAATTCGGGTAAATCAAGAGTCGGATACATCGTCAAAGAATTAAAAAAATCGATAGAAACAAATTTAGGGTTTTCCAAAAACAAAAAAGCATATATTGTGGGTGCCGGCAACCTTGGTATGGCACTTGCAAAGTATGATAATTTTGCTAACTACGGATTAAATATTGTTTGCCTTTTTGACAATGATAGCGATAAAATAGGCAAAGAAATTAATAATAAGAAAATTCTTGATATAAAAGAACTTCCAAGATATGTTTGGCAGCACTACATTGATATTGCAATTTTAACTGTTCCTGCTCCGTATGCACAAACTACCGCAAACTTTCTTGTAAACGCCGGTATAAAGTATATTTGGAATTTCACTCCGACAGTTCTTGATGTCCCTGATGAAGTTCAGGTTTGGAATGAAAACTTAATGGGTAATTTTTTGCAATTCACTTATGATTTGAATTAATTTTCAAAGTTGTTGGTAATTGTATAAATATGTTCTAAAATCTGCGCAAAATAACCTAAATCAGAATTGCCGTTTAATACTAAATCCGCTTCTTTTCTGAAAGGTTTTACATATTTTTCTCCTGCATTAGAAATATAATTCCAATGTTTTAGTGCATTTTCTTTGTCCTGATTTCTTTCCTCTACCGCTCTTGACATAAATCTTAAACGGCGGAGTTCGTTATCAGTTTCAACGTATATCTTAATATCAAAAATATCTTTTACTTCATCATACATTGTTGCAATACCCTCAACAATAATGATTTTTTGAGATTTAACATAAATTGCGTTGGGAACGGAAACTCCCGTACCGTTAGGCAGATACATGGGGGCTTTTATATCAAGTCCTACAGATAAATCGTCCAAATCCTGTCTTAAAATATCAAGTTGAAAACTTGTTGGGGCATCAACATCATATCCGCTATCACGAACCATGTCAAAGGAGCCGTATTTATTGATTAGAGCAGAGATATCATTAAAATAATTATCAGTGCTCAAAACAGTTACAGGCATGTCGAATTGACCTATTACATTTTGAATTTCCGAACAAATAGTAGATTTTCCTGATGCTGATTCTCCTGTTACTCCTATTAAAAGTCGTTTTGACGGATTATTTATTATCCTTTTTGTAAACCTTGAAATGAAATCAGGAGCAATAGCATTTATAATCGGGGTTTGCTGTTTTTTATCATACAAAAATATTTGTTTAAATTTTGTCTGAAGATAGAACGCAAGCAACTCACGACCGGATTTTGAATTAAAGTCCGGTTTAAATATTCGTTCTTTTTCTTGTTCTTTTAAAGATAGCATGTTCAATTCCAATAATTCTATAGGATATGAAATTATAATACACAAGAAAAATATTTTTTGCTATGTTTTTCAAAAATTCTTAATATTTATTGAATTTATCTTCGTCATCACTCCAAATAACCATAATCTCTTTGGGAGTATAGAACGGGTTAAACCAATGAGTTTCCTGTGAAAAATCTATAATTGCATCATAGTAGTTTATCTGTTGTGCAATTTTTTTTGTAAAATGCAACAAATCTGCCATAATTTTCCTAACTATCATAACAGTTTCATTATGAATGTTTTATTTTTTTTAATAATCGCCAAAAAGTAGTGAATAAATTCTCAAAAAATTACCTTATCAGGTAGTAAATTGTAGATTGAACAAAATTCCTTAAAATAACATGATTTATAAAAAGGAGTATAAAATGTCAACAAATTTCAGAGGTTCAAAAACAGAACAACAACTTTTAAACGCTTTTGCTGGCGAATCAATGGCCTGAAACAGATATACGATGTTTGCATCAATTGCAAAGAAAGAAGGTTATGAACAGATAGCAGAAATTTTTGAACAAACAGCACATAACGAGTATGAACATGCAAAACTTTTTTATAAACATATAGGAATGACACCGGACGGAAATGTAAATTCCTGTTATCCCTTTATTCTTGGGTCAACCGAAGAAAATTTATTGAGTGCAATTGACGGCGAAACAGAAGAATACACAACTCTTTATTCTAATGCAGAAAAAATAGCACTTGAAGAAGGCTTTGATTCTGTTGCGTCTACTTTTAAACACATTATTAATTCTGAAAGACATCACGCACACAGATTTCAAAAACTCTATGACAATTTAATCAACGGTACAATATTTGAAAAAGACGACGAACAAAAATGGATATGTCGTGAATGTGGATTTATTCATGATGGTAACTGCGCACCTGACTACTGCCCTAATTGTCATCACAAAAAAGGTTATTTCCAACTTTTATGCGAAAAATACTAAATTTGGAGGAGTATCATAATACAAAGAATTATATTATAATAAATGTAATATGAGAGCAAAGTGGAAAATTATAACCTTAACAGGGTTTGCACTTGTTTTAAGTGCAGGCTATATTTGGGGTATTCCTGCAATTGTAAACCTGCCAAAACACCAAACAGAGATTGAACAAAAAATTTATCAGACTTCGGGTTACAATGTCAAATTAGGCAAGGCAAAACTTTCTATGGGCGGATTTCCGTCTGTTTGGGTAAAAAGTAACAATATCTCTGTTCTCAACAAAGACGGTTCAAAAGCGCTTTCAATAGATAATCCCAAAGTTAAACTGAAACTTTTTCCGCTGATTTTCAAAAAAGTCGAAATTGCTCATATTTTTGCGGATAAAGAGGTTGTTAATTTAGTTTTTTCAAAAGATAAAAAGTTTTTGTTAGGAGATAATCCGATAAAATTTGAAACAAAAGAAAGTCCGTTTACAATATCAAAAGTATACCTTGATATTGGCGAATATAAAATAAATCTTGATGACAAATTAAATAATAAAAAACTTGCTCTCAACGGGGAATATTTAAACAATGCCAAATTTGTACTTGACGATAAAATTCAACTTTCCACAAAAGGAAATTTTGTTGTTGAAAACACTGTTACCCCGTATTTTGCCGATATAGTGCTTGATTTGCCTTTAGACAGATTTAATGATGACAGGCTGAAAATACAAGGCCAGTTAAAGGATTTTGACCTGTCAAGTGTCTCCTCTTATGCTCCTGTTTTAACAAACGGAGTTGTTCAAAAATTGAAAGGCACATTGAATTTTAATGCCGATACAAAGGTTACAAAATACGGGCATAAACTTGTAAATGCTTCTCTTTGGACAACGGGTTTAGAGGTCATAGGAGTTGATAAACCGTCTCAAATTATATATCACGATAAACTTTCTCTCAATACAAATATTGAAACTATTGCAAACGGGATAAATTTAAAAAATACCGCAATAGAATCAAAAGATTTCAAGTTCAGCGTAAACGGTAAAATTGCATCCTCGGGTAAAAAGATTCCTGTACTTGATTTGGAAGTCGGAATAAAACCGGCGAAATTGCAAGATGTTGTAAAGATTTTGCCTTGGTTCAGGGAATTACCCCCTGAAATGGACTTTTATAAATTCAAAGAAGCAACTCTGTGGGGTAAAGGTGAAGGTCATCTGCATATAATAGGCAACGGTGAACTCCCTGAAGTTTTCGGTAAAGTTAAACTTCGTGGCATGCACCTTGTAAACAGGCACTTGCTCCTACCGGAAGGCGGTATGGCAGATTTAGATTTTGTCGGACAAATAATGAAAGTGAATGTATTTGTTCCGATAACAAAAAAAGAAACTGTATCGGTTAAAGGGTTTGCAAAAATTGACGGTTCAAAATATTCTGAACTCGATATTAAAAGTACCGGTAATGTTCGGCTTGAAACGGCAAAAACAGTTCTTATGCCGCTTCATCAAATGTTAAAATTCAAACTCGGTCCTGTTCCGGTTATGGAAGCGACAGGTTTTGGTGTGATAAATCTTCGTTCAGCAGGGAAAAAAGTTGATCCGCATTTGTTTGGATATCTGAAATTTTGGAAAGGTAACGCACGTTTTACACAAGTACATAATCTTGAACTTATAAACGGTGCGGGTGAAATTATATTTGACGACAGAAATGTTAATTTCAAAACAACCTCCGGAACAATAAACGGAAGACCAACAAAAATTAGCGGGAAATGCAGCGTATTTGGAGATATGGAAGTATTTGCCGAAACAAAAGGGCAAAAAATTCCGGATATGATTAAGGTCATAACAACTTCGCCTGATATGGCTGAAGTTCAACGGGTAGTAAAACCGTTTACTAATCCCAACGGTATAGGTGATTTATATTTAACTATATACGGTAAAGCAGGGGAAGATGTAACAAAAATTAAGTTTAATGAGGATTTGTTTGCAAAAGGCAAAGTTGTATTGCATAATGCAACAACAGTCCTTGAAAATACTTATATGCCGTTTGAAAATGTTAATGGAACGGTAAATTTTGATAAAAAAGATGCGGATTATGATATAACAGGTTATTTAGACAATTCAAAAATACATGTAAAAGGTACGGCCAAAAATATGTCAATGGATTTGGTTGCAACTTCTGACAGGTTTAAACTTATTAATCTGTGGAGTGCAATGAAACCTGATATGGTTGTACCTTTTAAAAAGGAATTAGGCGAACTTGAAGTCGCATTTACGGGTAAATACAAAGGGGTTGCCGATGCCTCAAAACTTGATTATGACAAAATTATTGTTGATGGTAAAATTCTTTCCAACATGAATTCTGCTAATCCTATCAAAGTTAGCGGTGGAAATTTTAATGTCAGACATTCTGTTTTGAATGCAAAAGGATTAAAAGGGATTTTTAACGGCAATCCTTTTACGCTGTCATTTACGGGAACAGATATTTATAAATATATGAATATAAAAGATGCAGTATTTGATTTTAATAATTTTAATATCGCATCAATTAATGATATGAAAGGCAGTCTGAATCTGCCTCAGGAATATCAGAAGCAAATAGATAATATTCAGGATATTCAGGGACATATAAATATTAAAGGAACAATTAAAAACGGCGGAATATATTCTGATACAGAACTCAAAAATATAAGTTTCCGCTATGCTCCGCTTGACGCTGTTATAAATGTTTTGTCAGGCAAAGCAAATATGCGGGGAGATAAACTTTATTTGGGCAGAATAAATACAAAAGTAAGTTCAATGCCTGTATATTTGAACGGTAATATTTCAAATATTTTGCAAAATCCGTATTTAAATATTTACGTTTCCGGTAAATTAAATCAGGAATTTTTCGATAAATTTGTAAATGAAAAATCTGTTTATCCGGTTAAACTCAAAGGTGATGCTAATTTCAATTCAAAACTTAGTGGAACAATAGACAGTATTCACGCAAATTCTACTCTTAATGTAAAAGAAAATTCTTCAATTTATTATATGGGTGCAACTTTATCAGGAGCACCGTCAGGCGCAACAGACATCGACGGAATTGCAACAAACCCTGTTTCTATTAAGGCAGATACAGTTTTAACTCCTAATAAGATAAAAATTAATGCTCTTGATTATATTCAGACTATAACTTCTCAAAATAAAAGAACTTCATCGCAAAAACAACTTTCTATGTCAGGTGCGGTTTCACTTTTGAAAAATAATATTCTTAAATTTGAAAATCTTAAAATTAAAACTTTTGAGCCGACGGATGCGAAAATATTTAATATTATTCTGAAAAAGCCTACAATTAAGCAGGGAATATTTATGACTGATATGGTTGTAAACGGTACATCACTTGCGCCGTATGCGCTTGGGACTCTCAATATTTCAAGTGTTGATATTCCGCTTTTTGATTCAACTATCAGGGATATTGATATTGATATGAAAAAAGATTATATAAATCTCAATGCAAAAGGAGTTATTCTTACTAATGATATAACAACTTATGCAAAAATAGTTAATAAGACCACTCCGCCATTTATAGTCGAAGATTTTGATGTCAAAACAGATGTTTTGGATCTTAATGTAATTGCAAATACCTTTAATGATTATGATACAAACAAACTTAAAAACAGAGAAACTTCAAGTAATACAATGACTGTTTCACCTGATCAGGTGATAATTAAAAACGGAACAATAAGTGCAGATAAAATTCGTATCAAAAAAGCGGAAGCGACAGATTTTAATGCAAAAGTTACAATGGGAGATGACCATATTCTTCATATTGATAAATATTCATTTGACCTTGCAAACGGAACGGTTGCCGGTGATATTAAAACAAATCTTTCCACTTTTGAATCCAATGCAACAGTGAATATCAAAGATGCAGATGCAGAAATGATAAGTGAAAACTTCTTTGATATGCCTGGGCAAATGTACGGAATTGTGACAGGAGATTTGAGAGTTTCCTGTAAAGGTACAAACAGTGTTGATTGTCTTGATACTTTGAATGGTGCCGGTTCATTCAAGGTTAAAGACGGCAGAATGCCAAAACTTGGTTCTTTAGAGTACCTGTTAAAAGCAGCAAACCTTGTAACAGGCGGTATAACAGGTGTTTCGGTAAACGGAATAATTGACCTTATTACCCCCTTAAAAACAGGTAATTTTTCTCAGATTAGCGGAGATATTAAACTCGAAAACGGTGCGGCAAATGATATCAATGTATATTCTGAAGGTAAAGAACTTAATATGTATATGACAGGGCGTTATAACCTTGAAACTCTTGTTGCGGATATGGAAGTCTATGGCAGTTTGTCAAAGAATTTTTCGACACTGCTTGGCAGAATAGGTAATGCATCATTAAACAGATTATTAAACAGAATCCCCGGGATTAATATAAACGAAATTAACCCTGAATCGACAAGCAAAATAAACAAAATTCCAAACTTTAACAAAGAAAATGCCGTAAGGGTCTTTAAGTCAGAAATCTTTGGTGACATCAACGGAACAAATTATGTCAAAAGTTTCAAATGGATAACACATTAAATTGACTAAAAATATTACATCTGTTTGTATAGTTCCAGTTGTTTTGCCGTCAATTTTTCCGGCAGAACGATTTTGATTTTTGCGTTTAAATTTCCAAAACCGCCTGTTTTTTTTGGCAATCCAAGATTTTTAAGTCTTAATATTTTGCCTGTTGAAGTCATTTGCGGAATTTGAATTGTAATATTACCGTGCAGAGTTTTTATTTCTTTTTTACAGCCCAAAACCGCTTCAGGCGGAGTAATTTCAATTTCTTTCGTCAGGTCGCTTTGGTCTATTTCATATTCGGAATCTTTCGGGTGAACGATTAAATACATATCGCCTTTTTGCCCGTACGCATCCGCTTTACCTTCACCTTTAAGTCTGATTTTTTGTCCGTCTTTAATCTCTTTAGGGAGTTTAACTTTTATTGATTTATTTTCATGGACAATTCCTGTTCCGCCACAATGAGAGCAATACCCTCCGCCATTACACTGCGTACATTTTTCCATATTATTGTAACGTACTGTAATCGGTTCTGAGCCAAACAAATCTTTTGCCGTGACATTAAGGTTTAGTGTTATATCCAAATCTTCTTTTTTTGTGCGGGATGTTCTTTGTGTTCTGCGTGTGCGCGGTTGTTCAGCCCCCATAGAGCCAAAATCAAACCCGCCAAAACCGCCTTGATTCCGTGTGCCTGCACCCATCATATCGCCGAAAAGTGAACTGAAAAAGTCACTAAATCCGCCCATATCACCACCGCCGAAGTTAAATTGCTGGTAACTTCCGCCGTTTGGATTGAAACCAAAATTTTCAAACCCGGGAGGCGGGGTGTAATCTGCTCCACCCTGCCAGTTTGCTCCAAGACTATCGTATCTTTGGCGTTTTGCTTTGTCGCCCAATACTTCATAGGCTTCATTTATTTCTTTAAATTTAGCTTCTGCTTCTTTTGTTTTGTTAACATCAGGGTGATATTTTCTTGCAAGTTTACGGTATGCGGATTTAATTTCCGAATCTGTTGCACCTCTTTTTATACCTAATATATCGTAATAATCTTTATACTTCATAAATTAAAATCTCCTACAATTCATGATAATACAATTGTATGAGATTTTAAAAATTTTTAATTATTTTTTAATGATGTTTAATTGTTTTTTAATTCTTCGCTTAATGTATTCAATTTTTCTTCAATTTGTTTAAGAGATTTTTCGTCTTTCAGAAACTTTACAATTTCTTCTTTATTGCCGTATGCTAACGGTTTTGAATTTTCAACCTGCATTGACGGATGAAGCATAGAAACCCAAAGCATGTGTTTATCTTGCGCAGTATTATCTTTCTGAATAGAAAATGCTATTCCTTTTGCATAATATTTTGGGTCGTTTGCTTCGCAGCCCACATCAATCTGTCTGTAATATTCATCTTTTTTGATATAATTTTCAGCCTGTGATGTAAGTTTTTTAATTAATTCTTTTAAGTTAAAATTTTGACTCAATTTTTTATCCTTATTAATTGTCGGATTGAGATTTACTATTTGTGCTTTATTTATATGTACCATATTTTACCTCTGTTTTAATTCTTATGCAACAAGTTCAAGATGCGGAGTAAATGATTGCATCGCAATCTGATTATTTTCATGGTTTAACTTGTATAAACTTTCCATGCTTTCCTGTGATAAAATTTTTGGGAATTTTGCGGGAAGTTTTGGTTTTTGACCAACCATAATCCCAAGTTCCTGATTTCTGTAATAATTATAACATTTTCTTAAATACGCATTGTATTCTTTAAATTCGTTTTCTTTTAAAGATTCAATTGCTTTTTTGTAATTGTCAAATGTTTTGCCCAAAGTATTTTTGCCTTGTCTTGAATCGTAAGCAATATGTTCGTATTCGGCAAAAAGATTAGAACCTCTAAACTGAACTTCTGCCAATGAACCGTCCGGCAGTGTAACATTCATTTGAGTTGTTGTATATCCTGATGGTTTGATAGCCGATTTTTCTGCTTTAGATAAAATATCAGTTCCGTATTTTGTCAGATTTTTTGTACTCGGACAATGCTGAACTACTATATCTTCTCCTGTTGCCAAAGATAATTTACCGATACTTACCATTTGATTATCCGAGTAATACGGTATTCCGTCTAATCCTTTGTAATTACATATTCTTGTAAGTTGAAGCGGTTTAATTTGCGGGTCGTTTAACCTGCTTAAAAATTCTTCGCTAAAACCGCTTTGTTTTAATTTTTCTATAGTTGTAACTTTTCTTTCTAATGCACTTTTGATGTTACATAATAATATTCTTTCAAATACCGGTTGAGATTGCTTTTCTGCAAGCAGCATTTTTACCGGTTTTGCAAGTTCTTCCGCTTTATCAATTTCTGCGGCAGTCAAAGTCGGATCATTTCGGAATAATCTTTTTACGAGTCGTTGTTCACTTGTTGAAAGTTTTTTAC
>JAFUXT010000068.1 GCA_017470815.1 bacterium | reverse complement strand
CAAAAGTAAGTTTGGTCAACTTGAAACCTCTTTAAACTTTTAGTATAATCTTAAAAGATTAGGAGAGAGAAATGGGATATAAAATATTATCAAAAAAAGAAATTTGTCCGAATCAATATGAAATAACAATTGATGCGCCTTATGTTGTACGCAATGCGAAGGCAGGACAGTTTATAATTTTCAGAGTTGAAGAAGATGGAGAAAGAGTGCCTTTGACTATTGCTGATGTCGATAAAGAAAAAGGAATTTTAACACTTGTATTTATGGCTGTCGGTTATTCAACCAAAAAACTTGGACAACTTAATGCAGGTGATGAAATTGTTGATATCGTCGGGCCTTTAGGGAAACCTACCGATATTAAAAAATACGGTACGGCAGTATGTGTTGCGGGCGGATACGGTGCCGCACCCTGCTATTTGATATCAAAAGCCCTAAAAGAAGCAGGGAATAAAGTTTATATGATTTCAGGTGCAAGGACAAAAGATTTACTTTTCTGGGAAGACAAGATGAAAGATGCCTGCACTGAACTTTATATGACAACAGATGACGGTTCTTACGGTATAAAAGGTTTTGGAACAACTGTTTTGCAGCAGATAATTGACAGAGAAAAAGTTGATTATGTAATCGCTGTCGGACCTATGCCTATGATGAGGGCAGTAGCGGAACTTACAAGGGATAAAGGAATTTATACCGAAGCAAGTATGAACCCGATTATGGTTGACGGAACAGGCATGTGCGGGGCTTGCAGGGTTACTGTCGGCGGGAAAACAAAATTTGCATGTGTTGACGGACCTGATTTTAATGCTCACGAAATTGACTTTGATGAAGTTATTAACAGAACAAAGATTTATAAAGACCAGGAACGCAAAAGAGATGAAAATTGCAACTTACTAAAACAAGGAGTATAAGGAGAGAAAATTATGGCAGAGCAACAAATGAAATCTTGTCCTTTGACAAGTATCGGAACAGGAATCGATATGGTTTGTTCAGGTGATAAATGTGCGTGGTATATTCCGAGTGTAAAGAAGTGTGCAATGTATTTAATGGCTTATGATGCGCTGTTGAGTGCAAATGAAAAACAAAAAGCCGCAAAAAAAGTAAGGTAGTTGTAGGCGAGTGTAACGAGCCGTACAAATACCTTATCCCGAACTTGTTTCGGGATCGCAATATTAAGGAGTTTATATGTTAAAAATAGCATTGTGCGTAAAACAGGTGCCTGATACAACTGATATTCGCTGGACCGAGAATAATACAATTCAGCGTGAGGGAGTTGAAAGCGTAATCAATCCTTATGATGTGTATGCAGCAGAATTTGCGCTAAAAATTAAAGAGCAGTTAAAAGATGTTGAAATAACAGTTTTTACTATGGGACCAAATCAGGCAACTGATATGCTTCGTAAACTTCTTGCGATAGGATGCGACAGAGCGGTTTTAATTTCTGACAGAAAATTTGCAGGAGCAGATACTTATGCTACGGGGAAAACAATTTCTGCCGCAATTAAAACCGAACTTCCCGATTTTGATTTAATTGTGTGCGGTCAGTTTGCGGTTGATGGTGATACTGCACAGACAGGACCTTGTATTGCAGAGTTTTTAAACATTGCGCAGGTCACTTATACCCAAAAATTTGAAAAGGTTGATAAAAAATCAATCGAATTAAAACGAATTTTGGAAAACGGAATTGAAAGAGTCAAAACGACTTATCCTGCACTTATTTGCGTATTAGAAGGCAAATTTGAACCAAGACGCCCGACAATAAACGGAATAAAATTTGCATCAAAACAGGAAATTCGAGTTTGTGATGCGCAAATTATCGGTTTAGAACCCGAGCAAGTCGGATTAAAAGGTTCTCCGACTTATGTTAGCAGAGCATTTCGCAATATGTCAAATCATAATGCGCAAAAATTTGAACTTTCAACAGAGGAAAGCGTAAAACTTTTAGACGAAAAAATTAAAAGTTTGGAGGTGAAAAATGCCTGATGAAAATAATTCCGGCATAATGCTATATGCACAATTAACGCATGAAAATTATATTCATACGGTATTTTTTGAACTCCTTGAAAAAGCGCATGAGTTATCTCAAAAATTAGGCGGAGTTGAAATTAGTGCGGTTTGTTTTGCTTCTCCTGATACTATTGAGGGCTTTAAGGGTGCATTTCAAAATATGGGAGTAAATAAAGTTTACTATTTTGAAGATAAACGGCTTGAGAAATATTCAACGCAGTATTACTCAAAACTTTTCACAGAACTTGTAAAAGAAGTTAAACCTGAAATTTTGCTTATCGGCGCTACAAATCAGGGCAGAGATTTGGCCCCGAGAATTTCAAGTTCCTTGCATACAGGTCTGACTGCGGACTGTATCGAACTTGATATAAACGAAAAAGGTCAACTTGCCGCAACAAGACCGACTTTTGGCGGAGAACTTATGGCGACAATTTTGTGCAAAAACTATCCGCAAATGGCTACTGTAAGGCCGAATGTATTTAAAGTACACAGTGTAGATTATCACGCAGATACGGAGTTTATCAGAAAAGATACTTCCATTTTAGACGGACTTAAAAATGATGTTGAGATAATAGAATTTAAAAAAACAATCGAAAATGAGATTAATAATCTTGATAATGCGGATATTGTTGTTGCTGGCGGAATGGGTTTGAAAAATGAAAAAGGTTTTGAACTTTTGCAAAAATTTGCCGATAAAATTGGAGGTTCAGTTGCGGCAACAAGACCTGCAGTTGAAAACGGTCTTGCGCCTCATTCAATTCAAATCGGACAGACAGGAAAAACTGTCAGACCGAAAGTTTATATTGCCTGCGGAATTTCAGGAGCAATTCAGCATACTGTTGGAATGGATAAAGCCGAACACATAATTGCAATAAATAATGACCCTGATGCCCCAATTTTTGGCATTGCAGATACAGGAATTGTCGGCGACTTTTTTGAAATTGTCCCAAAATATTTAGAATTACAGCACTAATTTTGAAGAAATCATTGAAAAGTATGTAGAAATGAATGTCGCCCATCCTTTCAGAGAAGGTAACGGCAGAAGTACAAGAATATGGCTTGATTTAATATTAAAAAAAGAGATAGGTAAAGTCGTTGATTGGAACAATGTTGATAAAGAGGATTATCTGCTTGCGATGGAAAGAAGCCCTATCAAAGATATAGAGATAAAAGAACTTCTAAGAAAAGCCCTGACTTCTAACATAAATAACAGAGAAGTTTATATGAAAGGAATTGATGCAAGTTATCACTACGAGGGGTATAACATATTTAAATCTGATAACTTGAAATAATATATAACTACTGATTAAACATTCTATTTGCAAATGTAATTTGTTAGTGTAAAAATGTTTCTATGATTTACACAAAAGAAGAACGAAAACCCCAAATATGGTTTTGTGGCGGGCATTTTATTAACGATATTTATACCGGATTTTTAAATCCGATTATGCCGTTTATTGCAGAGCAGGTAAAAATTTCGATGCCTGTTGCAACTATAATTTTGAGTTGTTCGCATATATTTTCATCACTTTTGCAGCCATTTTTCGGTTTCTTTGCCGATAATATGAGAAAACGCGCGCTGATATTTTGGGGGCTAATTTTTACTTCAGTATTTATATCTTTTGCGCCGGCAAGTCAAAATATTATCAATATGGTTTTATTCATAATGCTCGGCAGTCTTGGTTCAAGTCTTTTTCACCCGCAATCTTTGGGATTAATTTCAAAATTCTCGAAATCTGATGTCGTAAGGAATATGGGAATTTTTATCGCTTTCGGAACATTAGGCTATTCAATGGGACCTTTGTTTTCATCTTTTATAGCGCAGTATTTTGGGTTAAACAAGATGCCATATTTGGCTTTGCTTGGTGTAACTTGGGCAATTTTGATGTTCAAGATGGTTCCTAAATTCTCTGCCGAAACAACGCAAAAACCTGATATTCATTTCGGTAAGTCACTAAAAGATATTCTGTCAAATCGGAAATTAAATATTTTAAATGTGATAGCCATGTTAAAGTCATTAATGACAACATCTTGCTCAATATTGTTGCCATTTTTGTGGAAATCTCAAGGTTATTCAAAATTCCAAATCGGACTTGCATTGTTCATTTTTATATTTTTAGGCGGTATTGCATCTCTTTTAAGTCCGAAATTTGAACATAAAATCGGAACCGCAAATGTATTTTATTTTTCAATGATAACAACTTTGCCGTTGATGGTTTTATTTATGCTCACTTATAAAAGCATGCCGATATTGTCTTTTGTTATATTTGGGATAATGGGGTTTGTGACTATGTTTGCTACTCCTATAACAATGAACTTGGCACAAAATGTTATACCTCAATACAAAAGTATTATAGGTGGATTTATAAACGGATTTTCGTGGGGGATTGTTGCAATTATAATGTCAGGAGTAGGATTTATAGCACAGAATACAAGCATCGTACCGGTGCTTGTCGGAATATCTGTTATTCCCGCGGTATGTTCTTGTCTTGTAAAATTCTTATTTCCAAAAACTAAAAATTAAGCAAATATATTTAAAAATTTTCCGACTAAAGAATCTGAACTCTTTTTTGCGGCGTTAAAGTCCAAGTTTTTTGCAAACGATTGCCCGTTAAAATCATTTAAATAACGGTTCACATAAGGAACAACCTGTGCCTTTTTAATATCTGCATTTACCCCGTTATTTTTCTTTAAATATCCGATTGAATCGACCAGCATTAATTCTTAACCCCAAATTGTTTACCAAATTAGTGTATCATAAACAACTTATATTAACAATTTTTTTTACAAATTTTTACTTATTAGCAAATTTATTTTTTTATGTTTTTATAAAGAGTATGAATACAGACAAAATAACATTCGGACAAACTTATATAAAACCGTCATTAGTAAAATATATGAAGCAGGAAAATATTGACAAAATGCCGTATATTTTCGGACTTGGAGAATTTTACCCGACAGATATATTCATTGGCTCAAATCTGAAAGGTGATTTGACTCTTGACATTATGCACTCTACTCCTGCAAAGCAGTTGTTCTTTAGTGATGAAATTCCAAAAACATTTGCCAATGTTACATTATTGAATTTTTTACATAATACGGAAAGAGCACAAAGATTTCATGACGGAATAAAAACGCCAGTCTGGAGGACATCAATCTCAGATATTGATAAACTTTCTATAAGAGATTTGCAACTTGCCGTAAACAAAAAAATAGAATATTATTACGAAACATTAGCGAAAAAATTTTTAAACTAATCATTTTGTTTGCAAAGCGCAATAATATATGCTAAACTGTTTTACAGTTCCATACAGGTGTTAATTTTGTTCCTACATTTACATAAATAGGGAGAGTTAACTCCAATGAGGCTGAAGTATACCCGCCGATTTTATATCGCCAGCGGGAAACGGATTACTCAGGGTTCTCACCCACCTGCAGAGTTCAGCAGGTAACAAAATCCGCTTGTATGGGACTTTTTTTATCACCACTTTTTATCCATTGATTTAACGCTGACTTCAAGTCTGTCGCCAAAACCTTTGTTTAGAGTATTAACAAGGTCGTTTGATGTGTTTACCCAAAACATTGATGCCGTCAGAATTTTGGATTCGCCGGTCAAATCAGGCAATTTTAACATAACAGGGTCAGAACCTTTATATTTGCAAAGCATTTGTTTCAATAAAATTATTTCTTCATATTTGAATTCGTCTTTTAATTCAAGCGTTACAATATTGGTATTATCAACGGGTTTGACTGTATCAATAAGAATAATAGGCGGTTCGTCGTCACTTCTTCGGCTGACTTTTCCTGAAACAATTATTCTTTGTTCATTTTGCAATAAATCGCCATAATCTGCTATTTTTGAATTAAAAGCGAGAGTATCAATTTTTCCTGTCAAATCTTCTATAGTGACAAATCTTATGAATTTTGTCGGATCAGATTTTTGAGGAATTTGTCTTGTCGCAGTTACAAGTCCGCAAATTGTAACAGACTTGTCGTTTGGAATATTCGGAATTTGTGAGATTTTATGTGTCATTAAAAACGGCAATTTGTCACGAATGGTTGAAAGCGGATGACTTGTGACATAAAATCCTAAAAATTCCTTTTCAAAGATTTGAATTTGCCTTGCATCATATTCTTCATCGCTGCCGCCAAGGCTGAATTTTGCATTGTCAACAGATGTTGAGTCCCCTAACATGTCAAATAAACTTGCCTGACCTGATTCTTTTTCTTTGGCTTCTTTTGACGCCGTTGAAACAATATAATCAAGGTTTTCCATCAGTTGTTTTCTGCTTTTTTCAATTTGCGCAAATGCGCCTGATTTAATTAAACCCTCTAATGCTCTTTTATTAGAGCATTTTACATCAACTCGTTTTATAAAATCATAAATTGAGGTAAAATCACCGTTTGCTTCTCTTTCTTTAATAATTTCATCAACGACGCCTTCTCCGACCTGTTTGATTGATGCAAGTCCAAAGCGGATATTGTGATCGTCAGGTGCGTATTCGGAGAAAGATTTATTTATATCCGGCGGAAGAACTTTTATACCGTATTTTTGCGCTTCTTCAATATAGGCTTGAGTTTTTTCCTGATCTCCTGCCACACTTGTCAAAAGTTCCGATAAATATTCAACAGGATAGTGGCATTTTAAATATGCCGTTTGGTATGCAACAAAGGCATACGCAGATGAATGTGCGCGGTTGAAACAGTATGCTGCAAAGTTTTGAATTTGTTCAAAAAGTTCTTTTGCATCTTCGGCTTTCATACCGTATTTAGCAGCACCCTTAATAAGTTTATCTTCCTGAGCAGCCATTGCTGCAGGGTCTTTATGCCCCATCATACGGCGAACTTTGTCTGCCTCACCGAGAGAATAATCTGCCATAACCTGAAAGATTTGCATAATCTGTTCCTGATAAACCATTGTGCCGTAAGTATCTTTCAAGACGGGCTCTAACCTTGGATGGGGGTATGTAATGGGAGTTCTTCCATGTTTACGGTCAACAAACTTGTCAACCATTCCGGAACCTAAAGGACCGGGACGAAACAGTGCAACTAATGCCCCCAAATCTTCAAATACGTCAGGCTGAAGTTTTTTTACCAAATTTGTCATCCCTTGCGATTCAAGTTGGAATACCCCGACAGTCTCACCTCTTATTAACATATCATAAGTCGGTTTATCATCAAGCGGAATATGGTTTATATCAACATCGACATTTTGACATTTTTTGATAAGTTTGACGGTTTTTGAAATCATTGTAAGGTTGCGCAATCCCAAAAAATCCATCTTTAACAGTTTCATCTTTTCAAGAATTTCTCTGTGGTATTGTGTTACAACAACCCCATCTTTTCCGTGCTGAACCGGAACAATCTCATCTAACGGTTTATATGAAATAATAACCCCTGCTGCGTGCATACCTGTTGCGTTTTTCAATCCCTCAACATGCAAAGCCGTATCAACAAGTTTTTTTACTTCTTCATCACTGTCATAGAGTTTTTTCAGTTCCATTCCGTCTTGCAAAGCTTCGGATATTTTCGCCCCGGGAGCATCTGAAATTAAATCTGAGAGTTCTTTACTCCTTGCATAAGGGATATCAAATACCCTTGCAACACTTTTCATTGCGTTACGGGCTGCAAGGGTGTTGAAGGTTATAATTTGGCAAACTTTATCTTCCCCGTATTTTTGAACAACATAATCAATAACTTCGCCACGCTTATCAATACAAAAGTCTGTATCAATATCAGGCATTGAAAATCTTTCAGGATTCAAAAATCTTTCAAACAATAGATGATGTTCAATCGGGTCTAAGTCTGTTATATCAAGACAATATGCAACAAGTGAACCGGCTGCGGATCCTCTGCCCGGTCCGACAGGAATATCATGAGTTTTGGCATAATGAATAAAATCCCAAGTAATAAGAAAATATGCGCTGAATCCCATTTTTTGAATAATGCCGAGTTCATATCTTGCTCTGTCTTTTAGTTCTTTTGTAATTTTTTCTTTCGGATATTTGCGTTTCATCCCCTGGTCAACAAGTGACTCAAGATATGTATCTGTGGTATAGCCGTCAGGCACGGGAAAATCAGGCAAAGGCGCTTTCCACTCAACGGTAATTGAGCATTTTTTACAAATGTCAACCGTATTTTTTATACATTCGTCAAATGTTTCTCCGTCCATCCAGCGAAATGCTTCACGAAGTTCATCTACCGTTTTGACATAAAATTCATTGTTAGGAAAATGGAAACGGTTAGTATCGGTTTTTAAGGATTTTGTCTGCATGCACAACAAAGTGTCATGCCAATCCGCATCTTCTTTTTTAAGATAGTGAGAGTCATTTGTGATGACCATTTTTATCCCAAGTTCTTTGGCAATTTTTATAAGTTCCGGGTTTGTTCGCTTTTGTTCATCCAAACCGTGGTCCTGAAGTTCTATATAGTAATCTTCTCCAAACAAATCCTGATATTTTTTCGCAACTGCTTTTGCACCTTCATAATCAGTACGCAAAAGATTTTGTATAACTTCCCCTGCAAGACAGGCACTACAACAAATTAACCCCTCATGATATTTTTCAAGAAGTTCAAAATTTATTCTCGGTTTAACGTAAAATCCGTCAATATGTGCAATAGAGGATAATTTTACAAGGTTTTTGTACCCCGTGTTGTTTTTTGCTAATAAAACCAAGTGATAGCGGGGATTGTGATTCGGGTTGCGTTCTGATATATCTCCGTCATGGACATAAAATTCCTGTCCGACAATAGGATTAAACAGATTTGGCTGATACTCAGGGTCTTGCTGCATTTTTTCTTTTTCCGGAGCATTAATTTTATCCGCTTCTATATACAAATCCATTGCACCGTACATAACCCCGTGGTCAGTTACCGCAACCCCCGGCATGTTATGTTCTTTGCAGAATTTGCACAAATCCCCTATTCTTATTGCCCCATCTAACAAAGAATATTCCGTGTGCAAATGGAGCGGCACATATTGCATTTCGTCAGCCATATTTTTAGACTATCAAGAACAAATTTTCAAAAAAATGTTTTATTAATTTGTTTTAAGTAAAGATTTATAAAACAATAATTGGTTAAATTTAATCGAATATTTTATTCTTCGGTTGGACCGAGTTTCAATTTCCCCGTTTTAATTGAAAGATATCTGTCGCATTGTGCAACTTTATCATACCCTAACAATACACCTAAAATAAAATCCTGCTCGGCATTAAGCCTGTTAAGTTTTGGGCTGAATGTGCTAATAACTTTTATACAAGGTTCATCTCCAAAAAATACATTTATAAGTTCTTTGTTATCGTGTTTATGTATAAGATAAGGAATATTATTTTTTTGTAATTTTTCTTCTATTGCGTTGCGATGTTTTGATTTCTCGGTTGTCAGTATAAGACTTCTGATGCCCTTTTTATATTCATAAATATGATGATTAAAAACTCTTAAATCATTATACTCTTCATATTGTTCAGGTGTAAGCATTTCGACTTTTGAACCTTTAAAAGTCTGTCTATTTCTGATATTATTTGAAGCACAAAAATAGTTGTATTGCGCTATTGCACTAATTTTCATATAATTCCCCTTTGTGTAAATCTGATGAATTTATAATAAAATATCAAAATCAGACTGTCAAGTTAACTCAATCAATGGTGGCAACATTCACCCCAAAATACTTAACCCAATGTTAACTTTACTCAACCAATGGTGGCAACATTTACCCAAAAATACTTAACCCTATGTCAACTCTGCTGAATCAATGGTGGCAGAATTTACCCCTTGACAGTCATGATATAATTAATATATGAACATAAAGAAGGTATTATGTTCGGCACTGGTAATAGCATGTTTATTAGCCGGAAACAGCGTTAATGCAATACATGAGCACGACGAGGAAGAATTATTTTTAAAACCTGCGGTAGAAATTAAAAACGGAACGGTTTTGAGTATAATAGACTGCGTTTCTTTGGCTTTTAAAAACAGTCCGAAAATTAAACGCAAGAAATACGAATTGGATATTGCAAAGAGTAATTTAGGTATTGCAAAATCTCAATATTTCCCGACCTTAGGTGCAGGTGTGGGATTTAATTATCAGCGCAATTCTGATGGGATTTATTACGATAAAAGATACAGAGATTTACCTCAGGTTAGTGTGGGTTTGAGTCAGTTGATATACAATTTTGGCAAGACCACCGCATTTATTAAAATGGAAGAATTTAATAAAATTGCCGCTGAATATGAATTTATGGACAGTCTTTGTTACACTTTGTTTGACATAAAGGCTAAATATTATAATCTTTTGAGAGCGAAAGCACTGTTAAATGTTGCCCAAAATAATGTTGATATAAACGAAAAATTTTTAGAAATAGCAAGAACAAAAACAGAACCTGATATTGCAACCGCAGAACTTAATTTGAGTGAAGCAAAAATAAAATATATTGAGGCGGAAAACACATATAATAATGCAAAATATGACCTGAGTAATGCAATGTATATTGATTCACAACCGGATTATGAAATTCAGAACACTCAAACATTTACTTACAATGATGATTATGCGTACGGTTCAAAATCAAGGGTTGAAGTTAAACCTTTTGAGGCTTATGTTTTTCCGTTCAAGATGAGTGAATCTTTAAATATCGCGTACCAAAACAGTCCGGATTTGCAGGTTTTGATTAATACAAAAAATGCTATGGAAGAATCGCTAAAATATGTAAAAAGGACTTATCTGCCCGATTTGACTGCAGATGTCGGATATGGTTTAAACCATACAAACTTTACGAATAATAACAGTTTGAGTGTCGGAGTAAATTTATCCACAAGGGTAAATTTGATGGAATTAAGACATTCTATCAGGGGGGCTGATGCTCAATTAAATATTGCGGAGAATGAAATTAATTTATTTAAAAAAGATTTACAATATGAGTTATTGAGAGCATTTAATAATGTTGACAGGGCAAAGAAACAAGTTCCGACCGCAAAAATTGAACTTGAACAGGCACTTAGAAATCTTGAAATCGTTGAGAAAAAATATCGTTCTGATGTGTTGAATTATGTTGCGCTGCAGGATGCAAGAAAAGATTATATAAGGGCATTAGACAGTTATATAGATAGCATTTACAATTATAATATTGCTTTAATTCAGGTTGAAATGGCTATGCACTATCATTTAGTTGATATTCATCACAAATCAGAGCATGCAATGCACTATCATTCATCCGAACTGATTGAACACCTGAATAAAGCATTGGAATGTGACCGTAAAGAAAAGAAAAATAAAAAATAAATATTTTAGGTAACTATATACAATGTTACAGTAAATATGTCTGTCAAGTAATTAGTTACATGTTTTGTACATAAAAAATATTATCTGAATATCTCGCTAAGATATTCTTAATATGTTCATTTCTTTCTCTTTTATTGCGAGTAAAAGAGAAAGAAACAGAACCAAAGAAAGAGAA
>JAFUXT010000067.1 GCA_017470815.1 bacterium | reverse complement strand
AAAACAGGTGAACAAATTACCATAGACAGAAAAAACACGGTAGAAAATATAAAATGAAAGTTCAAAAAATATTAAGTGATTATTTGCATGGCAGTATAAGAAAATCGGCCGGAGATTGGGATGATATAGCAAATGTCCCGGATATAACAGATTCTTTTACAGAAGAGAGTGAAAATCCGTTTGATAAAGAATTTTGGGACGAACGAATCTTAGCAAAACCGTCAATTTATGATTTATCGAAAGAAAAAAACGGAAGAAAATTAGATACAATAGCCTAAAATATCTGCTTGCAAAAAGGGGAAATATCGCTTATAATAAACACTGTTAACCGATTTGGAAAGGAAAAGAAATGACAACACAAATTACAATTCGTTCAGACAGAGAAACAGATTACAAATTCATTTACAAAGGGGAAGAGGTCGTTTTGGGCGCAGGCAAAATCATCAGTATTGCAGATGGTTTAGAGCATGTTGTTCTTCCTACTACTGCAATGAAAATTATGAATAATTTGATTGTTGTAAAAGAAGATGTAAAAAAGTAATTAAATAAACATAATAAAAGCAATTTTTAAGGACAAGAGAAAAATTCCCTTGTCCTTTATTTTTGAAAGATAAATATATTATTCAGTAATATATTTAATCAATGTTCTGATACCACAGGCAGTTGAACCTTTGCAGAAAAATTCTTTCTGTGGTTTTTCCAAAAATGCCGTTCCTGCAATATCAAGATGTGCCCATTTTACATTATCGGTAACAAATTCTTTCAAGAACATTCCTGCAGCAGAAGCCCCGCCGTAACGTGTTCCTGTATTTTTCATATCAGCAATATCACTGTCCATATTATCTCTGTATTCCTGCCACATAGGAAGTTCCCAGAATTTTTCACCTGAAACTTTTCCTGTTTCAATGATTTTAGATACAAATTCTTCATTGTTACCCATAATACCTGATGCTGCGGTACCTAATGCCACCATACAAGCCCCTGTAAGTGTTGCTATATCAACAACTTCATCTACATCAAGTTTACATGCATAACAAAGAGCATCCGCAAGTGTCAAACGACCTTCGGCATCAGTATTATCGACTTCTATAGTTTTTCCGTTCATAGCGGTTAAGATGTCTCCCGGTTTGTACGCTCCCATCCCCGGCATATTTTCGCATGCTGCAATAATACCGTGGACTTCGACATCAGGTTTCAGTTTAGCCATTGCTTTCATAATACCTATTACAACCGCTGAACCTGACATATCATCTCTCATAGTAAGCATGGAATTTGCAGGTTTTAAGTCTAATCCGCCGCTGTCAAAACAAAGTCCTTTTCCGATAATTGCAATTCTTTTTTTAGGATTTTGCGGAACATATTTCATGTGGATAAATTTTGGCGGTTCAATACTGCCCTTTGCAACCGCTAAATATGCGCCCATTCCCATTTGTTCAATTTTATTGTGATCAAAAACTTCTGTCTCAATACCTTCAAGGCTTTGAGCAATTTGAGCAAGTTTTGTCGGTGTTGCATAAGCCGCAGGTTCATTTGCCAGGTTTCTTGAAAGTTCCATAGAATCTGCAACAACAATTGCTTTATTAACAAGTTCTTTATCAACATTAGAAAGATAAAGTTCTTCAATGTGAAAATCTTTTTTGGTTTTGTATTTGTCAAAACGGTAATCTGAAATTTTTGCACCCAAAACAGCGGGTCCGCCATAATTAAATTTCGTTGCAAAACAAATTCCGACTTTTTTAGCCTTTAATTCTCCGCATTTTTTGATTGCTTTTGCAACACTTTCTCTGACAATGTTGTTAGAAATTTCTTCTTCTTTCCCAAGACCTAATACCAAAATATTTTTTGCAGGTCTTTGCTTGTGGGTGTGAAGAACAAAAGTTTCACCTTTTTTACCTTTAAATTCTTCCGAAATATATTCATTAACCAAATCGCAGTCAGTTTGTTTACCCTCAAATTTGTTAATAATTAACACATCACATTCAGTATCTTTTACATTTTCTACAATTTTAATATCCATAAATAAAACTCTCCTTTTCTTTAAGTATAACATTTTTTTGCGTAACGGGTAAAAAGTTAATAAATAGTACAAAATATTAAGTATTGTAAAAATGCGTTTGTTTTATGTCAATAAAAATATTTATAGACATTATACAAAATATCAAAATATACAATACGGAGAAAAATAAAAAATGATGATTTGAAATTTGAATATACAAAAATAGACGATAGTATAGATAGATATTATTATAATTTAGAAGAAAGAATTGAAGAATATATTAAATTTATAAAAAGATTAGCAAGTAGCAAAATCAGTAAATAAGGGTTTATATGAATATCTGCTCAATATGTCAAAATAGAACTTACACTCCTAATTTTACGGCAATACCGTTAGCCAAATACGGTTATATGCATGATAAAAAACAAGATGTAATGGTTTATCAACTCGAAAAAAAAGATGTTGATTATTTGCAGTACATTTCTGATAATATAGACGGATTTTATAAAAAACACGATATAAAGGATGATTCTACAAAACAAGTTGTAAAAGAAGCCGTAGATGCAGGTATTGAAATTTTGCAAAGTAAATATGAAAAGAAGGCAAAAGTACTACTTGCCCTGTCTGATGAGGAGCCAAGCGCAATATTAATCGGTAATGTTTTAAAAGTCGATAAAAACGGCGGTTTTCATTACTCAAGCAGAAAAAATCATTCAAAAGACGAAACAGAACTTGATTGGCTTGCTACATGGAATAAAAAAATTCTGGGTGAAGGTAAGGTTATTGTAACAGAGTTTTTTCATTCTGCATTAAAAGACGGTTTCAAACAAATTTATGTCCGTTCTGAAGTGCCTGAAAAATCTTTTGCGAAGGATTTTTATAAAAAAATGGGTTTTGAACCTCTTTCTGATGAACAAAGAGAAATTCAAAGAGAAAATGATAATCGTTATTTAATAGGTGATTATGATGCGTTGGAAGACAATATTATTCCAATGAAAGCAACCACAAGAGATATAAAAAACAGTTTGAAAAAACGCTCAGAAGAACTTGAGCGCAAAGAATCAAACCACACTTATAGTGTAGATTTACCGATAAAAGAATTATAATTACAGATTTAATGCGTGCAAAAATAATTCTGCGACTTTTCTGTTATATTCTCTGCCATCGTCTTTAGCAAAAAGATTTTCCCAATGACTTTGGGGTGTTTTGTCTGTTGAATAAGACGGATTGCACATCATAAGATGATGCGTATTTGTATCATATCTTAAAGGAAACAAGTCTTCCATTTGCATAAAACTTGCGAGTTTATCGCTTGGATATTCATAGGCGAAAATTGAATTGTGAATTCTGTGCAGCCGTTGTTCATATGTTCTTCCGCCTAAATCATTATCATTGGAAATTTCAATACCGGGAGAATAATTTTTTGAATATTTATAATTTATTGCTACATCTTTGACCGTATGAAAATCATCCGGCTCAATAAAGCCTGTACCTGTCGATAATCCAAGGTTTTCGTAACGGGCGAAATCTCCTGTGCTTTTTTCTCCGACAAAACTTAAATGAGTTTTACCGCTTTGACTTCTGATTTCGTGGATAATATACTGCATTTGTTCATAACTCGGTAATGCTCCGACACCTGTATAGTTATCCATATCATACCCGCCGATATGTTTTGCGCTGTCAATAAAAATTGCTTCAAACCCCATATTAATAAGTTCAATATGCGAATTTAAAAACAAATCAAAATGCTCTGAATTATTCCAATCAAAAGTAACATCACTACCGTCTTTTTGAACAACTTTTATTTGGTCTGCGGAAATTACAGTGCGAAAACCTGTCTTTAATCCGTGAAAATGCGCCAAATCGTTAAATGCCTCAAATTGTTCTGCAGGAGTTATTTTGTCTGCAATATCATAATTAATAATGTTTTTACTAAATCCGTTATTTAATTTTATTCCGTAAATAGAGTTTTCTTCATTCACCGCTTTACTATAACCGTCGCCATAAATATTTGGAAAAATTTGAGATAAAATGATGCAATTTGCCCAACTTTTTGCGCTTGGCGGTATTGCAGGCAGAAGTTTCATTGTACTTTGCAAACCGTTTCTGCAAATATTTTCACCAATATTATTTACCCGCATTTGCGCAATTGCACGGTTATTAATTTCAATATAATTTGCAATGACACCCCATTTATCACCATAATCAGGAGTTAAAATATTATCTGGAAAAGTTTTGTAAAAATTTCCATCTTGATTTAAAGTCATCAAAGAATTTAGAATATCTTTTATGCTTCGAGATAAAAGTTCGGCTGGCACAATATTTGCAACCCATTTTTTCATTCCGGCAATAATTTGATGTTCAATTGTCCAATCATCAACACTGAGTTCGGTTGTTTCATTCAAAGCATTTAATAATTTATTTACATTGTTCATATATCCAATATTGCAAAAAGCCGTAAAATACCACATTCCACAAAAGGATATGTAAATGTCTAAAAATTAAAAAAATAATTATTTTTCTTTTATAACAAGTTCATAGCCGAGAAAGTCAAGAACTAACTGTACTTCATTAAATCTTACAGTTTTTTTATTAAATTTGTTTGATAATCCGCCATCTTTTGGTATTTTATTAAAACCTTTTTCGCGCAAAATTTTTGCAACTTTACGCATAGATAAACCTTTTCGTAGCAATAAAATCCTGACTTCTTCGTATATATCTATCATAAGAATAGTGTATTCTATTTTATATCATTGACAAATATATAAACCGCTGTTATATTATATTCTACAATGTTACTATATAATGACAAATATTAAAATGAATAATGATATAAATGTTTTAGAATTTTATGATTCAGAAGATGACATAATTTTACCTGATACGATATTGGGGGAATTGTATTACATATATTGCAATTTAGAAGATATTATTTTAAACAGATGCGACAGAAAAAAAGAATGGTTTAATTTAAAAAGACAAATCAGAATATATATTAAGTGGCGCAGAAATAAATAAGGTGCGTTTTGTTCATAGGAATTTTAAACACATTTTGCTTAATAATTTTAGCGGTATTTGGGCTAATAATTATAACTTTTAATTCAATTGTAAAAAAAGATTAAATTGTATGGCAAAAAATTTCTTTACAATGTTTTAATATATATATGTAATAGGTGAAAAGTGTCGGAGGTTTTATGAAAATAGGTGCAATCAGAAGTTATCAGACAAATTTTGGGAATAACCAAATTCAAAATCAGCAAGTAGTTGCTCAAAATCAGGAACAAAAGGTTAATAAGCCTGATTTAAAACTTCCTAATATCATTAACCCTCAACCGCTTGCCGGTTTAGTTGCACCGCCAAAACCTTTGCCATTACCTTATCCGATATCTAATCCCCCAATCGGCGGTTTGATTGCGCCTCCGCCGGTGCCAAAACATCCATATCCGACTGTTCCTGCACCTGTAGGCGGTTTGATTACGCCTCCGCCAAAAACAAAATTGCCGACAATTCCTATGGTCCCGACCGTAACAGCAGGGTTAATCGGTCATCCAGATGATAAAAAAATTAAAGAACATCTTGAGAAAATAAAAGAAGAAATTGCAAAAATAGAGCAAAAACAGTAAAATAATACATAAATATAGAGGAATCTGTTTTATGTATAATCTCGTTACTGTTACTCTGGAAATTACACGAAGATGTAATGCCAATTGTATTCATTGCATAATAAATGCCGGTTGTGAAAAGCAAAACGAACTGACAAATAATGAAATTATAAAATTATTGGAAGATGTTGCCGATTTAGGTTGCAGAAATGTTGTTTTAACAGGCGGAGAGCCGTTTTTAAGAGAAGAATGGCCGATATTTCTTGCCAAAATTCATAATCTTGGAATGCAGGCGATTATGATGACAAATGCCCTGATGATAGATGATGATGTTATAGAAATATTAAAACTTTACCCGTCAACTGCGATAGGTATTAGTCTTGACGGTGCGGATGCCAAAACGCATGATTACATAAGAGGTACAAACGGTATTTTTGAACATTTTTGTCAAATCGTACCAAAATTGAAGCAGGCAGGGATTTATGTTGCGGTTCCGACTACTGTTATGCAGTCTAATTATAATCAACTTGAGGATATTTTAAATTTGCTTATAAGTTTAGGTGTTGATACATGGCAACTTCAGGTTGTAAAACCGAGTGAAAAATTGCCTGAAAAAGAACTCTTAAACGAAAAGCAGTATTATGAACTTGCGCAGAAAATTGCATATTTCAGAGAAAATTATTCCGAGAAAATTTCTGTCACAGAATCAGATTGCATAGGATATTTTTCATCACTGCAGCCAAAACTTGCCATTCAAAATTGGCGGGGTTGTGAATGTGGAATATACAGTGCAAGTATTGAAAGTGACGGAAATGTAAAAGGCTGTCCTAATATGAATAACTCGGAAGGTAACATAAAACAAAGACCGTTTAAAGAGATTTGGGCAGACCATAATTCGTTTAAATATAACAGATGTCCGCAGATAGAGTCATTACAAGGTTATTGTAAGACCTGCAAACATAAATTTGTCTGCCGTGGCGGGTGTCCGACAAACAACAAAGACAAATGCGGCGCATCTTATTGTCTTTACAAAATCGAACAAAGCGGTTATGTAGAATAAAAAATTATATAAGGAGAGAGAATATGTCAAAAAAAGTTTTAATTATTTCAACAAGTTTAAGAAACGGTGCAAATTCTGAAATTTTGGCACATGAAGCAGAACGTGGGGCTAAAGATGCCGGACATCAGGTAGAATTTGTTACATTAAAAGATAAAAATATTGGATATTGCAAAGGTTGTATGGCATGTCAAAAATTAGGGCATTGTGTCATAAATGATGATGCAAATGCAATAACCGAAAAAATGAAAAATTCTGAAGTAATAATTTGGGTAACACCTGTTTATTATTACGAAATGTCAGGACAGATGAAAACTCTTATAGACAGAGCAAATTCTCTTTATGTAACGGGATATAATTTCAAAGATGTATATGTAATAACAACTTCTGCAGATGGTTCTGACGATGTGGTTCAGACAGTAATAAACGGATTGAACGGATGGTGTGCTTGCCTTCCTGGTACTGCAATAAAAGGTTATGTCAATGGCGGCGGTTTGGAAGCCCCAAATGATGCAACTAAAAATCAGGAACTTTTGCAAAAAGCATATAATTTAGGAAAAAATATTTAAAATAATTGTATAAAAGGAGTCGAAGTAATGAAAAATCAAATAACAGTTTTTTTAATAATTTGTGCAATATTTTTTGCCCCAAAATCTTTTTCCGCACAAAATATTCTAAATAAAACTATTTTTTCACATAAAGCAGAAAAAAATCTGACGGTAAAAAACAAACTCTTTACTTTGACTTTACCAAAAGAGTTTAAAGGGGTTTATGAAGCAAAGATTGAAAAAGATAAAATTTCTTTGTATCATAAAGCCTCTAAAAAAGCGGGTTTTGGAGGCTTTGCTTTTGGAATAAAAGCCTATAAAAACCCATCTGATCATGCAAACCTACCGGGAGGTGTAAAAATCGGGGAACTGACAGATAAAAAGGGGGTAATTTATGATATGGTGCTGAAGTATCCGACAGATGTTCAGTATGATTACACAAAAAGCACGCAAGCCCCCGAATCTTTCAAAAAACTGTATGATTACGGCAAAAAGGTTGATATAAAAGGTGTAAACGGTGCAACGTACTTTAAAAATCAAGGCATGAAAGGAAAAGATTTATACAATGATATTTTGCAAAAACATCTGACTGCTCTCAATGAAAAATGGGATTCCTCAAAACTTGAAACAGAAAATATGAGTTATATGTATAATATTATTCCTGACAATAAAGTTGGCTATGCTTATTATGATGTAAATGCAGACGGAATTGAAGAACTTTTAATAGGTGAAATTGCAGATGGAGATTGGAAAGGGGTAATTTATGATATTTACACCATGGTAAACCGAACCTCTAAACATGTAATAAGTGGCGGAAGCCGTGACAGATATTATGTTTGTGATAATGCATTTATCTGCAATGAATATTCATCAGGCGCATCAGAAAGCGGTGTCAATGTTTATAATTTAGTGGAAAATTCAACCGAACTTTTCCCGCAGGTAAATTTTAAATATGACGGTTATGAAAACTCAAAACAACCATGGTTTATTTCTTATTCTGACGAAAAATGGGAAAATGTTACGGAAGAATATTATAACGAAAGAAAAAAAGTTTTTGAAACATACGAACGATTTGATTTTATTCTGTTAAATAGTGTTTCTGCTAATTCAAAAAAAAAATAATAAATAAACTTCAGGACAGATATAATCCGCAAAAAGATTATTTTGATTATTCGGTTGTCTTAACAGAATTTCCCAAAAATTACTATTATACAACAGTAAAAATAAACAAATCCAAAGAGCGTATTTTAATAATTACCGACAAAATAAATAAAAACAAAAATTCAAACTATGGGTTATTTTACTATTTTGCCAAAAATGGGTTTGTATATCCGCTTGGGTATTTGGAAAGTACGAAACCGTTTATGCAGTCAAAAAATTATCTGTATCTGAATGACGGGCATGAGGATTTAAAATTCTACATGTCAGATAAAAATTTAGAAATTATAAAATCAAAATCAACAAATAACGAACAAAAACACAATATTTTATTTGAAACAATAGAAAGTGCCGATAAATTTGCAGGAGATTTTGGTTCTCCTGCAGGAGATGATATTAAAAAAGTTGTCATTGACGGATTTTATTTTGAATATCACAAGCCTCAGTATAAAAGGTCATATATAAAAGGACTGATGCAGCAATGTATAAATGACGGGGTAAAAACACAGGTTCAGATGTATTGCTGTGTTGTAAAAAAATTGCACCCGTAAACTGTTTAATCAGCGCAAAAATTTCCTGAACCGTCATTTAGAGGGTCTTTATCCTGACCTTTTTTATAATATTCTTCTATTTTTTTAATTTCAGTTTCGGAACAAAATTTCTTTTGCCCTAAATTTGCATTCTCAAAGCATTTTTTTGATACTCCGCTTTGCTCTAATGTTTTAGGGAAACAATCCTGTGTATATACGGGTTCAACAATATCGTCAACTTTTCTTGATTTCTGCAATTCATCTGTTGCATCAAAATTATCAGGATTTGCGTCAGGAATGAGAATAAATTTGAGTAATTGTTTATCTTTGAAATAGCCTGTAATAGCATTATTTTTTGTTGATTTTATTATAAACTTTTCTTCAGGTTCTTCACTTCCTCCAAATTTAAACTTTACATAACCGTCTTTTTGAACACATGAAAACGGCAATCCGATACCCATTTCACTATCCTCAGTGTGACCTGAATTTTCGTCATAAAAAACATAGAAATAAAATTGACCTGAATTTTTATTAGGAGCATAACTTTTATACACCCCTTTATGAAAATATGTTGTTGCAGGTTTGGATTTAAAAAATTTTTTATCTTTAATATTTGCGCAGCCTGTCATTAAACTGATTACAATTAAAACAGGTATAATTATTGTTAATAGTTTTATTATTGTTCTCATAAAAATTCTCCCAAAACAATTATACACAAAAAGGGTTTATAGATATTTATGTAAATTAAGTATTGAGTTTTTCGAATGTGAGCAAATTTTGTTTGAGAGTTTTTCCATAGGCAAATCCGCCCAAATTTCCATTTTTAGAAACAACTCTGTGACAGGGAATAATTATAATAACAGGATTTTTGTTGCACGCAGAACCGACTGCTCTTTGTGCATTTTTATTGCCGACTGTTGTTGCAATTTCAGAATAACTTTTGGTTTCACCATAAGGAATTTTTTGAAGCGTTTGCCATACACATTTCTGAAAATCCGTGCCGATAAGACTGATTTTTAAATCAAAAATCTTTCTTTTTCCCAAAAAATATTCATCAAGTTGAGATTTAACGGTTTTAATAAAAGTTGTATCAGTACAAAAATTTTCAGTATTTTGTGCAAGTTTTAACGAAATTAAAGTATCTTTTTCGCAAATAATTTCTAAAATTCCAAAAGGTGAATTGTAAAAAGATTTGTCCATAACAAAATTTATCTTAATTATTCTGTTATTTATTAACAGATAGCGGAGTTCCTTTTTCGCCAATATAAAAAACAATCAGTTCAACCGGTTCATTTCCGGTATTTTTACCGTAATGGTATTTTCCGACCAATTCAGGCAAAACTTCTCCTTCGTGAAGAGTTATTTCTTTATTATCATCGGTAATTACTGTCAGAATACCTTTTTTTACATAAGCAATATTTACTAAATCATGTTTATGCATAGGCAATTCTTCATTGACGTTTATAATAATCTTTAATACCGTAACTTCAGGTTTTTTAATTTTTAATTTTTTATAACTTGCATTATCCCAGGTGGAAGTTGTTTTTAATAATACATTTTTTTCTGCCGAATATGCTGAAATTGTTGTGCATAAAATCATGACAAAGAGTGTAACTACTAATTTTATTGCTTTATTCATACTATTTAATCCTTATAAATTTAAATACCAAAAACTATAACTATAATACAACAAACTGTTAAATTTATATACTTTTTAGAAAACAGATTAAATATTTTATCTCAAAATCCCTGATACAAAACAGATGACTTCTCGTCCTACTAACACTACAAAAAAATAGAACATAGATTTAGTTCTATGTTCTATTTTTTGGAGGATAGGGGACTCGGATTTTTGAGATTATTTTGCTATTTGCAAGATTGTTTGCTGCGCCTCGCAGTAAACGGAACCGTTCGCAATTAGCCAAAATATTCATTATTGGCATAATTGCTCAACTTTCGCTTCGCTCATTCCTCTGCTCGGCTTGCTCGAACTCCTCAATAAAGTTGTTCTCGTTATACTACCCACACTGTAATTTAACATACAGAACAAGATTAAATTAACTATGAGATGGAGATGATATATTAGTGATAAAATAATTATATGGATAATGGTATAGATTTAGATATAAACCAAATTTTTGAATATGCAAGGAAAGGAGTTATAAGAGCTTCTGCCTTCTCTGGAGCAGTTCTTAACGAAAAAAATAATTTTAATATAAAACAATGGCGAATTTTTGAGCAGTATGAATTAATTCCAGAACCGGTAAACAATGAGGAAACAATAAATGAATTTAAATCTTTTGTCGTTCATAATTCATTATGTGAAATGATGTCTTTATTCGAAAAAACATTAACAGAATTGTATAAAAAAATATATTATTTGAATTGCTATAATGAACGAAAAATATATGATGAAAAGATTGCCAATAATTTGACCAAAAAATTTTCAGGTCGAAATTTCCCGAAAAAAATAAAAATTATAAGTAGATTACTTAGAAATGTAAAAAGTAATAAAAATTTATGGGAAAACTTAAAATATGTAAGAAATTGTGTTGCTCATAATAATAGTTTAGTTAATAAAGGTGAAATTAAATTAAAGATAAAAGCATTTACTTGTAAAATGGTTGATCAAATAACAAAAGAGGAATATTATTTTACTCCTGATAATCCTATACACAAAATACAAAATATGGCCGGACATACAATACAATGCTCAATAAAGCTTGAAGAAAAAGAAAAAATATTTTATCAAGGTGATAAAATTAAATTTAGTCCTCAGGAAATAGCTTTTTTATTTTATACAATGTTGGAATCTATTAACGAATTATATCGTGCATTTTTAATTTATCTCATTGAGCAGGGTATGCAAATAAAACTTCCGGGGAATGATAAATTAATTACGACTAAAGAAGAATTAATAAAATTTTGGAAAAATGAAAAGCAGGAAGTACATTTGAGTTTAAATGCTATGGATAATGACTTAAATTAAATAAATATAAATTACCCACTTGAAATATTGTACCATTTTTGGTACAATATAAATATAAGTTAATTTTAATAAAAAAGGATAATAAAAATGGTAAATAAAAAGCACATAGGTTCCAGTTTTGATAATTTTCTTGAAGAAGAAAATATTCTTCAGGAATCAGAAGCTGTTGCAATAAAAAGAGTTATTGCTTATGCATTGGAGCAAAAAATGCTTGCAGATAATATTTCTGTTAATCGTCTTGCCAAAGAACTTGCAACATCTAGAACAGCTATTTGTCGCATTTTAGATCCTGAAAATACTTCTATTACTTTGAATACAATTGAAAAAGTTGCAAAATATTTGGGTAAACGCATTGTTTTATCTTTTGCATAATTCTTTATAGCGTTTAATTGCAACATCCAGTTCTTTTTGCGGGGTTTTCTGAGTTTTCTTTATAAATGCGTGAAGCAAGATTATTGTGTTATCTTCAACGCAGAAAATTATTCTTGCAATCCCATTAGAAATTTTGCAGCGAATTTCCTCCAAGTTTGTACCTTTTAACACTCTCGTTAAGAGCAGCGTTTGAAAATAGTCTAATATATTGATATATTAAATCTCTGGGCGTTAAAATTGTTATTACTTTTTTTAATTTTTTTATTCTTAAAGCCTTCATTGCCCATTTAGTTTCAGAATACTTTATATGATGATTAACCAAATTTTTTAATTCATTCCATAGCTGATATTTTTTATCATCTGAAGAATTAATAATTTCTTGTTCTGATAAGTATTTAATAATTTTATTAAATAAATTGTCTGGCATTTTAGATATAATATCAATTAATCTTTGAAGTTTATCAATACTATGTCTTGATTGCTCAATTAAAAAATTTGCGTAATAACAACAAATATCAGCATATTCTCTATTAAGGATTTTATATCTCCAATCTTTATCTATTGCATTTCTATATTTAGGCTTAGCAGTGCCAGTTGCATACTGATGTTCATCAGGAAGAATGCTTATTAGTACATCCCACGCTGTTTTTGGATACTCATTATTTAAGCATTTTATAGCATTTTTTTGATCTTCAATTGTTGCTAATGTCTGTACATGCCAAGGTATAAATATTTCTTTTATAGAGTTAATAGGTCTATTTCCATGATTGCCACCTGGATCTATACTTGATAAATATCCTAAAAATATAGTTATTTCACTTAAATATTTTTTATCCCAGGCTATAGTCTCAAGAGCTCTTAATATTCCTAAAATATAGTTTCTTCCAGTTAATCCATCTTTCATTTCTCCTATATCATGAGTTAAATTATATATTGAGAGATTTCTAAAAGTCAAAAACCATAGGAATTACAGGAATTGTAAAGTTTTATAAAATTAATAAAAATTTTTGAATAATATAATTTATTTAATTTGTT
>JAFUXT010000066.1 GCA_017470815.1 bacterium | reverse complement strand
ATTCTATGTAGGACACAGTGGCAATGATGAGATTGCTACGAAAAATTTTCAGATTCCGTATCAAGTACGGAATGACAAAATTTTTCTCGCAATGACATGTTCCAAAAAAAATTGATTAAAAAAGCGAGGAATTATGGAAAAACCGCAATTAGCAATTATTATTCCGTGTTATAACGAGGAACTTTGTATAGAAAATACTGTCAATAAATTATTTTTGGTTATAAATGATTTAATATCAAAGGGCAAAGTTCGTGAGGACAGTTATTTGTATCTGATAGATGACGGTTCAAAGGATTCAACCTGGAGTATAATTGAAAAATTGCACGGGGAAAATAAACTTGTAAAAGGTTTGAAATTTTTAAGGAATTACGGCAACCAAAAGGCAATTCTTGCAGGGTTGGAAGGTGCAAGAAATATAGGCTGTGATTGTGTGGTGTCTATTGATGCGGACTTGCAGCAGGATGAATGGGCGATAGAAAAATTTATTGACGAATATCAAAAAGGTTTTGATGTTGTTTTGGGGATACGAAACAACAGAAAAACAGATTCGTTTTTGAAAAAATATACTGCGCTTGCGTTTTATAAAACAATGAATTTACTCGGGGCACACATACCCCCAAATCATTCGGATTACAGGCTGATAAGCAAACGCGCGCTTGATATTCTTGAAATGTATCCTGAAAAATTGTTGTTTTTGAGAGGATTTTTCCATGAAGTCGGCTTAAAATCCACATCTGTTTATTTTGATGTAAAACCAAGAATGGCAGGGGAATCAAAATTTAACTATGCTTCACTTATGGCTTTGGCGCTAAACGGGATTACATCTTACAGCATTGTTCCGTTAAGAATGGTGGCTGTTTTAGGATTTTTCATGGCATTAATCGGATTTTGTGTCGGGCTTGAAACAGTTATAGAAAAGATTTTTTGGCATAACTCCCCAAGCGGTTGGGCAACAATTGTTGTGTTATTAAGTGTTTTTGGCGGTATTCAGTTGTTTTGTTTGGGCATAATAGGTGAATATGTCGGACAACTTTATAAGGAAGTTAAAGCAAGACCTCGTTATATTAAAGATATTGAACTTATTTAAGAATGGGATATTTTATGGAAAAAGTGATGGATTTTGTAAAAAAACACTCTGAAATTTTTACGATTTTGGGGCTTATAATATTTTGTTATTTTGTATTTTTCTTTAATATCGGCAATTATGCGCTGATGGATGTTGATGAAACCCGATATGTTTCAATGGCAAGAGATATGTTTAATACAAAAGATTTTATGACTTTGTATTTGAATGGCGAATATTTCTTTGAAAAACCACCTCTTTATTTTTGGGGTGAATGTTTGTCGTTCGCACTTTTCGGGCATGTGAGTGAATTTAGTGCAAGATTTCCTGTTGCGTTATATGGCAGTCTGTGTACTTTTTTGATGTATTTTGTCGGTAGAAAAGTTGTTTCACGCAGATATGGTTTGATTAGTGCCGTTATTCTTGCAACGACAATGGAATTTGTTATGCTTGCAAAATTTGCCATTCTTGATATTGTTGTGACAACATGTATTGGTTTTTCTGTAATGTTTGGGTTCTTGACTCAATTTGTAAAAGAAAAAAATGTAAAATATTTTTGGTGGCTTTTCTATATTTTTTCAGGTTTAGCCGTTATGGCAAAAGGGATTCCAGGATTTGTCGTACCGTTTGGAACAATGTTTTTTGTCACTATTTTTAATAAGTCATTCAAAAAAATCTTCAAACCACAATATTTTATTGTTGGAATTTTATTATTTTTATTAATTGTTCTGCCTTGGCATATTGCAATGTTTAACATTCATGATCCGTTGTTTTTTAACGAATATATAATGAAACATCATATAAACAGGTTCTTTTCTTCAAGCGAAATTCACAGAAAACAACCGTTCTATTTTTATTTTCTTACAATTTTATGGGGAATGTTCCCTTATGTCCTTTCTGCACTTGCAGTCGGGATTGCAAAAATAAAAGGCTGGATTACTTCGGGCTTTTGCCCTCGCAATGACATTGTGTATAAGTTTCTTTGTTTTAATGTTATAGGTTTTTTATTTACGATGTTATTTTTTTCATCATCAAGTACAAAACTCATAACATACATTTTGCCTGTTTATTTCTTTACATCATTTATTATTGCTTATGCGTGGGAAGATTACATATTCAATGCCAAGTACCAAAAAGAGATTAATTTAACCGTTTATATTTTGGGCGGAATATTTGTTCTCGCATCAGTTGTCGGGTGTTTTATGGGATTATTCTTACCCGAAAAAATATATGCTGATGTGAAAATAATACAATGGTTCTGCGTAGCGGTTACAGGTTTATTTGGAATCTCAAGCATATTACTTGCAAAAAAAGAAAAATTTAAAGGAGTGTTTATTTCTTATGCTCTGTTAATTCTTGTACTATCAGCATTTGGAACAAAGTTATTTTATAATATGGATTATTCTTTCGGGCAAAATGATTTGATGGAATTTGCAAAATATTGTAAGGATAATAATTCTAAAGTTGCAGTAATAAATGGCGGCCGCAAATATTCCGTGCTTTATTATTACGGTGATAAGGTCAATTATGTGACTGTTGATACAGATGAGGAAACGATTTCTGATGATGAAAAAATTCTTTTAAACCCTGAAATCAAAACAATTATAAGAAATAAAGATATCGAAAATATGTCACAAAGATTTGATTTTGACACTCTAAAAGAAGGTAAAAAGTACAAACTTGTTACAATTAAGTCATTCAAAATTTAATCCGCTTTTTTGAAAGCGAAGAATTTGAACAATACATAAGTTGCAATTGAAACCAAAAACAAACTGATAAATTGCGCAATAAATACATTTTTGATTAAAAATCTGACCATAATTTCCAAAATTATGACATTCAAAACATAACTCACTGCCCAAGTTGAACAGCATTTGAGATATTCTTTGACATAATTCCCTTTTGTACAGAACACAAAGAATTTTTGGTTCAAATAAGAGGTAACAGATGACAAAATCCATTGCAAAGCGACACACAACTGATATTGTCCGGTACCGAAAATAAGTACGCATATTGCATAAATTAAATACGAAATTCCTGCATTAATACAACCTATTATTAAAAACCTGATAAAATCAGGCAGTTTTAGCCATTTGTCCATAATTACAAAATAAAATTATCTTTCTTTAATATAAATCGTATGGAATTTGAATGCTTCAAAAGTTTCGGAGAAATGATTTTCGTCCATTCCTGCTTTCTTTTTCAAAGATTTCATAAATTCTGTTTTGTCAGGTAATTCTGCCCAAACTGACGGCAGATATACTGCCTGAAAATCGCCGTCACGAATAATTATACCGTCTTCATTCGGAACAATTTTTTCCATTAATTGTTCTTCATTATCAAAGACTATTTTTCTCGGTTCTGTCAAAATTGATACCGCAAACTTAAGTTCAGGCAATTCTTCTTCTCTGACTGCGCTAAATCTTGTATCTTTGAATGCTGCATCTTTTGCATGTTCAACCAAATCTGTAATAAGTGGTCTGTGTGCAACAATTGAACCGATGCAACCTCTCAAATGACCGTTTTTCTCAATAGTAACAAAACATGCACCCGGCTGATCAAATACCTGCGGATAAATTATTGACATCGGCTTTTGGTCAAATTCCGATTGAATAATGATTTTGCAAATATCAATTACAAATGCCGGATGATATTTTGCGATAAATTCGTTTTTGTCACCTTCATACAAAAACCAAGTTCCGTAACCGACTACTTTTGACTTATCTTCCGAAACTTCCGAAGAATTTGCCAAATCAATTCTTATCATTGAAAATTTATGGGTATTTGCAAATGTTACAAGTCCTGCAATCCCAACAGCACCACAAGCCTGTTCATATCTAAAGTTTCCGATATTACCGGTTTCAATCATATTTGCAGTAACTTTATCAGCGGCTTTCGCTTTTTCATCATTCAAATAATGACTTAAATCAGACGAAATTATAAACCCGTTTTCCTTATCAGGATAATATGTTTCAATAATATTTCTGATAATTTCAGGATTTTCCTTGCCGATTAAAACAGGAACGATTTTGACATTGTCAAAAACCGATTGAATAATCGGTAATTCGACTTCAATGGAGTGTTCTGCAGCCATTGCATCATCATTGAGGTTTGCCCCGAATTTGTCATGCAATTCTTTACAAATTTCCTGATTTACATCAGAAGTGCCAATAGGTGTTTCCCAAGCATCATAACTTGAAATTGCTATTCCGTTAAAACCGACTCTGTGAGATGGAGCAAAGATAAAAAGGTTTTTTATCCCTTTATCAAGTTGGCTTATACCCTCATAGGCAAGCCTTCCCGAGTAAACAAGCCCTGCGTGCGGTACAATTACCGCTCTTGTAGCATACTTATACAAGTTTTTGCTTGTTTCTTTAAAATTCTGTATCTGTAAAATTAAATCCTCTGCGCTGCCTGTATAAAAAGTGTTGGCAACTGTTGCTTCTTTTATTTTTCTCATAACAGTATTATAATACAATTTATGAAATATCAAAATATCTTAACAAACAGTAAAATTCAATGCACAATTTGTCCCCGTAATTGCATTTTAAGCGATAATCAGAGGGGTTTTTGCCATGTGCGTAAAAATTTTAACGGACAAATTATTCTTGATACTTACGGTTATAATACGGGTTTGGCGATTGACCCGATTGAGAAAAAGCCTCTTTATCAGTTTTATCCCACAACGGGTGTATTATCTTTTGGTACTTTGGGATGCAATATGGGTTGTCAGTTTTGTCAAAATTGGCAAACTACGAAAAATAAATCTGATCCGAAAAGTTTGAATTACAATTCTCCGCAGGATATTGTCGCTCTTGCGTTGAAACACAACTGTAAAAGTGTTGCTTTTACCTATAATGACCCGATAATATTTTTTGAGTATGCGCTTGACTGTGCAAAATTATGCCGTCAGTTTGGTATAAAAACTGTTGCGGTAACTTCAGGTTATATTAATCCTGAACCTGCAAAAGAGTTTTTTGCCTTAATGGATGGTGCAAATATTGATTTAAAAGGTTTCAGCGAAAAATTTTATGCCAAAAATTGTCTTGCAAAGTTAGAGCCTGTGCTTGATACGATTAAATATGTCTGCAACCAAACAAATTGCCATGTAGAACTTACAACAATGCTCATTGAGGGCGAAAATGACAGTGAAGAAGAATTGAGAGCCGAATGTGAGTGGATTTTGAATAATGTCGGAGCAGATGTTCCTTTGCATTTCAGCGCATTTTTCCCCCGTTATAAATTTGAGAACCGTAAAGCAACTGAATTTTCAACACTTATAAAAGCATACAAAATCGCAAAAGAAGTTGGACTTAATTATGTATATACCGGTAATATTACCAATATTCAAACTTCAACGACCTACTGCAAAAATTGTGGCAAGGGTGTAATTGTCCGCAACGGTTACCAACTTTTGGAGTATAACCTTGACAATTCAGGCAGATGCAAATTCTGTGCAACCCAATGCGATGGCAGGTTTTAAATCAGTGAAACGTGAATTGTGAAACGTGAATTGACCTTTACGGATTTAACGATTGTTAAATATGCGTTAGCACCGATAACGACAATTCACAATAAGTAAGTTGGGGTTTCTACCCCAACATTTTATTTGTTGGGCTGAAAGCCCAACTTACATATTAACTCAAACCCCACCTAATCTCCCCTACAAAGGGGAGGAATGTATTAAAATAACTTTTTCACCTAACTTTCACAATGGCGGAAGAATATATTATTTTACAACAATATTAACTAATTTCCCCGGAACGACAATAGTTTTAATTATTGTTTTTCCTGCGGTCAGTTCTTTTATTTTATCGCTATTTTGTGCCTGTTTTTCCATTTCTTCTTTGGAAATTTCCGCATCAACTTCAATTTTGTCTTTAACTTTACCGTTAATCTGAACAACCATTGTTATAGAACTTGATTTGGCAAGATTTTCGTCCCACTTACACCAATGCTGATCGTGGATTGAACCTTCACCGCCCAATTCGTGCCATGCTTCTTCGGTTAAATAAACTGCAACAGGTGACATAAGTTTGAGCATTGAAACAATTGCAAAACTCAAAACATTTTTATCCTCGTCATTAAGCTGAGGTTTTTTGCCCTGCCAATCATAAATAGCATTAACAAGTTCACGATATTTTGAAATAACGGTATTAAACTGAAATTCGTTTGTAATATCGTTTGTAATGCCTTTAATTGACATGTGTACTGTTCTTACCAAATCGTCATTATCTTTTGCAAGATTTGAGCCTAATAAATAATTCAGATTAATATTTTCAGCATTTGATGCTACAAGTCGCCAAACTCTGTTTAAGAATTTATAGCAGCCTTCAACGCCTGCATCTGACCAGTCAAAATCTCTTGCGGGTGGAGAATCTGACAGGATAAATAATCTTGCGGTATCTGCTCCGTAGTTTTCAAATATCTCATCAGGGTCAACCGTATTGCCTTTAGATTTTGACATTTTCGAACCGTCTTTTAAGACCATACCCTGAGTTAACAGGTTTTTAAACGGCTCATCAAAATCTAAAAGTCCGCAATCCCTTAATGCTTTTGTGAAAAATCTTGAATACAAAAGGTGTAAAATTGCGTGTTCAATACCACCGACATATTGGTCAACAGGTAACCAATGATTTACTATATCTTTGTTAAAACATTCTTTGTCATTTTTTGCATCTGCATAGCGGAGATAATACCAACTTGAACAAATAAATGTATCCATTGTATCCATTTCTCTTGTTGCATGCCCGCCGCAAACAGGACAAACAGCATCTTTAAATGTTGGTGAAGTCGTAATTGGTGATTTGCCAACAACAGAAAAATCAACATCTTTTGGTAATAATACAGGAAGTTGATCTTCCGGTACAGGCTGGATACCGCATTTATCACAATAAACAACAGGAATTGGTGCGCCCCAGTATCTTTGACGGGAAATCAGCCAATCACGAAGCCTGAATTGTGTTTTAAATTCCCCAAAACCTTCATCTACTGCTTTTTGAGTAATTGCTTTTTTCGCTTGCGTGTTTTTCATTCCGTTAAATTCATTTGAATTTATCAATACACCTTCTTCTGTATATGCTTCATTTTCACAGTTTGAAGGATTTTCAGGATTTTGAATAACCACCTTCATCGGCAAATTATATTTTTTTGCGAAATCAAAATCCCTTGTATCGTGTGTAGGAACTGCCATAACTGCTCCCGTTCCGTATTCTACCAAAGCATAATCCGCAGTCCAGAGCGGGAAAATTTCGCCTGTAAACGGGTTTTTACAATGAGTTCCGAGTGGAACACCTGTTTTTGTTCTGTCTGTTGAAAGTCTTTCAATTTCAGACATTTTGCGAGCATTAGCTCTGTATTGTTCAACTGCATCTTTATTTTCTGATGTGGTTAATTTTTCAATATCTTTGTATTCCGGAGCAACAACAAGGTAAGTTATACCATGAACGGTGTCAGGTCTTGTTGTATAAACGGGAACTTCCATTTTTTCGCCTGACGGAGCATCAACAACAGGGAAACGGAAAATTGCGCCGTGAGATTTTCCTATCCAATTTGCCTGCATTGTTTTTACGTTATCGCCCCAGCCTTTTAAAAGGTCTAAGTCTTTTAATAATTCATCAGCGTATTGTGTAATCTTTACAAACCATTGAGATAAATATTTTTTCTCAACTTCACTGTCGCATCTCCAGCATTTGCCGTCAATTACCTGCTCGTTTGCAAGTACTGTTCCGCAACTTGGACACCAATTTACTGCGGCTTCTTTTTTATAAACAAGTCCTTTTTTGTATAATTGCAAGAAAATCCATTGTGTCCACTTATAATAATCAGGTTTGCAGGTTGTTACTTCTCTGTCCCAATCGTAAGATAAACCAAGCATTTTCAATTGTTCGGTCATATACGCAATATTTTCATCAGTCCATTTTTCAGGGTCTGCATTATGTTTCATAGCAGCGTTTTCAGCCGGAAGTCCAAAACTGTCCCAGCCTATCGGGTGCAAAACATTAAACCCGTTTGCTTTTTTAAATCTTGCTATAACGTCTGTAATTGTGTAGTTTCTGACATGTCCCATGTGAAGTTTCCCTGACGGGTATGGAAACATCGACAATGCGTAATATTTAGGCTTTCCGTTATCGTTTTCTGTTTTAAAAACTTTATTATCTTCCCAATATTTTTTCCATTTTTTTTCAATTTCCTGCGGATAATAACTTTGTTTCATGTTTTGTACTCCATTTACTCTCTTTTGCTCAATTATAGCATGAACAATTTTGAATTTTTTTGTAAAATATTAGCAAAAAAAATTTTTTTTGCGTTTTATACACATGTATGTTTATTTCAAAAATCAGAACAGGTCTCAACAATTTAACTCCGGGAATGACATTTAAAAAGTATGCAAAGCAGGTTTTGTACCATGGTCAGGATTGCGGATATATTGAGATGGCAGGAAAAAGAAAATATGTTTTAACCCCCGCACTTGAAAAATTAGAGCGTAAACTTGAACTGAATGACTTTGATCCAAATGTACCACGTTATATATCTTTAAAAGAGTTTGAACTATTTAAAAATTTGCTCAAGCCTTTTATCAGAAATGAAAAAGGGCTCAAGAAACTCAAATTATCCGATGATGTGTTTTATAGTCCGAGTTCTGCTTCAACAGTAATATGGAATAAAAAAGCAGGAGAACCGATTGTTACAATAATCAAGAAATTAAAATCTCCTACGACAGATATTTTTTATAACGCATTTCCGTTTTTCAGAAAATGGCACAGAGTTTCACCATTTAATTACTGATAATTTTTTGTAACAATATGTGCCTTTATATTTGACATGATTTTGTCCTTATTTTACTATCATGAAACAAAGAGGAAATGGAGTGAACATCTTCAACTGCTGGCGCAGCCGTAAAAGTCGGAACACTCAAGGGATAATTATTTTTTCACGCACAGTTTGGGAAAATAATATGAAAGTCTTATGATGTGTCCTCTTTAAATTCAGAGAGGATTTTTTAATGTCAGTAGGAGCACCGCATATTCATAATCCGAAACTCGGCAGTTGTCCGCATGGACTTCCTGCAGGCGCATGCCCTATATGCAGCGGTATGGCAGGCGGAAATTCTACAACCAAAAGAGATATCCCTCGTAATGTCGGGGAAATGACTTATAACCAATGCGCAGCAATAGGTGCCATGCTAAGAGCACAAAAAGCGGCAAGGCAAAGAGCCGAAGCAAATCAGCAAAGTTTTATTCAATCTATAGTGCAATTTAATAAAAATCTTGAAAATGTTCATCAGAGAATTTTAGAATTTGCCTCAAATATTTCAAAAACAATGCCTGCAATAATTTCTGCTCCTGTGAATTTTGTTCTTACACAGGTTGTTGCAAGAATAGTTAATATAATGGCACAGATACCAAATGCTATGGCTAATTTCGCACAAAAATTTGTTGATATTGCGGATAAATTGGCGGCAGTTTACGGGGAAATGAAAGCAGCCGTTTCAAAATCATTATCAAATCTTATGGGTAGTATAAAGAAAAAACTCAAATCTGTTTTCTTTGTTTTTGGTGCGGATGAAACAGATGATGAAGAAAAGAAAATTGACGAAACTCAAAAAGCGTTTAATCTCAAGACATTTTTGCATAGTCTTTCACGCAAATTTAAGCGTGAAGAAGAAAGGATAGCACATGAACATTAATCCTTTTGCAAACGAACAACTGATTCAGCACAGAAACATGACTCAATCCCAAAAACGCAACATCAATTCAACAAGAGAGGGGGTTGTAGTCAATAGTTTTGTCAAAGATAATGAAGTTTCATTGTCAAATCTGAAAGATACTTTTATAATTTCTGATGATACTTCAATGCCTGCGCAATTATATAAAGATAATCAGATTGTTGATAAAAAACTTTTGCCTTTAAGTACGGTTGCATTGGGAGTAATGGGTGCAATCGCAGGTCTTACGGGTTTTGTCAGATACAGTGCAAAAGCGTCAAAAAATCTTGCCAAAGAAAAATGGCTTCCTGCGGTTACAAGAAATGTAAATTTGAGTAAAGAAACTTCGCAGGTTATCTATCAGATGGTACAAAGTCCGAACAGCAAAACATTTATAGCGGGGGCAGGGGTATTGACTCTGTCTGCAATGGCATTTATGGGCAAAACATTTTTTGACGGTTACAAAGATATTTGGGTAAAACGCAAAGAAGCAAATATTCAGAAAAATTTGCAGGAAAATTTGATTGCAGTTGAAACGCAGTCATTTTCAGGCAAAATGCAAATAATCCGTTCAATGCTTTCAAAATACACAAAAGAATTTGAGGGATTTTTAAATCCGCCTGAAGAAAAACCGAATACTCCGTTTGGTCGCAAGACTTTTGCACAGTTTGCGTTTAGTGCTAATGAAAATTTTGACCCCTCACAGAGAGAAATGCCAAAAGCAAAGGGGGTAAATAATTTCGGCAACATTTTATTAGGCATTGGTACTCTTGTCGGAATTGTCGGACTCGGATTTTTATCACTCAAAAACCTTACAAAAAGTAAAATGCACTTGCAGGAAAGTCTTGAAAATACGAAAAAAGCAATTTCTCAGATAGTAAAAACTTCGACTAATGAAACAAAATCTTCTGATGCAGAAAATCTTGAACACATGTTTGTTGAAATTGAAAATGCTAAAGGAATAAAAGAGTTTGTAAAAGAGCAGATTTTGGCATTAAATTGGACTGATAAAGAAAAAGCAGATTTTGAGAAAAAAGTTATTGAAAAAATAGAAACTTCAACTACAAAGGTTAATCCGAATATTGGTGGTGACGGAACTCCAAAACCTGCATTTAATTCATTTGTTGATGATTACAAAGCATTTTTCTACAATTGGCTTTTAGACACATCAAATCCACAGTTTGGTTTGTTGTTTGGCGGAATAACAGGCATAACAGCAATAGGCTATGGTGGTAAACTTGCTGGCGAAGCCTTGAAAGAAGTTCAGGTCAAAAAAATCAATGCGCAGACTGAACTCGATTTGCAAAAACGCCTTGTATCAACCGAATTGAGAAACTTTAAAGCCAAAAAAGATTCTGCAATAAATCCGCTTGTTAAAGAATTTTATAAACAGGTCGATAGCGGAAAGCGTACAAAAGATGAACTTAAAACAATGGCTGAAAATATATTGTTTGAAGTTAAAAACGGACCGCCGTTTGTTTATTCGTAAAAATTATGATTCAATCTGTTACTCAATATAATATTAATCCATATCCGAGATATATTTGTGCCTCTGTTCAATTACCGACAAAGGATAGAAATTATTGCGTATTTGATAAAAACGAAGTCGATTATTTTGTAAAACAAAAAGAAAATGCCCTGCCATATTTGACAGATATTTTAGAACATTCAAATAATGAAGCACAAGTTACTGAAACTCTTTATATTATGGACAGAATGATTGATAACGGTACGAAAGGAATAGACAAACTTTATCCTGTTTTTTCAAGATTTAATCAAACTCAATCGCCAAATATTCAGACTTTTTTAGCGGGTATTTATCGTAAAATTCAGGTTCCTGATGCTTTTGGACCTTTATGTAAAATGCTTATTCAAAACTCAATGAAACCAAATAATCCTAATCAGGCTTTTGACCCGAATGAAGAAATTGGCGGTGCAATTTTGAGTTATATGTCTGACAGATGGAAAGAATAATATAATTAAAATGCGTTGTTATTATTTAAAACTTATATGTGAGTTTAATATTTGCAGATGTATTATCTAAATTGGAAAGTTCTTTCAAAATATTTTTTTCCAATTGAATACAATGCTCAAGCCCTGCATATAAACTTATTCTATTATTTACTTTATATTTGCATCCTATTTCGGCTCCGATTTTTTCATTCCATTTTTTATTATCTTCTTTTTTTAAATTAAGGTATGTTTCTGCCGATAATGTATAACGATTTGTTGAATCTATATTATGCTCCGCTCCAAATATAGCACGGACTTGATTAGTATTACCATGCTTTCTGTACCTGAGAGCAAAATTGGTATTTTCTGACAAATCGTGCCCCAATTTAGCCTCAAGTAATGGTACGTTTTTAAGATTCCCGCGGTCTAATGTTCCGTAACTTCCAACAGAAAAACTTCCGCTCCATTTTTTGTATTTTGCCTGAGCAGTTACTTTAACTATATTGGTAAAATCTCCGTTCAAACCTTGTTCATGAGTATCAGATATACTTCCGATTGTTTTAATACTCGGCATAATAATATCCCCATATTGTTTTTATCCCCTTGCGTATATAAAGTATTTTTTATATAGGTAGTTGCAAGATTTTTAATATTTGTAAAAAAAATGTTACAATTAGTTTTTAAAAAATGGTATGTATTATCTTAACACAATAAATTGAACAATAGTACGATTATTATGACAGTCTACTTTAACCGGTAATTAACAGAAAAAGACAATTCTGAAATTTTTATATTTTCATAATGTTATTTAAATATTAAAACAGAAATTAGTGCCGTAATAATTAGCGGAATGTTATAATGCAAAAAAGTCGGAATACATGTATCCCAAATATGATTGTGTTGCCCGTCGGCATTAAGACCTGCAGTAGGACCAAGCGTAGTATCTGATGCCGGCGAACCCGCATCACCTAATGCTGCCGCAGCAGCAAGAACAATTATCATTGACGGAATACTAAACCCTAATTTTATAAATATCGGTACAAACAAAACCGCCAAAATTGGTATTGTACCAAATGATGTTCCTATTCCCATTGTTATAAATAAACCTACAAACAACATTAATGCCGTTGCAAGAAGTTTACTTGACATCATAAACGGTATAATTGCATTTAAAAGCGAATCTATTCCTCCTGTTGCCTTCATTACGCCTGCATAACCCGCTGCCACAAGCATTACAAACGCAACATATCCCATCAAACCGACACCCTCATTTATAAGTTTGTCCATTTTACTATGGTCAATCGCTTTTAGCCCGAAAATTACGGATAACCCGACCAACGCTCCCAAAGGTAAAGAACCCGTCCAGAGTTGAACAACAAGAGTTAAAATCGCCGCAATTAAGGTTATATAATGGCTTCTGTGCAGAGTTGTAGATAGTTCTTTTTGTTCTTTGACTTCCAAATTTTCATAAATTCTCGGTTTTCTGTAACTTATAAAAATTGCAATCAAAAAACCGATAAACATTCCTAAACCTAACACCCAACTCGATTTCCATATATCATTTTTCAAAACTTCCGCACCATTTTGCACCATATTATCGGCAATCAATCCCTGAAATATTAAACCAAATCCGGCAGGAATCATTATATAGGGTGCTTTTAAACCAAATGCCAAACCGCATGCCACCGCGCGTCTGTCAATTTGAAGTTCGTTCATTATGACAAGCAAAGGAGGGACAAGTATCGGTATAAATGCAATATGAACAGGAATTAAATTCTGCGAAAGTATTGCTATACCTGTCAGAATAAAAATCAGCATATATTTTTTTGATTTAATGGCATTAGAAATTTTTAAAGACAAAATCGGCGCAAGTCCCGTATGAGTCATTGATGCCGCAAATGCACCAAGTAAAATATAACTCAATGCTGTTTCAGTGTTATCTCCCATTCCGGTGACAAAAATTTTCATCACTTCAGATATTCCCATTCCGCCTATTAATCCGCCTGTTAAGGCAGAAATCAAAAGTGCCAGCAAAACATTCACTCTGAATAAACAAAGTACACAAAGCAATATTACTGAAATTATTATCGGGTTTGTCAAAATCGTAACCATACCCAACAGAATACCATAAACATGGCTAATAAAAGATAGAACATACGGTAATAGGCAAATTTTAATTATACGATTTAATATAATTAATCTTTTTCATACTTCCAGCTATTCTTAATTTACGAGGACTTTTTGTCCTCTTTTTTTTATTGACAAAATCAAAAAAAATATATAGCATATTTTTAAAAGAAGTAATTATTGTGAAAGGTTTAA
>JAFUXT010000065.1 GCA_017470815.1 bacterium | reverse complement strand
TCTTTCCTTCTTTATAACTCGTGCAGGTTTTCCGTTAAAAACTTTGTACGCTTAATATCGAACATAACCTCAGGCGCAATGACACTCATAAGCGCATCTGCTCTCAAAGGAGGTATTGCCGTACTTTTACCTGCTTTTAATACTATAAACAGACTTCCGCTCTCAAATCTGTACTCTCCGATTGAATGCTTATAGTCTATTGTTTTGTCTAAACCTTTTTTAGTTTTTTTGTCAATAAAAATATTTTCAGACTCCAAAACTCTGAGAGTATTATACACGAATTGACCAAAATCGTAAACACTTTCGTCAAAAATCTTAATCCGATATTCTGCCCAATAGACTTCTTCCTCAATAGCAGGCGCACTTGTATCAATTTGTTTTACCTCAATAATTTCAGAACCCTGCGGAAGAACTTTTTGAATTTCATTTCTTACATAATCAATATCGGCATTTTCCCATAAACAAATATCCACAAGTTCCGTTTCACTTTCGCAGAACAAAGGAAGCGCAACACCCATTGATATTTTCATTTTCGGATTATAGCCGTAGGAATAGGCAACTTTAAGATTTGCTCTCTGCATTGCTTTAAGAAAAGTATTTTGCCAATCAAGATGAGAAAAATATCTTAAAATTCCTGTTTTTGTAAGTTTTAACCTGTATCGGAAAACAGGTTTAATATCTTTTTGGTCTATATCTTCAATTTGTCTTTTAGGTGCAGATGCAAGCAGTTGAGCCTTATCAGATGCAACAAAATGTTCTGCAATAACTTTATGAGTATTGAAATTCTTACATACTCCGCAATTTACACACTGCGTCTGACATGTCGGAACGACATGAGAAGAATTTTCATCAACCTCAAACGCCTTGTTATATTCGTTAATTAACCAATCTTTATCTAAACCGACATTTATAAAATCCCAAGGCAGGGGTTTATTCAAATCATATTGTTTTTGTGCAAGTTCTTCAAGATTTAACCCACATTCCTGTGCAGTTTCATTCCACAGTTTCCAACTGAAATTTTCACCCCATGATGCAAGATAAGAGCCTTTTTTATAAAGCGCCTCAATAAATTTGCACAAAGATGCATCCCCTCTTGTTAAAACCGCTTCAAGTAAAGACAAATATTTGTCACTGTAATTTATTTTTACGCATTTAACTTTTTTAATACGCTCCATAAGATAATCAATATGCGCCTTGACTTCGTCTAAAGACATTTGCGGACACCACTGAAACGGAGTAAAAGGTTTCGGGACAAAAATTGACAGCGTACATGTCAGTTCAAGAGTATGATTTAACCCTTTTTCCTTTTTTATAAGTTTTGATTTATACCTCAAACCCGACAGAAGATTTGCCATTTCGTCCATATCTTCAATGGTTTCAGTCGGCAAACCGCAAATAAAATAAAGTTTTACACGACTCCAGCCATTCTCATACAAAGTCAAAACAGCATTTTCAATTTGCTCTTTTGTTATATTTTTTTTAATTACATCCCGAAGCCTTTGGCTACCTGCCTCAGGTGCAAGCGTCATAGTCGATTTGCGAACGCTTTGAACAAGATTTGCGAGTTCAAGATTAAATCCGTCAATTCTTTGACTCGGCAAAGTAACAGATACTTTTTTCTCATTAAAATCAAGACTGAGTTCTTTTATAACTTCATTAATATTGGCATAATCGTTCGATGACAGCGACAGCAGAGAATATTCCTCATATCCCGTATTTTTTACAAGTTCCTTTGAAATATTTATAATATCCTGCGCACTGCGTTCTCTGACAGGTAAAGTTACATGCCCCGGCTGACAAAAACGACACATCCTTCCGCAGCCTCTACGTATTTCAATTACTGCCCTATCCTGAATTGATGATGAAAACGGAATAGGGTATGATGTTAACGCAGTATCAAGTTTTAACTGCGCAATTCGCTTGTCAACTTGTCCGCCAACCAACTTTGACCAACGCCCGTTGGCGGGGTTTTCGCATAATTTTTTAATCCGTTCTTTTCTTGGCAGGCCTTTTGTTTCCTCTAGAATTTTGCAGATTTCTATAATTGTATCTTCACCATCACCTATCGTAAATACATCAATAAAATCAGACATTGGCAAAGGATTAAATGTACAAGGACCTCCTGCAATAATTATCGGATCATCATCAGTCCTATCTTCATTTCTGTAAGGAATACCTGCCATTTCAAGCATTTTTAAAACAGTCGGATAAGCCATTTCATACTGCAAAGAAAACCCAACAGCATCAAAATCTTTTAATGACCTTTTTGATTCAAGCGCATACAAAGGCTCAGGAACAAAATCTTTTTCAGGAGCATAAACTCTGTCACACATATAGTCAGGCTCTTTATTTATAAGTTCATAAAGAACTCTGACACCTAAATTTGAAATGCCTATTTCATATTTATCCGGAAAAGCCATTGCAACACGAACTTTTGCAGTGTCAAAATCTTTGTTATGCGACAAAAACTCGCCCCCTACATACTGGTAAGGCTTAAAACATTTATACAAACTCTCATTATATTTCGTAAAAAAACACATTTAAAACTTTCTGTGGGAGATTCTTCGGCATTCGTCATTCTGAGCCTTTAGGCGAAGAATCTCATAATAAAACGCCTCAGAATGACATTAAACTATCTCATTCGGAAAATATTTGTTTATCTCAATAATAGTCCCGTCTAAAGTATTTTCCTCAAAAGATTTCATAAATTTGAACAAATCTTCATTCGGCACATCATAAGAATAAAGTACAATTTCGCCATCAACTTCTCGCATTACAGTCACCATATAATGACAAGCGCAAGCATATTTTAACAGATAATCTTTGCGGAATTTTTTGCCGTTAGAGTCCTTTTTGACTTTGACATAACCAAATCCGGCATAATATTTTATCCGCTTTTGGTCTTTTTCAGGCAATTTGTTCCTGCTATGGTTTGAAAATAAATTTATAACCTTTTTATTAATTTCTTCAGACACAAATATCCCTCCAAAATATATTAAACAATATATTTAAATTAAAGTCTATTTGTTAAGATTTTTCATAAACTTCTGAACTTTTAATGCAGTTTCACGCCTGATATCATCCGGACAAAGCCTTAAATACTCAATGGCATGAGAAACTTTGATATTTTTATCATACCAACGACGCAGAATGTAATTGTACTGATCTTCAAGACTCATATTTGGAAGTTCAACATCTTTTAACAAGTCGTCAATGATATATTCTGCGCATCTGACCTGATATTCTTCAGGCATCTTTTCCATATCATTGATTGTTTTACTGACTACCGCATCAGCATCATACCAGCGTTTGAACATGTTCATTATTTGTTCCTCGTGTTTTTGATGAGATTCTTCGCTCCTGTCATTCAGAGGCTTTAGCCGAAGAATCTTATATACACCGCTCAGAATGACGAAATGGAATATATTGTTAAGTTTATTTAACCAAATTTTTCAAAAAAAGTAAATTATTTTACGAAAAAATACTTTATATAAATGTAAAGGTTATAAGTAGGTTATAAATTTTATGGACAATAGTATTATATACGGATTAAGAAATCCTGCAATGACGGAAGATATCGGAATGTCAATGATAGAAAGACAATATCCGACAAATATTACACCGTTAGGTTATACTCCGGCTAATATTACAAATAAATCCGCATATTTTGAACAGCCTTATGCTGATACATTCCAAACAAAACGCGAAAAAGAATATTCTACAATCAAAAAAGTGCTTGTCGGTTTAGGTGTTGTTGCCCTTGGAATTTTAGGAATAAGAAAAGGTACAAAAGGAATTAAAAATGCATACAATTACGTCAAAAATTTGTTTAAAGGCGGAAAGACCACACCTGTTACACCAACACCGGGCACAGGTTCGGTAAAAAATGTTTTTACCAAATGCAAAAATAAGGTAGTTAATGTGTTCAACAAAGGTAAAAACGGTATTACAAGTTTATTTAATAAAATTAAAACAAAAATTTCCCCGTAATAGAAAATAGTTAGTGTGATTTATGTAGGTAGGATTTTATAAAATTCTACCTTTCTTTTTGTTTATGATAAAATAAAATCGTCATTCTGAGCGAATGTTATGAGATTCTTCGGGCGATGCCCTCAGAATGACACAAGCGAAGAATCTCCTTTAAAATAAGAGGGTAATATTATGGCTAAAGATTGCAGTTTTGATATTGTATCAGAGTACGACAAACAGGAAGTTGTTAATGCGGTAGAGCAGGTAAAAAAAGAACTTGCTTCACGTTTTGATTTTAAAAACTCAAAATCAACAGTTGAACTCGAAGAAGGAAAAGCAATTACAATCACAACCGAAGACGAGATGAAACTGCGCAACATCAATGACATCTTGCAGTCAAAATTTTCTAAAAGAAATCTGAGCCTCAAAATATTAGACCCGCAAAAAGTTGAAAATGCCTTAGGCGGTAATGTTCGTCAGGTAGTAAATCTTAAAAAAGGTTTAACTCAAGAACTTGCAAAAAAGATTACAAATGATATTAAAAACACAAAACTAAAAGTTCAGGCATCTATTCAGGGCGAACAAATCAGAGTTTCAGGCAAAAGCAGAGATGATTTGCAGGCAGTAATTCAGGTTATCAGACAGAACGAAGATAACTACAATACACCTTTGCAATTCACTAATTACAGATAAACAGTAAAGGAAACATCAATGACAACAGAAATCAGACAAGAATTTATAGATCAAGCAATGTATATAGCAAGAAATGCAGAAGTATTACCGGGCGGAGTTGAAGAACTTGCAGCAAAATTGCAACACGCAAGCGATACTAATACTCCTTTGCGAGTAAAACTCGGTATGGACCCGACAAGACCGGATTTGCATTTAGGACATACGGTCGTAATGAGGAAATTGAAAGAATTTCAGGCTTTAGGGCATAAAATTGTGCTTTTGGTTGGCGGCGCAACCGCTATGATAGGCGACCCGTCAGGCAAATCCGAAACAAGACCTGCGCTTACAAAAGAACAGGTTGAAGAAAACGCAAAAACATACTTTGAGCAAATGGCTAAAGTTCTTGATGTTTCAAAGGCGGAAGTCGTTAATAACGCAGATTGGTTACATCCGATGAAGTTTACCGAACTTCTTGCACTTGCAGGAAAAGTAACCGTTGCACAAATGATGACAAGAGATGATTTTGCAAAACGCTATGCCGAAGGTAAACCTATTTCTATTGTTGAATTTTATTATCCTTTGATGCAGGCTTATGATTCGGTTGCGATTGATGCGGATATCGAATTGGGCGGGACAGACCAGAGATTTAATACTTTGTTAGGCCGTGATATTCAGAGTGCTTACGGCAAAAAATACCCTCAACTTGTTGTACTTTTACCGCTTTTGGAAGGTACTGACGGGGTTGTTAAGATGTCAAAAACTTACCCGGAACACTGCATATCCCTAACCGACAGCGCAAAGGATATGTTTGGCAAGTTGATGAGTATTCCTGACAATATGATTACAAGATATTTCAGTTTATTGACAAATACTTCAAAAGAAGATTTGGAACGCTATGACAGAGAAATTTCTGATGGTTCAATCAACCCTCGTAATTTGAAAATGCAACTTGCTCATACAATTACAGAAGAATATCATGGCAAAGACGGCGCAGACAAAGCGCAGGAAGATTTTATCAATGTTGTTTCAAATAAAGGTATTCCTGATGATATAGCGCAAGTAAAAGTTGAAAACGGCAAAGGGATTTTAGACTTAATTGTCGAACTCGGTTTTACATCAAGTAAAGGTGAAGCAAAGCGTTTAATTGCGGGCGGCGGAGTAAAAATTGACGGAGAAAAAATTGCCGATATGACCTATATCGTTGAATTTGATGAAAGTGTAGTATTACAGGCAGGAAAGCGCAAATTTGCAAAACTGGTGCACTAATGTTTGAAACAATAAAACGAGGCTTCTCAAAAGTTAAAGAGGATATACAGGTAATTTATGATAACGACCCTGCGGCAAGGAATTTGGCGGAAGTAATACTTTGTTATCCGGGATTACACGCAATTATTGCATACAGACTTGCGCATAAATTCCACAAATGGGGATTAAAATTACTCGCCCGAATGATTTCGTATTTAACAAGAATTATAACAGGAATAGAAATTCACCCGGCAGCGCAAATCGGCAGAAGATTTTTTATCGACCACGGGGAAGGAGTTGTAATCGGAGAAACGACAATTATCGGCGATGATGTTTTGCTTTACCAGCAGGTTACTCTTGGCGGAACAGGAAACGACAGCGGTAAACGCCACCCAACAATAGGAAATCATGTTATTATCGGGGCGGGAGCAAAGGTTTTAGGTGATATTATTATTGCCGATCATGTACGAATAGGTGCAGGTTCAGTTGTTATAAGTGATGTTCCGTCACATTCAACGGTAGTCGGAGTTCCTGGGAGAATTGTCCAGAGAGCAACAGTTGACGAGGACGGAAATCTTATGCATAACAAAATTCCTGACCCTGTCAAAACAGAAATTGATAATTTGAGAGCGGAAATAGAGAATCTAAAACAAAATAATATGTAAGTTTGACATTTATCTAATAGACAAGAACATACCCTCTCCCGAATTTGTAAATTCACCTTTGGCTCATTAACAAATTCTACCCTTTCCCAAAGGTAGAGGGGCATAGATAAAAGGCAAAGATAAATATTTAAAAGGTGCGTTAATACGCACCTTCAATATTGCCTGTTAAAATTATCTAAAACTGTCATGCTGAACTTGTTTCAGCATCTCATCCCAAGGGCGTTAAGCGTGAGATTCCGAAACGATTTCGGAATAACAATACTATTTATACATAGCATTATTAAGTATTTTTAACATTTTAAAATATGTTTGTGATAGAATAAACATGATTAATATACATTTATTACAAGAGAGAAGGATTTTATGGAATTTATACACACGCACGGAATGTTAATATCAGGTTTAATTCTGTTAGTGGCATATATTTTTATCGCAAGCGAAAAGATACAAAAATCTGTCGTTGCACTTGCCGGTGCAGCATTGACTATGTTACTCGGGCTCATTCCGTTTGAAACACATTTTGATAAAACAACAAATACTTTAATAAAGGGTGTATTTCAGCATGTTGATTTTCAGGTAATCTTTTTGCTTATCGGCATGATGATTATTGTTCATATCTCAAGCAGAAGCGGTGTATTCAAATGGCTTGCGTTAGAACTTTTGCATTTAACAAAAGGACATCCGAAAACGGTTTTATTCTCTCTTGCGGCATTTACCGCTATTGCTTCGGCATTTTTGGATAATGTTACAACCGTTGTTCTTATGATGCCTATTACATTTGTAATTGCAAAAGAATTTGATACCGACCCTGTACCGTTTTTGATAACGGAAGTTTTGGCATCAAATATCGGAGGAACGGCTACTCTTATCGGTGACCCTCCAAATATTATTATCGGTACAAGAGCAGGGCTGAGTTTTATGGATTTTGTCCTGGAACTTACACCTGTCGTAACAACAATATTTTTAGTTGCAATTGCGGTTTTAATTTTCTTATTCAGAAAAGGTTTAAAAGCAACACCTGAAACAATGCAAAGAATTGCAACCATTGATAACACAAAAACAATAACAGATAAAAGTCTTATGATACGCTCGGTTGCGACGATATTACTTGTAATTTTAGGGTTTGTAACCCACGATATAACACACATTCCGGCATTTGTTTTTGCAGTGTCAGGGGCGGCATTTTTGCTTTTGTTTGAAAAACCGAAAGAAATTTACCGTGATGTTGAATGGCTTACAATCTTTTTCTTTGTCGGTTTATTCATAATTATCGGCGGATTTGAAGCAAACGGCGGTATAAAATTCCTTGCGGACGGTTTAATTACTCTTACTCATGGCAGTTTGGATGCCGCAACATTTGTAATTTTGTGGGCTTCAGGTATTTTATCTGGTATTATTGATAATATTCCTTATACTGCAACAATGGCACCATTAATTTCGGAACTTATTAACCCTGCAAATCCGCATGCCATAACAGGACACACTCACGCACTATGGTGGGCATTATCTTTAGGTGCTTGTCTTGGCGGGAACCTCACAATCATCGGGGCGGCTGCAAATGTATTGGTTAGTGAAACCGCAGCATCAAAAGGACATAAAATTTCATTTATGAGATTTATGAAATACGGAGCTTTAGTAACATTTATTTCACTAACATTGAGTTCCGTATATTTATATTTCAGATTTTTGCACTAAAAAAGTGTTACATAAAATCGTAAGTTGGGGTTTCTACCCCAACATTTATTTTGTGGGCTAAAAGCCCAACTTACTTATTAATTTGAAATCAGTTGGTTTTAATATGTTTTTCCGACAACGCTATAATGTGCATCAAGTTCAAACTTATCATCAAGCGGTGAAAGTTCTATCTTTTCACCATAGCGTTTTTCAAGTGCAAGCGAAATTAAATAATCAGCAAAATGCGGATTTTTAGGTAACAACGATCCATGCAGATAAGTACCGAAAACATTTTTGTATCTGCCGCCTTCAAATCCGTCTTTACCGTTATTGCCGTTACCTACTGATACCCTGCCTAAGGGCTTTGATTCTCCTTCAAGATAGGTTAAACCGCTGTGATTTTCAAATCCGACAAGCGTTTTCGGAGTTAAAAACTCGGTTTCAACTGTAACATTCCCGATAAATCTTTTGTTACCCGCAATAGTATAGGCATCCATCAGTGACAAGCCCTGCAATTTATCCTTCCCATGCGGCTGATAATAGTGACCGAAAAGTTGATATCCGCCACAAATGCCCAAAAATACCGCTCCATCATCTCTTTGCGAAAGCAGATTATCTTTATGAGAATAAAGTTCTTCCACAACTTCTTCCTGTTGTTTATCCTGACCACCGCCGATAAAATATAAATCGTGAACTCCTATTCTATCGCCAATATTAATCTGTTCAAATTCTACCTCTATTCCGCGCCATTCACAGCGCTTTTTTAATGTAATAATATTCCCTAAATCTCCGTAAAGATTGAGTAATTTCGGATACAGATGCGCTATTGAAATTTTTAAATCTTCTCTCATAAAAAAATTATATAACAAAAGTAATAAAGTTAGTGCTATAATCGAAATATGGAAAAAGGCAAAATAATCAACACTCATTCCCATATAAATATGCTCAAAGAGCGCACTATAACTGAAGCGTTACAAAACTGTGATAGTGAAAATATTACAATAATTGTTCCGTCCTATGATGATAAAAGCATCTTTGAAGTTGATAAACTTGTAAAAAAATATCCGCAAATATACGGTTATGTCGGAGTTTTTCCGGAAGAAGTCAAATGTTTTTCCGATAAAACTCTCTCCGATATGGAAAACATAATAAAAAACAATGACAGAATAATTGGTATAGGAGAAGTCGGACTTGATTATTATTGGGATAAGAGTTTTATTGACCTTCAAAAAGAAGTTTTTATAAAGCAAATTGATTTTGCAAACCAAATGAATTTACCTCTAAATGTTCATTGCAGAGAAGCATATTTTGACACCCTGAACATTTTAAAAGAATATAATAAAAACTCTAAAGTCATTATGCACTGCTATTCAGGCAGTCTTGACTTTGCAAAAGAATGTATAAAACTTGGAATGTATATTTCAATAGGCGGAGTTGTAACCTTTAAAAATGCTGTTAAAGTAAAAGAAGTAGCGCAAAACATTCCGCTTAAAAATCTCTTACTTGAAACCGATGACCCGTATCTGACACCTGTTCCATACAGGGGAAAAGAAAACCAACCATCCTATGTAAAATATGTAGCGCAGGAAATCGCATCTTTGCGAGGGATAACTTTTGAAGAAGTTGCGAACTCAACAACAAAAAATGCAAAAGAAATATTTCCGCAAATCAATTAATCGTTTCTAATTTTGTGTTCAGATTTAGTTCAATATATTTAAAAATATTTAAAACAACTCCGGGTTGAAAATAGTAATTATCATCTGTCGGGGTAATTTTTAACATTCCCTGATTAGTATTAACATTAGAAATTGAAGCCAAAAACTGTTTTCCTACTGCTGTGAATAGTACATAACCGTTTCTTGACTGAATTTCATCAATTTTGAATCTGTTTGCATTAACAGATGCTACTGTCAAATATAAAAGATGAACATTATCAGTATTAAAAACTTTTATGCAGTCCTGATATTTAACATTCTGCGAAGTAGTCAATGCACTCAAATCAACGATTTCTTCTGCACTTACAGTCAAAGGACAAAAGAACATAAATATTGCAAGTATTAAAACTATGATTCTTTCCATGAGTCACCTGTATTTATATCAATAAGCAAAGGAACTTTTAACGGCTGATTCAATCCCATTGATTCAAGTACGAGTTTTTTTACCGTCTCAAGTTCAGATTTTTCAACTTCAATTACAAGTTCATCATGCACCTGCAAAATCAGTTGAGATCTTAAATTATTATCCTTTAATTTTTTATAAAAATCAATCATTGCAAGTTTTATTAAATCTGAAGCCGAGCCCTGCATAGGATGATTTATTGCTGCACGCTTTGCAAACTCTCTTATCATCCCGTTTGGGCTGTTTATTTCGTTTGCAAGATAGCGTTTGCGCCCGAATATTGTTTCGACATACTCCTGCTTTTGCACAAGTTCAACCATTGATTGCATATAAATTTGTATTTTGGGATAAGTTTCAAAATATTTATCAATAAAACTTTGGGCTTCATCAGCACTGATTTTTAATGCTTTGGCAAGTCCGTATTTGCTTTGTCCGTAAACAATGCCAAAATTGACCGCTTTTGATTTATAGCGCATTTCTTTTGTTACATTTTCAACAGGAACATCAAAAACCTTTGAAGCAGTAAGGGTATGAACATCAATACCTGAGTTAAACGCCCTGATAAGGTTATCATCGCCAGATACATGCGCCAACAACCTTAATTCAATCTGCGAATAATCGGCAGACATTATCAGATAATTTTTTCTGTCTTTAGGTACAAAAGCCTGTCTGATTTTGTTACCTTCAGGCGTTCTTACGGGAATATTCTGCAAATTAGGATTTGATGATGACAGTCTGCCTGTTGTCGTGACCGTTTGATTAAAAGTAGTATGAATACGATTATCTTTTGCATCAATTAAAGCAGGCAAAGCCTCTGTATAAGTCGATTTAAGTTTGGCAAATTTTCGGTATTCGAGAATTAACTTTGCAATTTCATGTTCCTGCGCCAAAGCATTTAAAACCTCCGCACTTGTAGAATTTTTTGCTTTCCCACGTTTTTTTGATGTTTTTAGTTCAAGTTTATCAAACAAAATTTCTCCAACTTGTTTTGGAGAATTGATATTGAACGGTTCCCCTGCAAGTTCGTAAATTCTGCCCTCAATGGCAGTAATTTGAGAATCAAGTTCAATTGTCAGCTGCCTTAAATACTCTCTGTCAACGCTTACCCCTGCTTTTTCCATATCAGACAAAACATAACTCAACGGAATTTCAATATCATTTAAAATTTTAAGTTCTTTTTCATCAAGATTTTGAAACCAAAATTTTGTAAGATTAAAAAGACTTGTGGTGCAATCTGATGTATGATTTTTGACATTTTCTATATCATAATCGCAGAATTTTGCTTTTTTGGTATCCGTTACCATTGTTGTCAAAATATGATTAATTCTTTCCATACATTGAATATCAAATTCATTTGAAGCACTTGAATCTTTAATATAACTTGCAAGCATTGTATCAAATATGACACCGTTTATTTGCCCAAATATATTTAGTTCTTTTTTGGTATCGTGAACAATCTTTTTAATATTTTCACTTTCAAAAATCGGCTTTAAATCTGCAAGAACTTTATTTTCAGGCAACTGTGTATCAATATTATGTGCAAGCGGGATATAATAACATATCGTCTTACTCCCATTATTGGATGTTTTTAAAACATTATCAAATTTAAAATCGGAATTTACACCGAAAGAAATTCCGTACAATTTATAATTTAGAGAATTTTCAATATCCGCATAAGAACGAAGAGAAACAACAGACTGACTTTTTAAGACATCAATCATATCATCAAAATCCTGACTGTCTGTTATTAATTTACATTCATAATTAAGTTCGACTTTATTGACTTCAGTTGTAACTGCCTGCGCAAAAAGACCTAACTGCCCGTTTGTGTTGACATTTTGAGTCACGGGACTCTGCTCAATATCGGATGAAACGACTTTTGCATTTTTATTAAATGTTTTAAGAATTGACTCAATATTTTTTAAAAAACTGTAAAACTGCATACTTCTTAAAAACTCTGTTACAGTAGCAATATCAGGAAGTTCAATATTAGTTTTGTCAAAATCAAAATCTACATCAACATCACGGACAATTGTTGCAAGATATTTACTCAATTTAGCATCCTCAACGCCGTTTTTAATCTTTTCACGGACAGAATTTCCCTGAATTTCATCAGCATGAGCCAAGACATTATCAACGGTTCCAAATTGTTCAAGCAGTTTTACCGCTGTTTTTTCACCAATACCTTTAATTCCGGGAATATTATCAGATGTATCCCCTCTTAATGCCTTATAATCAATTACCTGATTAGGGTAAACACCAAGTTTTTCATATATTGTGTTCCAATTATATTCTTTCAATTCCCCTTTTGTTGGGATAATGACCTTAACACAGCCATCCTTATCAACAAGTTGGAAAGAATCCTGATCCCCTGTCAAAATCAAAACTTTATGTCCTAATTCACACGCACGCATTGAGATAGTACCTATTACATCATCCGCTTCAAAACCTTCTTTTGTATAAATAGGAATACTAAATGCCTTCAAACCTTCATAAATTAAACCCATCTGTATTTGCATTTCATCAGGCATAGCAACTCTGTTTGCTTTGTATTCTTCATAAGTTTCAGTTCTGAAAGTTTGATGTGATACATCAAATGCAACCCCTATTGCATCCACATTCAAATCTTTATTTTTTAATAAATCAAAAATCGCCTTAAAAAAACCGTAAACAGCCCAGGTGGGAGTACCTGTGCTTGTTTTCATACCTGTTCGTTCTAAAGCATAATATTCACGAAACGCCAAAGCATGACCGTCTATTAAAATTAAGGTTTTTGATTCACCCATAAAACACTCCCTTCGACAAATATTATATTGCCATAAAAAAAGACCTGTTGCAATAAAAAAGGTGCGACAAAATCGCACCTTTTTTATTATAGTTTTACGATACTTTATGCTATGCTTTCGTCTTTTTTAGTCGGAAGTTTTACCACTTCGGCATTTTTTCTGTTTTCGACCATTTCCTTTGTTACTACAAATTTTTTGATATTTTCTTTTGTCGGAACATCATACATAACATCAAGCATAATTTCTTCAACAATAGATCTTAATGCTCTTGCGCCTGTTTTACGCTTAATTGCTTCTTTTGCAATCATATCAACCGCTTCAGGCTCAAATTCAAGTTCAACACCATCCATTTCCAAAAGTGCCTGATATTGTTTTAAAATAGCATCTTTAGGCTCTGTCAAAATCATTTTTAATGTTTTTTCATTCAACTGGTCTAACACGGCATAAACAGGAATACGACCTATAAATTCAGGAATTAAACCGAATTTTAACAAATCTTCAGGCTGCAATTTTTTTAGCAATTTCAACGCATTAGCATCTTTTTCTGCCTGCGATAAAGATGCCGTACCAAATCCGACTGAATTACCTTCGCCTGCTCTTGCATCTACAATTTTTTCAAGTCCGACAAATGCTCCCCCGCAAATAAACAGGATATTTTTTGTATTTATTTCAATAAATTCCTGATGCGGATGTTTTCTGCCACCCTGCGGAGGAACATGAGCAACAGTACCCTCTATCATTTTTAACAGAGCCTGCTGAACACCTTCGCCTGAAACATCTCTTGTGATAGAAGTGCTTTCAGACTTTCTTGAAATTTTGTCAATTTCATCTATATAAATAATACCGCGTTCTGCTTTTGATGAATCAAAATCCGCATTTTGATAGAGTCTGAGTAAAATGTTTTCAACATCATCTCCGACATAACCGGCCTCAGTTAATGTTGTAGCATCTGCTACCGCAAACGGAACATCAAGCATTTTTGCCAAAGTCTGCGCGAGTAATGTTTTACCCGAACCCGTAGGACCTACAAGCAAAATGTTAGATTTTTGAATTTCTATATCATTTTTTTCTTCGCCAATATTATGTTTCAATCTTTTGTAATGATTGTAAACAGAAACTGCGAGAACCTTTTTGGCATCATCCTGACCAACGATATATTGATCTAAATATGCTTTTATTTCGTGAGGTTTTGGAATAGATTTTTCATCCTTATCAGATTTTGTACCCTCAATTTCTTTTTCTTTATTATCTAAAAATTCATCATCTAAAATCTCATTACAAAGTTCAACACATTCATCGCAAATATAAACCTCCGGACCGGCAATTAATTTTTTTACCTGATCTTGTGTTTTACCGCAAAATGAACATTTTAAAATTTTATCATCTTCATGTTTTGGCATTTATAAGCCCCTTTTAACTATTTAATTTCGTCTCTTGAAATAACTTTATCAATCATACCGTATTCTAACGCTTCCTGCGGAGTCATGATGTAATCACGATCGGTATCTTTTTCAATTTTTTTAATTGATTGCCCTGTATTAGAAGCAAGAATTTCGTTTAATGATTTTTTAATTCTGATAATTTCAGCAGCCTGAATTTCAATATCTGTTGCCTGACCCTGGGCACCGCCTAAAGGTTGGTGAATCAATACTCTTGAATGAGGAAGTGCAAGTCTTTTGCCTTTTGTACCTGATGACAATAAGAACGCACCCATTGAAGCAGCCTGACCTAAACAAATTGTAGAAACATCTGCTCTGATATGCTGCATTGTATCATAAATTGCAAAACCCGCAGTAACACTTCCACCCGG
>JAFUXT010000064.1 GCA_017470815.1 bacterium | reverse complement strand
ATCCTTTTGCCGTTTATCGTTGTAACTTCATCATGACTGCGTTCTTCTATAACAATTTCATCCCCCGTTTTAATGGAAGTATCAATTGTTGAAAGCGGTGCAGCGACATAAAACGGTATATTATGGTATTTTGCCGCAATAGCAACCGTATAAGTCCCGATTTTATTCGCGGCATCTCCGTTTGCCGCAATTCTGTCCGCTCCGACACAAACCATATCTATCATACCTTTTTTCATAAAATATGAACACATACCGTCTGTAATGAGCGTTACAGGAATACCGTCCATGACAAGTTCAAGTGTCGTTATTCTTGCACCCTGCTGACGAGGTCTTGTTTCATCTGCAAATACCTGTATTGTCGGGTCATTTGCATACGCACTGCGAACAACCCCTAAAGCCGTACCGTAGCCGACAGTAGCGAGTGCTCCTGCATTACAATGTGTAAGAATAGTTGCACCTTTGGGAACAACCATTGCTCCATAGTCCCCGATTTTTTTATTTATTTCAATATCTTCAAGTTCAAGTTTTTTGCCATTAATTTTTAATTCATCTATTAAAGTTTCAATATCTGATGTGCAATTTTTTATAATGTCTTTTTGCTTTTCTACTGCCCAGTATAAATTTACGGCAGTAGGACGCGAAGTTACGATATAATCTGACTTTTTTAGTAACTCTTTCTTAAATTCATCAAAAGACAAATTTTTCTTTTGAAGTTCCTGTGCATAAAGAACAACACCGTGCGCACCTGCTATGCCTATAGCCGGCGCTCCTCTGACTATCATTGTCTTTATTGCATCAAACATATCATCGCCCGTTTTAATATCAATATAATTAAATTCATACGGAAATTTTGTCTGATCAACCATTCTTGAGCAGTCATCCATCCATTCTATTGTCCTGATTTTTGATTCAAATTGTGCCATTTATCTATCCTCTCCTAAGTGTTTTTTTTCATAAATATCTCTTATTAAATTTATTATATAATAAGTCAAAAATCCGCTAAAAGCGTTTGTTGTAGCCGTTAAAACACCGACAAAAAGAATGATTACTATTAAGAGCCATATCGGTGAATTGATAATCATTGCCGTAAGAAAATAATTTGTCGTAAATTTTAGCGTTATATAAAGCAAAGCGACAATTATTGAATATGCAAAAGAAAAAGTTATATTGGCGAAAAATCCCGTCAACGCACCACTCACTATACTGTTTTTGGGAGTAGTCAAATCTGCCTTGCCTGACATAATAAGCAAAAGAATTACAACAGGTGCAGTCAAAAACAACACCCCAAACAATGCAAAACCTGAAATATAAGGTATACATGCAATTACTCCGAAAACAATTCCGATAAGCAAACTACACAATACCAAATCCTTTAAAATAACCTTATTCATAAATATATTTTATCATTTATCATAAAAAAACTCAATTTTTATGTAAATAAATAAGGTAATTATATACTATTTTATAATAAGAATATAAACATCTATTAATAATTCTTATCCCATCCAAGCATACCTGCGATTTTTTCATTGAATTGCTCTTCAAATTCCGGGGTCCAGCCGATAGATTTTTTATCTTCGGGAGTCATAGTTAAATATATTTCATCAGCAACCTGTGGAATATATTCAATCATTTCAGGTGAATATATCTTGCAATATCCTTTAACTTTGGGGTTAAACAGATTGTTAAGTCTTATTGCCGCATCTGTTTTGTATGTACCACACTCACAACCCATATAGATATATTCTTTTTGCATTGTTTTAATAAATTTCAAAAGTTCTTCTTTTTTAAATTCGGGCACATTTCCATATTTCATTGAACTTATACTGAATCCGACATACTCAAAACCTGCATCTTGAATTCTTTTTTTATAATGTTTTCCAAAACCTTCAAGGTCTATAATAGTTTTTATACCTGCTTCTTTCAGTTTCTCAAGTACCCAATCGGGTGCTTCGTACAGAGTTGACCCTCGCCAGATGTTTGGTTTATATCTTGAGGAATTTGAGATATTGTGCAAATTTGAAAGCGGAAGTTCTGACATAATATCCCCGTCAATTTTCTTTGGTCTGTTCACAAAAAAGGTGAGCATTTTGTTTAGTTCATATTCTTCAAGACGGGGTTCTTTTTCATAAATACTGTAAAAGGGCATTTTTTCATCTTCTATATGATTACGGATATATTCTCGTCTTGCTTTTGAATCCGCATCATCATAGGCAATAATGTTCTCATCATTATGTCCTTTAAAATTTGGAGATTTATACAATTTTACAGGTAAAATTTTCATAAGGAAATTAAATCATAAAAATGTATTTTTTTGCTAAAACTAATAAAAACAGATGCCATTATGGTATCTGTTTTTTATTCTCCCGGAGATGGATAAGCCCGAGCAGAGGCAGATACGCAGTATCAGACCGACAATTATGCAAGAATGAATATTCTTGCTAATTGGAGGCGTTGCCGTTTAATGCGAGGGCGCAAGAACCACTGCAAGATTCTTGCATGGTGAGAAGACTTTCCATAAATAAAAAACAGATGCCTTGATGGTATCTGTTTTTTATTCTCCCGGAGATGGATTCGAACCACCGTTAAAAGAGCCAGAATCTTTCGTCCTGCCACTAGACGATCCGGGATTATTTAATTTTCAATTCAGTGGAGCGGGTGACCGGGCTCGAACCGGCGATCTTCTGCTTGGGAAGCAGACATTCTACCACTGAACTACACCCGCATGTATTTGGGTTCATAAACATAATAACACAAAAAAAATTAATACAAATCCCTTATTTTTAAATTTAATTCTGTAATAAGATTGTTGTTGTTTTGTGACATAATCTTGTTTACCAAGTCAATAATCGGTTTTTGTAATTGATTATCAACATACGGTATCGGAATTTGCTCAAGGTGTGAGCGCAAAACTTTTACGGAATTAAATTTCTTTTCAAAATAGAATTGTGCAATATCAGAATTTAAAATTGCCAAAATGTATTTTATATCAAGTCCTTTAATATTAGGAATGAGAATATTGCAACTGTTCAGGGTTAGCGTTTGTTTATCGTCATAGGCAAAGACAAGTTTTTTTGAAATAAATTTATAAATAAGTTTTTCTTTTGCACGAAACACACTTTGCGGGGCACATTGCTGAAAACTTTCAGGTTTAAATACTATATAATTTTCAGGAGATTTTATTCTGAATTTTTCAATATCGGTTCCTTTTATTATGGCTTCATTATTTAAATTTTTTGTCTTTGAAAGATATTTTTCATTGTTTCCTGTAACAATTCCAAGCGCAAAAACAGCATTGTCTTTCAATGTTACTTTATTTGGTATATTTTCTATTTTTTGCAGAAGTTCATATTCTGCATCATCACAGTTAAAATCAAAAATTTCAGGTGTAATTTTTCTATTTGTATTTATGGTAAATGTTTTATTCTTTGTTTTAACCTGCAATCCTTTTGAATTAAATGTTTTATTGTTATATAAAATCCGCAAAATTACGCTTGGACATTGTACTCCGTCAAAGGTTTCCCCCAAATATTCAATATATTTTATCGAACTTTTCCTCGCAATTATTTCTCGCAAAGTTTTGTGGCTTTTTACATTGAGAACTGCTTCAGGCAGAACAAATGATAATATGCCGTTATCATTTAGTTTTTGCAGTGCTTTTTCAGTTATAACATCATAGGATTCAATCAATTTACTTTGTGCTGTTTTGTATTTTGTTTGAAGTTTTTTTCTTTCAATTTCTCCAAACTCATACGCCCAAGGGGGATTTCCGATTATATAATCAAATTTTTGTTTGTTTGAACAGGTCAGAAAATTTTGTTTTTTTATATGTTCATAAATAAAATTTTTATCGTAAATTTTGTATTTAAAGGCAAAATTTATTCTAGCTATTTTTACGCTCAATTCGTCAATATCAGCGCCAAAAATATCTTCAACACAAATATTTTGCGGCAAATGCAATATAAAATTTCCGCTTCCGCAGCAGGGATCAGTTACCGTTCCGCCGCTATAATTTTCGAATGTATTTTTAATAAGTTTTTTTACTATATCAGTCGGCGTAAAGTATGCCCCGTGCGACTTTCGGCTTAATATATTATTCAAAGACATATATAAAAGCCCCAATATATCCTCATTCTGTTCATAAACAGGTTTAAAATCTTTTATGGCAGGGTATTTTAATATTGTTTTGTCCGTGTTTGAAATTTCTTCACAGAGATATTTGTATTTGTTATATTCTTTGCAAAATGCTGATTTTATCAGAATTTTGGAATAATATGCAACAAGTTCGGATATTTCGTTTGGTTTCAGTACAATATTATTTTTTTCAAAATATTGTATGAGGTTTTCAATTCCTGATAAATTCTTTGAATCTTTTGAAATATATGATTTATACAAATTAAAGCCTGATTTAAATTTCTTATTGCGGCGGCTTTTGAGGTTGCTATTCTGACCGTTATTAAGATCATTTATAAGTTTTTGGCAATATTCAGAATCAAAATAAACCTTCCGCCCCTCAACTTTTGAGGGAACAATTTTGCCGAGTTTTAGCCAATTCTTTCCCGTGGCAACTGATACAGAAAGCATACGGCAGAGTTGTTCTAAACTTATTACCCTGTTCATAAACTCTATTATAACAAACTTTTATTTTTTAAGAAAGAATTTAATAACTTCGTCTTTTGAATTAACTATTTTAAAAATTTCATCAAGCGGTCTTTTCAGCAAATCAAATTCTGCAATTTTTTTATAAACATCTTCAAATTTTTCCCAAAAATCTTTGCCAAAAAGTGCAATTTTCTTCGGCTCGGAGCTGTATACATTCCCGGAAACAAGGGCAGTCGCCTCATGAATTGAACCTGCACTGCCGGGGAAAATTACAAATTTATCAGAGAGTTTAGCAAATTTTTCAATCCTTTCGCTTTCGTTTTTTGCTTTGCCAACAATTATGCAATCTTGTAAATTTTCATCGCCCCATAATTGTTCTGTTAATACGCCAAGATTTTGCACCGGTCGGTTCTGTGCATCTTTTTTTGAATACTTGTATGCGGTATTATAGGCTTCACCCATTATACCTTTTGTTCCTGCTCCGCTTATTATATTAAATCCACTTTCAACAAAATGCCTTGTAATATCAGAACATGCCTGAAGATATTTATCTAACTGTGCCGAATTTTTTGAACTGCCTAAGATTACAACAGATTTATCCTTTAATGCAGGCAAATAATATCTGCTGTCTATTGTTGGTGTTCTTCTTAATATTCCTAATTTTTCTTCTAAAGTAAGCATATTACTTTAAAACCCCTAAAAATCTTTTTTGCTGTTACGGACAAAGACTTTCCCAATCAGGTTCTTCGTCTTGTTCACCCGGTTCAACAATGTGTTCATTATTCTCTAACATGACTATTAATGATAATTTCAATTGTCTTTTATAATTTTCTCTTGCCCTTGCAAGTGTTTTTGCGCAAAATGTAAAACTTGGAATCTCTTTTATTTCAATATACCAATAAGGATTTCCCTCAAAATCCAAATCCTGTCCCTCTATTAATGTCCAATTCAAGTTCAAATAGTATTCTAAATCTTTTTTTTGTTCTTCCATTTTGTTTAATTTTCCAAAGATGAATTACTCAAAGGCTGATTGATAATTATTCCCTCTCCGCCAACAACATCTGCTTTTTGTCCGTCAATATACAAATAAACAGGCAAATCTGAGTTTAATTTTACGGTTTTGATTAATTGATATAATCTCTTATATAAACTGTCTGCGCCGCCTCCATTTACAAACGAAGAATTAAGGTTTACAATAACTCTGTCATGTTGTTCTGAAATATTTATAACCTGAGCCGAATGAGGAATTTCACTGTAAACCCCTTTTTGTTTTTCTTCAGGTTTTGGACCGTTTACTAAAGCATATACAGAGAACTTCAGTTTTGAGCCGTCAACATCTGCACTGTATTGACGTTTTACCGCTTTATAAACTTCTTCATTATGCTCGTTTTTGCCTATAAAATAGATATTTACATATTCTTTTGTTTTAATTTCGGGTTTATCTGAAGGAAGTTCCTGTTCTACCGTACTGCGTTTTGAAACTTCGACATCATCAGGTTTGATTTCCGGTTTTGGCATAAATACATTAAAGGCAACAACCCCCAAAACCAAAATCATACAAAGTCCGATAAATATTAAAAGAATTTTTTGATTTTTATCCATTTTAAACACCCTTTAATCTTTAGGAATAATGACTACACCTTCTGCATTGATTACATTATTTTTAATTGCGACATTTCTTATAAAAATTCTTGCATCTTTATTATCAAGAATATTTACAGAAAAATCAAGAGGATTTAAATATTGCATAATAGAATTAACTTTTCTCAAATCAAAGTTGAATGAATTAGATGTAAGTCTTGTGTTTTCAAAATTAATTTGTCCGTCTTTAACACTTAAATCAGCACTCAAAGCAAGTTTTTGAACTTTCATAAAAGGTATGCTTATACCGATTGTATAATAAAATTTGTTACCTCTTATTGATGCTTCTGTTGATGAAACCCTGATTCCTGCAAATGACTTTTTGTTAAAGTTATTGATAACATTTTTATATTTTTCCGATTGCATCGTTTTATTTAAGTCATCATTAGACATCTGTATATTAAATGACATCGGGAAATCTTCTTTAAATTTTAAATTTCCCTTTTTATCGTATTCAATATAGTTAAATTCGCACAAAGTCTGTAATTCAACATAGGATAAATAAATGCCGTCAATACTTAAATTTTTTCCTGAAACATTGGCAGATTTGAATATTCCGTTTGATAAATCTTTTGCACTATATGAGTTAATAGTAACATTCAACTTGTTACCTTTTACATTTTTGTTAATAGATTTTTCAAGTACGGCTTCCGATATTTTCGATTTTGTATAATTCAGACCGAAAATACTACTGAAAAATGATGAAAATTTGTTGTTCATATTATACGGTTCGACGCATGTATATTTACACTCTGCCCCAAATGCGTTTAATGAACACCCAATTAATAATCCCAAAACTATAATTAACTTTTTCATAACACCTCAAAAACTTTCTTAATTTTTATCTCTTTATCATTAATTTGTCCGACTGCAATTATTTTACCACCATAAACAAGAAATACAATAGAATCGCAAAACTCTGTAATTTGCTTTTGTTCTCTGAGATTTAACGCTATACCGTGCATTACTTTTATTTTTTCATTTTCATTAAGAATGTATTTTTTGCCTGAAAGCACATCAATAGGATTGATAAGATGTGCATTTATATCATTCTCATTTTTTATATCATCAAGTTTTATTGCGTTTTCAATCGTAAATTTTCCTGCCTTTGTTCGTTCAAGTGCAATCAAATATCCTCCGCAATTAAGTTTTTGTCCAACATCATGGGCAATAGAACGGATATATGTTCCTTTTGAGCATCCGATAATAATTTTTGCAATTTGGTTTTGTTCATCAAACTCAAGAATTTCAATTTTTGAAATATAAACTTTTCTCGGTTTTATTTCAACCTCTTGTCCTTTTCGCGCGTATTCATAAAGTTTTTTCCCGTTTACTTTAATTGCGGAATATATTGGCGGATACTGCTCAATTTCACCTTTAAAATCATCTAAAACCATTTCAAGTTGAGATTTTGAAATTTTTGTTTCATAAGTTTTTAGAATTTGTCCTTCTAAATCGTAAGTATCAGTATCTGCACCGAATTTGACTGTTGCGATATATTCTTTGTCATCATCAAGATATTCTATTAGTCTTGTAGATTTACCTATACAAACAGGCAAAACACCGGTTGCAAAAGGGTCTAATGTTCCGCTATGACCAATTTGTTTTATGTGAGTAATTTTGCGCAAAATTGCAACAACATCAAAAGATGTCATCTTTTCAGGCTTATATATGTTGATAAAGCCGAACAATTATTACACTTCCCCTTTTGAAATTTTATTAAGCAAATCAACAACTTTTGATGATTGTTCAAGACCGTCGGTATAAACAAATTTGAGTTCCGGCGTAAGGCGCAGGCGAAGTTGTTTACCAACATTATAACGAATTTTTGGGGTAGATTTTTCTATTACTTCCTTTGTTGTTTCAATATCTTCTGTTGAACCCAAAACGCTGTATATTACTCTTGCAAACGAATTATCGTGAGAAACTTCAACATCAACTATAGATACAACTCCTTTTAATCCTCTGATTTCTTTTCTCAAAATATCAGAGATATCACGCATTAGTTCTTTTCTGACTCTTTCGTTTCTCAATGTCATAATTTTTCTCCTTAGGCAGATACATTATAGCATGAAAATACATATTTTTATTAAATAAAAAGTCTGTACTTTCGGTACAGACTATATTGAAGTTTACAACTATCCTATTTACTCTCTTCTTAAAGTTTTTTACTTTACTCCCTAATAAACCAGATATATAAAATGAAACTTTATTTATCTTTTATAATTATTTATTTTGTTAAAACTTATCCCTAAATCTCTTATCTTCCAAAATCTCGTTCAATTATCTCTTTCCCTTTCCAAACTACTTAGCCATCACCTCTGTTCTTTCTTCATACTCACTATTTTTGTTACTTACCTTATAAAATGACCTATCCCAAAGGTCACCCCCCTAAACTATCCGGCAGCCTTTTTCTTATCGGCTTGCTTTCTATGTATATAAATTTAGACCTAATTTTCCATGATTACAAGTAAAAAAAAATTATTATTTTTTTACAATAGACCATGCCCTTTGATAGAGTAAAACAAAATTCGTGTTATAAAATCTTAATGAAGAAAATTTAATGAAATCTTGTAAATATTTTGCGAAATTTTATTTGACAATATAAAATTAGTGTGTAGGGATTAGCATGCCTTTTTCATATATATATTGATATTTGGGGATTTTATGAAACGATTTATGGAGACAAATACAATTACTCACAACCTCATGTCATTCAGTGGGTTTAAAGCCATGCTCATTTTTTCCATGCTCGTTCAAGGCCCCAAAACTTATGATGAAATAAAAAAAGAAATTGAAAATAATGAGTATTTAAAAGAAACTGTATCGACCGATACAATCAGAATTTATATGAATTCTCTAAAGCAGGCAGGCTGCCAAATAAAAAGAATCAATGAAGGCAGAATCGTTAAATATTACATTGATTCACATCCCTTCACCCTGAAAATATCCGATTCTCAAGTGAAAAGTATCATAAAAGTATATAAAGCCATTTCAAAATCAATTGAAATATCTGATTTTCTCGAACTTAATGCATTTTTTGATAAAATTTCTCCATATATTTCAAATGAAGATTTAAAGTTAAAATTAAAAAAATTATCTCCGATAAATAACATTGATTACGATTTAATATCGGATTTGATGAAATATGCAAAGAGTAATACAGAAATTACAATTTTATATAATGCAAAAAATTCAGGCAAAAGAAAAGAAACAGATATCATTGCGGATAAAGTGAGCATCAAAAACGGAAAACTTTATTTGTCGGGATATAATTCCGAATATAAAAATTATTCAGATTTTTTAGTTTCTAATATTATCAAAATAGTTAGTGTAAATATTCATTCGCCAAAATTGGAATCTCCCGAATACATTATACGATATGAGTATTTAAAAGACGATAACACTGTGTTTGAGCCAAATGATGAAGAAACAATTACAGAAGAAACAGAAAATCATGTAATTGTTGAAATAAAATCACGCAACAAATTTGCAATTATGCAAAGAATTTTATCTCATTCAAACAAATGCCGAGTACTCTCTCCCGAAAATTACAGGCAGGAAATTATCGCAATTCTAAAGAATATGAAAGAAGGATACATTGAAGAATAATAATTTAAAAATTAATAACGGATGTATTAATATCTTCAGATTCCTTATGCTTTTGTATAATGATGAAGCAGATTATAATGCCGTTTATAATATTTTCAAAACAGACATTATTGAAGACGGTAAAGTTTATGATGAAAAGAAACTGAATAATCTGATTCAGGTAGTAATAAACAAATACATAAATGCTCTGAAAGTTTTTGGGATAAAAATCAGAAAGGAAAAACATAAGTATAAACTTGAAAGCAGTTTGTATTCAGTCGAATATTCAACTAATGATTTGAAAGCATTGAGCCTTATTGTCGGAGCAAGTAAAAATCTCCCCGATACAAATATTGCGGGAAATATTGAAAAACTGAAGGCAAATCTGTTTTTAAGGATGTGTAATTCCAATAAGAATACATTTAATTTTTTAAGTACCCAAAAAGATTTTTCATTTTTCTATACGGATTTAAAAGACCAAATTTTGCAGTGTAAAAATTACTGCAATGATAATGTTATTTTGGATATCACATATTTGAAAAGAAATAAGGACATACATACAAAATGTAAACCTAAGGAAATTACTTATGATGTTAAAACTGCATACTTAAATGTTTATGATATCGTTAAAAAAGAAAATATTGAAATAGCACTGCCAAATATTCTGTCAATTAATGTTATGCCAAACAGAAGTACGTGCTACGAAAGTCCTACAACTGTTGTTTTCAAATTAAAAGGCAGACTTGCTAAAATATATAAACTCAAAGACGGAGAAAAACTTCAGGATAAAAAGGACGGAGAAATAATTATAAGCAATTCCGGAGAACCGCTGGATAAATTATTTTCCAGATTAATGAGGTATGCTGATTTATGCGAAATTATTACTCCAAAATTTATTCGCAACGATATGATTAATCTGATAAATGATACTCTGCGATTATATGAAAATAAATAGAAAAGACCGAAAATAGTTGAACTTTCGGTCTTTTTTACAACACACTATCTGTATTTTACCTCACACTTTAATTATTATTTAGGTTGAAATTTTACTTGTTAAAACAGAACCTAATGCCACAAGTCCGGCAACTGCCGCACCTACAAATCCTGCTTTTGTTGTCAGAAATTTTGCTGCACCTTTCATTATGTTACCACTGTGTCCGGCAAGCATTTTTACTGCACCGTAGGCTGCAGCCCCGACAACACCAAGACCGGCAATTCTGCCAATATTTTGTTCGGTTTTTTCACCTGTCGGTACGGATTGGTGCGTGATATCTGCAATGTTATCTTCTGCCGAACGTCTGCTGTATGTATTCAGTGTAACAGACTGTATCAAGCCCTGAAGGAATGAACTGTGACCGTTTTCACGCAAATCTTGAACTAATGTTTTGCCGTTCATTTGTGTATATAACGATAATGCACGGCTGTTTATTTCTTCTGCACTTGCTTCTCCGTATGCATTTTTTACGGCGTTTAAGTAATTTTTGTATGCTTCAGGTACCTGGTCCTGCTCATTTTGCAAAATCTTGTCTTTTAGATTTGCCGCAGTTTCCTGTACGGCTTCCATTGCACCGTTAAGTTTTATATCGTTGTTTCTTTGCATCTTTTGAGAATCAACATAATAATTGTTCCAATTTTGCTGATAATTTTTCATATTATCAAAATAAGAACTATCCATACCGCCCATTCCCATACCAAATGCCGGTGCACCAAACCCCATTCCCATAGGATTAAATATACTTCCGCTCATTCCCATTGCGCCTGTATAAGAGCCCATAGATGTCATATCTATTTTGTCAAAGTCGCAAGAAAACGGAGAACTCATAGGCATATACTGAAATGTGCCAAGGTTCAGCGGTTGTATTGAACTGACATTGTCCATAACTACCTCCAAAATAAATTAACCTTTTTACCTACCTTACCTATATAAAAAATTTTGTTTTGTAATAATTGCTTTTTTAGTTTTTTTTGTAACATTTTTGTTACATTATTTGGTTGATGTGAAATTAAGCCATATCAGTTAATATAAAAATGTATAGGACTATATTAATGAGAAAAGGCTGTTTCAGAAGATTTATTTCCGCAATATTTTCTCTGCTTGTAATTGCAGGGATAGCGGCAGCAATATATTTTAATCAGGGATTTATAAAAACTCATATTATAAACCGTGCAAAAGGTATGTATTATGTTCACAAAGGAGATGAAGCATACCGTAAAATGAAAACAAATAAAGCGATAAAATTTTATAACAAGGGGTTGAAACTTTTCCCCGGACACTATACTGCTTGGTATAATCTTGGCAATATATATGTTTCCTACGAAGATTATTATTCCGCACTTTATTCATACTCCCAAGCCTTTAAACATAACCCTAAAATGATGATAGCAAGAATGAATTATGGTATTGTTGCTACCCAAAAACTCGGAAACTTTGATATTGCCATCGACCAATTTAACAAAATTGTCAAAACAAAGCGCAAATTGTTATCCATTCCATATATATTCAATAACAGAGTAAGTACAAAAGCAAATAAAGCGATTGCATATTATAATATCGGCGTTACATACAGATTAAAATCGCTTTATGAAAATGAAGATTGGGAAAAACAAAGAAAATATCTTGCAAAAGCCATTGAAAATTATAAAAAGTCCTTAAAAATTGCCCCAAAAAGTTACGATACGCTATACAATTTGGGTATTGCGTATCATATTGCAGGCAGATATGATGATGCGGGAATACAATATTGTAAAGCGATAGAAGTTCAGCCTATGAGTTATGAAGCGCACTACAATCTTGCAGTACTCTTAAGACGATTGAGATACTTTGAAGAATCTTATGAAGAAATAGAAAAAGCGGCAACTCTTGTTTCTGCACTCAATCAAAACAGTGCGCAACAACAATACGTTGCAATAGTTATGAATGATATTATGCGCACAATGTACGGCAGTGAAGAATATCGAAAACAACTTAAAACTTTTCTGAACGAAGAAAAAAGCAAAACTGCCGAACACATAAAAACAAAAGCAAAAGCAAAAGAAACAAAAGAAGATAAAGAAAAGGGCACAGTTACAACCGAAAGTGTAAATTTAGTAAATGGCAGAGTTGTCGTCACTGAAGAACTTGATAAAGCAATACTGAAAAATTTTGGCAAATGCCCTGCAATGAAACTTTTTACTCATGATGACGATGATTAGCAGTTAATTTTGCAATCATACAGTAAAATGTGTCTGATTCTCAAATCTTGCGCCAAGATGAGTTTGCTCTTTGGAAACAAATTTCAAACCGCCGTCAATATTAAGATATACACCGTCAGACGGGATTTTTAAAGTTTTTGTTCCCTCACTTGAAACTGCACTGATTGTGCCATTGTCATGATAAGTATAATTAACTTTGTATATCGGCTCAGGATTGCCTGCACTGTACCTTGCACCGCTTATTGGTTTGCCGTTATCATAAGATACAACCCATAAACCTAAAGAAGTTCTTGAACTGTCATATTTTGCCAGCATTTTTACTTCTCCGTTATTATCAAGTACACGCATTTCCGAGCCGCAAACTTCGTATGTGCAATTTTCTCCAGAAATAGAAAGAATTTTACCGCCGTCTTCTTTCACACCCGTAATTGTTGTTCCCTGCGGAAGTTTACCTTCTGCAATACTTTTGTTAAGATAGGCAACTTCATTTTCAGGTGTTCTTTGAGGTTGGGTGATTGTTTCACCTGACAAATATGACAACGGTTTAAATCCGCCTTTCATGCTTCCGAGTAAATTCTGCATATATTCAGGAGTCGGCATTACAGGAGGTTTTCCTTTGGCAGAATTGTATGAGTCAAGAATTTCTTGAACACTGTCAGGCATTATTGGTAATTCAACAACAGTTCTTGCCATATCAGGAGTTTGAATAAGTTTGCTAAAAACTTTACCTTGTGCAGTTTTTGTTTCTACAATAGTTCCTGCAGGCATTTCAAATTCTTCGCCGTTAATATCCATTTTTCCGTTTTCTGAATATATAAGGTAACTGATTTTTGAGCCATCTTCAAAATTTATTTCCTGAGTTTGTGTTCCGTCATTATTGTCTGTTAATTTTATTTCAACATCTTTACCACGATATTTCCCTGATATTGTATCCTCAGAAACGGGAGTAAAAGTTGTATTTTTAAAATCCGCATTTCTGTATGCACAATATTCCTGCAACAGCATGCAATCGTTATCTATTTCCGCAAATGAATTTGTTGCAGCAATTATTCTTTGTTCATTAGAAGCATTAAATTTTTTCACCGCTCCATCTGTCTTTTCTTGTGGTGTTTGAGGCTGTATATCAGAATGTTCAACTTCATTCGGGTTTGATGAATTTTTGTTTTTATTATTGCCGTTATCAATTGGTTTCTTTGGTACTATACCCTTAACCCTTGCTCCAAATTTTTGCAGTGCGTTTGAAACATGAGGAAACATAACATTAGTTATATGAACCATTGTGTTGTCTCCTTTCTTGTTTTACTTTAAGCACTCTTATATATATATTAAAAAAATTATAAAATATATAAATTTTATATAATTTATATATTGTTACATAAATTAACAAAATGTATTCAATCTTAAAATTACATTCATTTAAAGTATTTGAAATAAGATTAAATTGTACTAAAATGAGTTTATAGTAAGAGGATTATATAAATGAAAAAAGAACTGATATTTTTAGGACCACCTGCGTGCGGTAAAGGCACTCAGACATCAAGACTTGCAAAGCACTTTGGTTTTCCGCATATTGATACGGGGTCATTATTGAGAGCGGAAATCTCTGCTGAAACCGAAAACGGTAAAATAGCAAAGTCATTTATAGATAAAGGGCATCTTGTTCCTGTTGAACTTGTCGGTTCAATTATTAAAAACAGACTATCACAGGATGACTGTAAAAACGGTTATATTCTTGACGGGTACCCGAGAAGTGTCGAACAGGCAGACCTTTTGACTAAAATTAATGAAGAAATTGACGGAGCAAATCCTTCTGATTTCAGAGCGATATATTTTGATACGGATACGGATATTTTGATTTCAAGAATTGTTAATCGCCGTTCCTGTCCAAAGTGCGGAGAAATTTATAATTTAAAATTCAAGCCGCCTAAAAATGAAAATACTTGTGACCATTGCGGATGTGAATTAACTCAAAGAAAAGATGATAATGAGCAAACCGCAAAAGCAAGATTTGAAACTTACTTCAGTGAAACTGCTCCATTAATTGAATATTATAAAAACAAAAATGCTTTAAGAAGTATTGATGCGCAGGGAACAATTGATGAAGTGTGGAATAGATTGTTAGAAGTAGTAAAGGATTAATACATTATGGCAAATATGCTTGAAAAAATTGATATACATATTACGGATCATTGTAATCTGAATTGTAAGGGATGTACGCATTTTTCCCCTTTAGCGGAAGAATTTTATCTTAATCCCGTCAATTTTCGAGCAGATTTGGCAAGACTTGCGGCATTAACAGGTGCGCAGTTGGGACAAATGTTTTTATTAGGCGGTGAACCGCTTTTACATCCACATTTAACGGAATTTTTCCCAATTGCAAGAGAACTTTTTCCAAATACTCAAATAATCATTATAACCAATGGAATACTCTTACCCGACCAGCCTGACAGTTTTTGGGAAGCGTGTAAAAAAAGTGATATAAGGATTTGGGTTTCGCTTTACAGATTGAAAATTGACTACGCAACAATTGATGCGAGAGCAAAACAATTTGGGGTATTTTGCGGATACACCGGAACAAAAACTAACGAGGAGAACGAAAAAAACTGGGGCAATTGGAAACTCGATTTGGAAGGTAAACAGTTTTGGGCTGATTCATTTTCTTACTGCCAGATAAAAAACTGTGTAACACTAAAAAAAGGGAAATTATATACCTGCCCTACAATTGCCCACATTGAACATTTTAATAAGTATTTCGGAACAAATCTTGAGGTCAGCGAATTTGATTATCTTGACATTTACAGAGCAAGAAATCATGAGGCGGTTCTTAAAACTATGGTAAAACCTGTACCGTTTTGCAGATATTGTAAGACAAGAGAATTTAAACCATGCACCTGGGAACCCACTAAAAAAGATATCAATGAGTGGATTTAAGCAACTTTGTTGATATTATCGGCTTTTTTGGCTTTATATTCGTCATTAAGTATATACATATAAATTCCCGAACCGATGGCAAACATTGCAAGTGCAAAACCGAGTACAACTCTTGCAGGTCTTGATTTGGTATTTTTGACAGCGGATTCAAGATTATCTTTCATTTCGCCCCATGAACCGACAAGTTTGTGCATTTTACCCTTGAATCTGCCTTTCCAACCTTTGTCAGATTCAAAAATTGCATCAAGGTAGCGCCTGTTTGCGCTCTTACCATTGTTATAAGCACTATTGTTATGCCAATCGACCTTTTCTTCAAGGTTTTTACGGCACATTTCAACATAGCCTTCGTAGTCATTTGTATAGAGTTCAATCATTCGTTTATAATTATCGCTGACCTGCGGAATCTGATGCTCAATTCTTGCTTTCTCAAGTTTTTCAGGCGAATCTGCATAGGATAATCCGTATTTTTCAGGTTTGCCCATTACAACATCTTTTGTTGTGAACCCGTTTATTCCGTCTTTTGTATAGTCTAAGAAACCGCCTGTTGCCGTTACACTTGATGGTGAACCTGCTGCTTTTGCTTCAATAGGTGTTATCCCGAACATTTCATATTCGGAAGTGTAACTGCCAAAATGCGTGCAGGCATTGAGTCTGTTAGGTGTAAAGCCGTCTATATATGCAAAATTGTGTTTATAAATACCACCATCAAGTTCACAGATTTCTTTCCAATCTCTTTCAATTGCCTGATAGTGCGGATGTCCTTCACCCCATTTCCCTGCGCCGAAAAGGAATTTTACCTTCAGTTTCATTTCCTGAGGAATATCTGTGCGTTTGAAAAAGTGCAGTGCTGAACCCGTTGAAATAGGGAAGCCTTTTTGCGTATCAGGACGCCCGAGCCCAAAGATTATTATTTCTCCATCTTTTAACGGGGACAAATAACCCATAACCTTTTGTCCGGATTCAATTTGTGCTTTGTTGAAAAACAGTTTGTTTAATGAATCTTGTCCTTTTTGACCCGCTTTCCACATAAGTTTTGTAAGCCAGCGAGCATTTTTCTCTTTTGCTTTTAAAACTTCTTCAACATTTGTTCCGTCATATTTAAACGGAGTGAACCCTTTTGTGCTTTCAGGTTTTGATAATCCGTTATCTCCACGCCCAAATTGAGCATCGCGTTCATCAAAGCGTAAATTTGCAATGGTTACACCGTTCGCAACAGGTTTAGTCGGGACACTTGCATAATCTCCTGTCAAACCTTTTGCCGCATCAGGAGTTTCCATACTTTTCATTTCTGAATCAAAATGCCAAGAAACAGAACCTAAAGAGAAATTTTTAGGATTTCTTTTTACACCAACAATACCGACTTTTGTTATATTATATCCGCCGAAATAATCTCTGAACGGCTCTACATAAGGCTCAATGACAGTTTTTGCAATCTGCTTTTCTATATCAGAAAGGGCAGGAGAGTCAAGTCCGCCATTGTAGTATGCCTTGGCAACGACAGAATATTGCGGATGTTTTTTTAATGCTTCAATATCCTTTTCGTTTCCGACAACCGAAATCATCTGGAAAGGGTTATATGTTCTCCCCTGATAGTCAAAACTCGGGTTATGCTCGACTTTATGTGCTTTCATTCCGTTAACTTCTTTATTGCCGTTTGCTGACATATTGGCAAGATGTACCATAAATGTCGTTGCCGGTCTGTCGTGTGCAACAAAACTTGCAGGCTTATAATATCCAAATTCATCTGTATCCATTTGTGCTGCAAGAGTTTTCGCAAGTGCTCTCATTCCGTTTGAATTGACTATTTCAGCATCAAAAGAGGAATTTCCCCAACAGTCATAAGAATAAGGTTTTGCGGTTTTTGCCCATTCAGGGGTATAAATGAAATAATTATGCTCTTTTTTGCCAAATTTTACATAAGACGGGTTATGCTCGGAAACTTTCATAATCTGATAAGGCACTTGTTCCATTTTTCCCAGCGTAACTGATGACGGAAATTCAATGATACCTTTTGCTCCCGTCGGTTCAATAATATTGTATTTTGACAGGGATTCAGGCGCATTACCGTTAGGCTTACTCTGAACTACATAGTCAATATACTCTGGGGAAATTTTTAAAATCCGCGCAATATCTTCTTTTGTTTGTCCGATTTCTCCCGATATAAATGCTTTCGCAGGCATAGTATCCGGTAAATCCTCTGTTTTTATACCTTTGTGAATAAGAAATTTATGCCCGCCTTTTGGGTTTGCGTGATTCCAAATAGGGAAAAATTTACGGTCATCAACAGGTTTCCCGCCTACTTTTTCATATTTGTTAAGGCTTTCTCCAAGTTCAAAACCTACTACACCTTCTCCGCCCTGCGCCATCTCGGGTAATCCGGTTCCTGTACATTCCGGAGTAAATTCAGCGATTTGATGGATATTTCGATGTCCAAAACTAATCTGATAAACATTATTTTTTGCCTGAATTGATTTTGTATTTTTGGCATGCAAAGAAAACGCAGTGCCCTTGAGTCCTGAATCATATCCGTTAATCGAATAAATTTGCATACATGTACCCCTTGTTTCGAAACCGTCAATATTACAAAAAACTTAAAATAAAAATTTGCTACTTTTAGCAGAAAACATTAAGAAATCTTAATATAAAAAGGGCGAATTACTCGCCCTTAGTGATATAATCATCCATTGTTTCTTCAACAATTTCAATCGGTTTTTCTTCTGCGGCTTTTTCTTTCTTTGCAGCGCGTCTTTTAGGTGCTTTTTCAAAAGTTATTTTACCGTCAGTCAAAGTAAGTCTTATGGTATCTCCAGGGGC
>JAFUXT010000063.1 GCA_017470815.1 bacterium | reverse complement strand
TATAATTCTAGCACAACAATTTTGTCCGTTGAAGAATTAGAAAAAAGGCTTGGTAATTAACCTAAAATTCTTGATTGTACTTGTTTTATTAATTCATCATATTTATCAACAGGCAAGCCGATTTTCTTCGCCCAAAACTTTAGATTCGAGTATATTTGTATTTCTACTCTTGCTTTACCTAAATCGTCTAAACCAAGATTGTCTGCTTGCTTAATAAATTCGTCTTTTTGACATTCCATTATCGCAATTTGTTCTCTTACAAGATGTTCTATTGGCTTGTTTAATTTTTCAGCCTCTTTTACTTTTTGTACTATTTCTTGACTTCTTTGTACTAAATCTTGTGAGTATTTCATAAAAACTCCTTTATAATTTAAGAAAATCTATGTGTTGTATGTATTGATGTAAAGTTTCTAATGGAATTTCAGTAACTTGACCATAAGAATGAGGATTACCAATTTTTACCATTTTTGTACTTTCATCATAACCCAAAATTGAATAAGCATGATCAGAAACTAAATTATATTCTGGTAACAAATTGCTTTCTGCGACTGATCCTGTTTTGGATATAGTACCAAATGAGAATAAGTAATTTGTATCATTTACATATTGTTTCAATAGTTCTTCAGTTGTTTCTAAATCTAAATTACGTAGTGCCAGCGATTTATTAGGATAATCATTAAAAACTTTATCTATTAACTGTATTCGTGTTTTTACATTATCAATTTTATTTAAAGCAATTCGGTATGTCTTACCATCTTTTGGATTTTTATATGGGATTTCATTAATGCTTGCACCGGTGTATGGTGTTGTATTTCCTACAATCATACCTCTATCAGTTTTCAACATTCTTTGTCCAGGAAGAAGGTCTATAAAATGTCCCTGTCCAAAAACATCAGCCATTGTTTGTGCAGCTTGCCCCTGACAAGTCCGTTGCATTACATCATCAACCGAAGCAATATTCGGATAATCGACAGGAGTACCTTCTCTTAATGCTACACGAGCATATGTTTGTTCATACATTTGCAGACCTTTACAACCAATAATGTGTTTATTATTTTTAGGAAGTTCAATATTACCATTTGTAAAGGTTTCACTACCATGATAATCTTCTAATCCTTTTACTGTAACAACAACATCATCACCTTTTAAGGTAAAAGATTGCAAAAATTCAACTCTCGCTTTTGGATTGTGCATCGCTAAACCTAATGTTTGTACTAGGTGACAATCTCCAATAGTACCTTGTGTCGTAGCGAATCTTTGAACAGGCGGGAATAATTCCAAATATTTTTCTTTTGTCATATTCCATTCTATCAGACTATTTCCGTCATTTAGATACATCTTCCCACCAACTTCTACTGCATCACCTAGTTTAGTTTGCTCAAAAGCAGTTTTTAAATCCGTTCCTTCTGCAAATTCGGGAACTATGCTTTTACCGGATTTTAATAATGCTAAATCGTTATATATTTCAGGTGATAAATCTGCATTTAATCCAAGCCTTCCGAGTGATTGTGCACTTAACTTACCTTCTTTTACTAAATCAAATATACCTGATGATTTTATTCTTTCAAATTTTTCAGGATCAGAATTTTTTATATCAAGCAATCCACCTAAAAATAAAAAATCATACTGTTTATTAAAATAAGATTTTAATTCTTTAATATCTGCTAATCTTTTATCTAATATATCTTTATTACTTATAATACTTAATAATTTTTCTTCATCTTTATTTAAACTTTTCACTAAATCTAATAACTCGTTTTGTCTTGCCTTATCGCTATTATATAATTGAGCAAATTTGTTTTGTGTCTTACTTGAAAATTTAGAAAAGTTTGGAACGGTACTACCTAAAATTCTTCTTCTTAAATCAAGATTAGCAAGAAATTGAAAGTTTTTAGCATCTATACCTTCTGCTGCCATAAATTTGAAAGTTTTACCACTACTTGTAGTATATGAATATTCTTTCAATTTTGCATGTGGATTACTATTCAATCTATAAACATTAACAGCACTTTGATTATTTCCATTTGTAGGAGTTGGTGCTCCGTCAAAATCTTCTACTACAAGATTGTCAAAATCATTTATTTTACTTGTATTTATATCTATATCACTTACTTTATTTGAAGTAGGATTTGTTTTCTCGTATGGTAAATCATCAATTCTTGGTTTTGAAGTTAAGTCATTTGGTTTTGTTGTGACATTTCCGGCATGAGTATTGAGATAAGAACTAAAATTGCCCTTTGCATGCAAAATACCAACTAATACAGATTGTAATTGTGCAATACCTTCACCCGATAAATCAATTTGTCCTGTTATTGCGTAATCTGCGACTAAACTCATTGTTGCATCTATGCCAACTTCACTTGCAAATGCTAATAATTTAGGACAATTTCTAATTACTAATGCTCTAAATGCGGCTTCGGAAGTTTTACCTATCCCCATACCGGAACTTACTAATGCTAAACTTACACCTAATTCTTTTAACATTTCTTGCTTATCTTCTTCAGTTGCTCCACCTGCCTTTGTAAAGTTTTCTAATGCAGACACACCAACACTACCAAATGTTGATGTCGCCAATCCACCCATTGTTAAAGCCGTAGCAATTTGACCGCCAACAGGAACTAATTGCCCTGCAACCATTACAACCATACCACCCGTTTGTACCACAGTTTTAACTGTTTGTACTCCTTCTTGTTGACTTTCCGCAAATGCCTCTGCCATGTGTTGAGCATTTCTAGCACCATAAGCCATTTGATAAGCACTATTGACTTCTTGCCCATATTCTTCTAATGTTTTTCCACCTAATGCGTTTTCATAATTTGTATCTACATAATTTTGTAATTTATTTGCAATATTGACTAAATCATATCCGCCTAAATCCATTTTTTTAATTAGCGGATTAGGATTATCGCTATTTTCGTAATCATAAACCAATTTCATTGGGTGTAATAAATCATTTTCATCACCACTTTGTATAATTTTTAGATTGCTTATACCAAGTTTATTAAGACCTTCTTGCATTTTTTCAATATCATCACCATACAAGTTTCTTAATGCTTGAATAATAGCAGATTCTAATTGTTCTTCACATGGTTTTATTGCTCTTGTATCAGGTGCACCAAGTTTATTATTACCGTCAACAGTTACAGTTGCATCATGCAAAATATTATATATTTGTTGTCTTTTATTGTGCATACCTAATAAAAACTGCATTTTGGCATCTTTTTCGGCATAATCCATAATATTATCTTGATTGTATTGAACTCCTCTTTCAGCCTCAAAAGTTTCTTCAAATGTCATTTTTTTATAAGCATCACTATGTTGTTCGATATACTCAATACTTCCCGGAATAGGTTGATGTTTTATAAAGACTTGGTTTGTATCTGCCATTGGTTTTTGATTATCTCTAATCTTTTCTTGCAAAGATTGGTTAATCATATTTTCAACGACTTGTCCTGCTTTTTCAGTATATTCAGCATCCGGCATGGCGGTAACTCTTTGAATAAATAAAGTTAAATCTTCCGGTTTTAGTTTACGCAGGGCATCTTTTAGTAATTCGATTTCCATTTCTTCTGCGATGCGTTCTTGTTCGGCTTTTGTCTTATTGCCAAAACCCTCATACAAGCCTAAAGAAAGGATATTTTTAATTATAGAACTTTTTAAAGAAGAATTTTCTAGTTTTGGTAACATACTTACGGCAAGATTTATTTTTGCCTCTAAATACTCTTTTTCAGATAATCCTTCTTCAGATTTACTTTGTGCTAATAAATCGGCACATAATTCTTCTCTCATTAGATAACGATTAACTCTTGATGCTGCAAATTCAGTATCAAAGGTTTCTTTCGTGCCATTTACAAAATCACTAACTACACCTTGATTCTCATTTTGGGAATTAAAAATTTGTCTTGCTTTTCTCACATCATCAGTAACAGTTTGAATGGATAAATCTTCTATTTCTTCGGGGGTATATGATTGTTGTATTGCTTCAGCACCGCTTTGAACTTGTGTTGTATTATTTTCATTTTTTGGCACTAATGCACTTATAAAATTAAATAAATCAGATGCTTTTACACCTAACTCTTTTAAAGTTTGACCTTCGGAAGTTTGTGTTGTGTTTATATAATCTTCAGCCTCATCAACTTCAAAAATTGAAGCATTACCCTTTAATTTAGCAGCACTAGACATTGTATTAAAAAGAGAGGTTAATTCTTCTTTATTTAAAACTCCGTCAGCACCTTTTGTACCGTCTGCATTTTGGGTATCAAATATATTAAAAATTCTTATTAAAGCAGCGTTATTTTGCAGGTCACTTTTTTTAAGTTCCTTTAAATTATCTAGGCTAATCTTTTCGCCACTATTTGATTGTAACCAAAAGTCAGAGAATCCCATTTCCTTTACTGTTCCGTATGTTTTCTAGTGTTTTTGGTAACACAATTTTAATTAAGTTACATACTATGTAACATATTGGATATTTTTGTATGTTTTAGGGATAAATTTAAAAATTTTTAGAAAAAATAAATTAAATAATTATATATTTTATATATCTAATGTAACAATTTAAGTTGAATTGTAACAATTTTGCCAAAAATATTAAAGATTTTTCAAAAAATGTCGATATATATAATGTTACACAATTAAAATTGTGTTACATAGAAGGTAACATATTGGATATGTGTTTTTATATCTTAAATATGCGTGGATAAAGTATTTCAACAAGTGGAGTAGAAAAAAGTTAAATTTCCAAACCTATATTTACCCCTTACAAAGAAAACGATTTTAAATTTGCATCAATTATGTCTTGATTAATTCCAATGTATCGTAGGGTAACTGAAGGTGCGGAATGGTTAAGAATACTTTGCAATAATGCAATATCTTTTTTCTCTTGGTAAAAGTGATACCCAAAAGTCTTTCTTAAAGTGTGAGTGCCGATTCTAGTGGTTATACCTGCCTCTTGACAGGCTTGGCTTATAATTCTATATGCTTGTATTCGAGTTATAGCCTTTTCACTTCTTTTACTGCAAAATAACCATTCTTCCGGCTTTCTTCCTATAATAAATTCTTTTAATGGTTGTTTGAAAGAATCAGTAATAGGGAATTTTTTACTCTTGCCTGTTTTTTGCTCTTTTATATCAATATACTGTTTATTAAGAACATCAGATACTTTGAGGTTTAAAATATCTGATATTCTCAAACCGCTATTAATACCCATTAGGAACAAGAGGTAATCTCTTGTTCCGTTTTTTCTTAAAATAGATTTTACCAACTCTATTTTCTTTTTATCTCTAATTGGCTCGACAAATTCCATATCGTAACTCCTTTTATTAATACTACGGTGCATATTTCCCTACCTTATTCTATCTAAATTTAATTTCACTTGTTTTCTGATAAAATCACCGACTTCATCTTTTCGCACGTGCGAAAATGGGGGTAGGTAAATAATATCTATTTTTCCGTATGAAGTCGTTTTAGGGTGCTTTTGTCCGAACTCATAATGCGTTAATACTGTTTGGGGTGTAACCAAAATATTATATTCTCGGCATAATTCAGCAACTTTCTTTATACAAGCCTCAAATTGTGCCATTGTCATAGGATAATTGCCGACATTTTTGGCATCTTTGAAACCATACATACAAGCCATAGCAATACCGATTGAGCCTGTGTTACCACCGCCACAATGTTGAGCATATTTGCCGTCATTACAGTTCTCGTTATCTTCCGGTTTGTATTTGCCGTTATGAACTTTTCCGCTACCACCTACAACAAAGTGATAGTGTTCTAAATCCGTCAAATTGGGGGCATATTTACCCCCAGTCCAATGAATAATAATTCTATTCATAGTGTAAATCCTTTCTTTTTTTGAGTAAATGCAACATATAAAAACTTCTCACAGGGTTGTGAGAAGTAAAAAACAGTTATTTATAATTAAAATTTATATTTAATCTTTTACAAATTCCCAATGATAGCCATAAGAAGCACCATTTGTTCTTCGGCAGGCAGCTTTGATTAAATTAAAATCGCAATAATTTATTTCTAACGCAAATTCTACCCATTCGCTTGCTTTTCTTGCACTATCAAAAATTTGTCCGGTTTCAACGCATTTTATTTTTCTTGCTTTGGGTGAAATAGAACGATATTTTTCTAAATTCTTTTCAAGCATATAAAATAATCTTTCATTTATTCTATATGTTTTTATAGGTTCAAAATCATCTTTTTTAAGTGTAACCATACATTTGTTTTGCATTTTCTGATTCATAAATTTCCTCTCTTATTGCTTCAGATAGTTCTACTTCTTCTAAATAGCCTTTCTGCAAGCCCATATAGACGGCATCTATGACTGTATGAATATCACCTAGAAAACAATATAACCGCCATTTTTGAAAAGCAGTATTAGATAATGTCAAACCCAATTTTCTAGCAATTTGTTTGTTGTTATACCCTTTTGCAATCAGTTTTAATATTTTATATCGCCTATCGGTCATTGTTGCTCTATGTTTATACATTATCTACCTTTCAAAGCCTTTGTCAGATTACATTTTAACCATTTTGTAATCTAATTTTTTTTGCTTGAAAAAACTAGACAATCTACCGATTGATGTATGAAAAATTATTTGTTAAATTACTTTTTGTAAATAGTAGCAAAAAACTTTTTGTTCAAGTTTTATAATACTTTGAAAGGTTTTTTTAACTGATTAAATTACTTTTTGGTTAAAGAGTAATCTAAATAAAAAGTAATGCAAACTTGCTATTATTGGGGTTTAGAGGTTATAAAATAAAGTTGTTATAAGAATCATCAATTTCGTCTTGCTCAATGCAAATATATCTCAATGTAATTTGCGGTGAAGAATGATTGAAAATTCTTTGTAATAAAGCAATATTGTTATATTTCTTGTAATGATGATACCCGAAAGTTTTTCTCATTGTGTGAGTTCCGATATTTTCATCAAGTCCTGCGGATTTACAAGCATCACGAATTATATAATATGCGTTAATCCGGTTTATCCTGTTACCCCAATGAGATAAGAATAACGGCTCTTTATCTCGTCTGCCCTTAACAAATTCAGCAATAAGAGGTTTTAGTTTAGAGTTAATAGGAAACTTCTTAAATTTGCCTGTTTTCTTTTCTACTATTTGGATATAGGTTTTATTACGGACATCACCAACATCAAGTGCCAGAATATCAGAAATCCTTAATCCGCAATTAATTCCTATAACAAATAACATATAATCTCTTTTGCTTGTTTTTAAAAGATATTTTTCGACCTTTTCAATATCTTTTTTGTTTCTAATTGGCTCAACAGTAGTCATATACAAATCTCCTTTCACACTAATTGTGAATCACTCCAAGACTTGATGTAATACAAGATATTATTTAATCGGGAAGTAATAATCAACTAAATATGATGCAGCATCAAAGGGGTGTTCTAGGAATTTTAAATCGTGGTCGTTTTTGATTTGCTTTTGCGAAGGTATATCAACTATTGATGTACCTTCTTTGAAAGATAGGTTATAAACATTGTGTAATAACCACTTGCACCTTTTATCAATAAACAAACAAACATCACCTTTTGAGTTGCGTACCTTTGCGTTAAAGGCTTGTATTCTGCGTAAAATAGGCGGGTTAAAATCTCTCAAATGAATTTTTGGTTTGTAACCATGTCCTTCTAATGCTCGTTTTATAATCATATAGTTAGTAAATTCCGATTGAGAAGAACGATTATCACCACTAGCATCACCGTTTATAACAATATCCCCTTTGTGATTGGGGTATCTGCGTAAAAATTCTTCGATTGCGTGTTGAGTAGTAGTGTTCTCAATCGTGAGTTCATCAAAGAAGTAAATATTTTTATCGTCTTTGTGAGCCAAGCACCAACACATAGGATCAACATTGAAGTCGCAAGTTAAGTGTAGAGGTAAATTAGGATTATAGCGAAGTGTTTTGATATTCTCGTCAGTAAAGTTTTTGACAACAAGACCGGAAGAATAATTGCCAAATTCACCAAGAACATTTATACGATAATATTCGGGATCGAAATCCTCTTGCATACTCTCTAAATAATGTTCGGGTAAATAAATATTATTAGAAGTAGGTGCAATAATAAGCCGATAATTTTCTTTATTGTTCTCAACAAACCTTTTGTATATCCAACCTTTATTGGCTTGTGGGTTAGTATGTCCGAAAAGTCTATACCTAAAATTACCCCAAGACGGTTTTACATTCGTGTTTCTCAAACGACCTATTAACTGCTTAAAAGCGGAATCGGATATTTGAGAGGCTTCCTCTATCTCTGCCCAATGTAGATTTAATGACTTGATTTTTTCGGGGTTATCAACACCTTTAAAAAGGATTTCAGAGCCGTTATTAAAAGTCATTTTCTTTTCAATTTTATTAAAAGTATAGTGTTTTCCGGCAACATATCCCATATTTTCAAGATGTGAAAAATACGATTCTAATGTCGTATCACGCACCAAAACATACTCTTTTGCACAAACAAGACCTTTGCTTCCGGCATATTTTCTAGCAAGCATCAGACCTAAAAGAGAACCGCACCAAGTTTTGCCACTACCATAACCCCCTTGATATATGACTACATCAAGGGAGTTGTTATGTGGAATATTAAAAAATTCTTGTTGTTTTTCTAATAGGGTATATTTCACCGCTTTTTACCTTCAATACAATCAAGCCGTTTATGAGCCGATTTTGTGCTTTCTTCGACTTTTACCATTCTTTCAATTAAGTTATTGTGCTTGTCCTGTTTATCTTCTAGCCGTTTTATTTGTTTCTCAATGAACTTGATACTCATAGCCAAACCACCGATAAATATTCCGGCAGAAAGAACATTAACCACAATAACGAGCATAAATTCCATACTTATTGTCATACTTGCCAACTCTTTCTATGGCATATCTGAAAGACATCAACGCACCAAGCCATTACATTAGATTTGATAACATTCTCACCGGAGTTTTTAAGGACTTCTCTAAAGGCTAAACTTGTCAATCGTCTATAATCCGGCATTGGCATTTTTGCGTAAGCCATAATATCCTTTTTGTTATCCAATAAATAATCGTGTACCATTGAGGCAATTAAAAACGCATTATCGGTTTTACTTCCGACAATTCGCCAAAATATTCTAGGAATATCCGCACCATTCCAAATATATTTTTTCGGTATGGTAAAAGAAATAATCCTTTTATTCGTAATAATATGTATCGGAACATCATTATGGAGTTTAAAAGGATATTTTTTCTTTTCTCTTTTAATCTCAGCCGTATCAGTCGGCTCAATTACACGAACGCAAACAATAGGTGTCACATCAAATGTGACATACTTAATAATCTCTCTCATATAAAAGTCCTTTCTTGGGGTAGGGGTAAATATAATTAACCAAGTATTAAATCATCAATAATAGAAGAAGTTGATTTCTGATGATGACAACCTTTTGACGGTAAGAATTTATGAGAATAAACGGTACTCATATTACCCGACCAATACACTCTATCACCTTCGGCAAGATATACTGAAACGGAAGGTTGCCCTGTTCCACCAATACTATAAGGGGTTTGAGTTCCGTTAAGATACAAATACCTTCTATCGCTTGCATCAGCCGTAAGAACATACCACCCCGAACATGGTGCCGTATATGCGTAATAACTTGATGTAGCAACTGAAGATATATTCTCGATTGCCGTAGTATCAGGTGCAATAGCATTAAGCATTGATTTTACAAATTCCGTTGTAGGATTTGCATTACTTAAATCAATATCTGCCTTTTTGTTTATCATTCCATAAATTTCACCCATTGGTAAACTGAAGGTATTATTAGTTTCATCAATCGTAAAATAGTGAGCAACGCCATTTTTCTGATAAAGTTCATAAACAAATTGCCAATAATCTGAAGTAGTTATTTTTGAGCCTGTCGCAGATAAAGAATAAGGAATTTGCATTAATGCCCTTACTCTAGTTCCGTCAATATCGAAGTAAGAATGAAGTAAATCGACTTCCATATAACAACTACTAGACCAAGAACATTTACCGTACCAAAAAGCAGTTACAGCCTCTCTTATCCAAGCCGTATTAATGTTTTCAGTTGCTTTGACTTCAACACCATTACAAGAGCCTTTAATGTAAAAACTATCTTCGGAATTAAAACCAATATCAATAATTAACCTATCACCAACACTCATTCCGGTTATTGTTGATGATTGTAACATCTTTGTACTGTTGTCATTTGCATACATATATGCCATTAATTGACCGCTAGGTTGAAGTTGCAACATTAAGGCATTTGTAGTTGTTGCACCAATAGTTGATGTATATTGATTAAAACCACTTCTTAAAATAGTTTCAATATGGATATTAAAATCAAGTTGTGCAATATTCGGAATATTGACATTATTAACTAAAATATAATTATTTGTGTCATATAAACCGCTTGTAATACCGTCACTTCTAACAACCAAATCAACATCAATTATGCCGTAATTCATGCTAAGAGTGTAATTTTGTTCAAGAACATCAACCCCTGTTGAAATGGCATTATTTTTGTATTCAAGTATTTTGTTATAAACACCCTCATAATTTGATACCGAGCCTGTTTCCAAACCTTTTGATTGATTTATTTTATCAAGTCCGGTAGCAGATAATTTTGACAAGTCAGAATCGGATGCGTTCGCTAGAGCATCTTCAACATATTCGGCACTTTCTTCTGCTCTATCAGCCTGTTCCGTAGCATAAGCAAGTTTTTCCGTTGCCGTTTGTTCAATTAAAGATACTTTTTCACTACTAATTTGTTGAATATTAGCGACTTTTGTAGAGGCTAATTCTTCAATGCTATCAAGTTCATCATCAGTAAGTTGTTCTATATTTGACATTTTCGTAGCACTTAATTGTTCAATACTAGAAACATTCTGATTAAATGTAGTGATAGAATCATCCATTAAATCGGATATTGTTTCATAGTCAGAATAAAACTTATCTAAACTTTGATTAACCGAAATCATAGCATTTTGAGCCGTATTAGAATAATTTGAAGCTGCTTGCTCTGCATCACGACAATTTGCCATAATTCTTTGTGCTTCAGTTTTTGAAATGCCCGAAGTTTCGACATAAATATCAATAACTGTGTCATTAATATTCATTGAAACATTCAATGAACTGTTTACAAAGGTTATAGTTTCATCAACACCTTTTTTAACGATAAAAGGTATTATAGAACTAACGGTACGAATCCGGTTATGGTTATCAATGAGTTTTAATTCCCCATACTGTTTTCCGATTTTTAGGTTTGAAGTTATCTCATTGGATAAAATAATCTCAAAAGTTTTTCCGCTTAAATTCCCATAGGTAAGGGTAACATCACCCAAAGTAAATGTAGCCGTAAAACCGCTTAAATCAATACTTGTATTAAAATTAACGACAACAAATTGATCTTCGAGAAAATTTGTATCATCACCTTTTATTATTGTTATATAGTCCATTATGTATTACCTTCCAATGCAGAAACACGACTTGCTAAATCAGCAATATCGCTTGTATTTGTAGCTAAATTTGATGCGTTTGCAGAAATCCTCAGACTTAATGCCGTTATTTGATTTTGCAAATCTTTGAAGTTATTGTTTAGCAGAGTTGAACTTGCTAAACTTCCGTATTCAATTTCTTCAATACTCATAGTTTCCCTTTCTTATCTCATATTCAATTCGTTTCATAAGTTTTTTGTAATTAATTCCGTTTGCTTTTACTTTCGGCTTAAATTGTTCAATAGCCTTAATATCACCCTCTAGCAGTTTTTCTTTGATATATGAGTGTGCTTGAAAGTAATTAAGACCTTTTGAAGTGGAGTAAAAAATGTTCATTGGATGAAAACCTTTTTTACTTCCCGATACAGTAAATGGGGTAAAAGTATCTTTGTACCTATCTTTTATACTCGCCTTATTCCAATTATCCGTATAATCATCAGCCAATTTTGTAACAACCGGATTTATTAAAGGTGCGGATTTACTTGCAAGTTTTCTTATTGCACTATTCGGTAAATCCTCAACTAATTCGGGTACTTCCAAAGCCTGTTTACCAATTCGGGCATAAATTTCTCTACCCTTTTCGTCATTCCCGACATAAGGTCGGGTAAAGATAGTTTCTACAACCTTTTTACCAACATTATCTCTTTCGGTAAAACGATTATTAGAATAAGAAGAATAATTTATGCCGTCAGAATATTTGTCGGGATTATTCTTAAAATCAATTTGCCGATTTATAGCATTAATGATATTAGAGTAAATTGCAGTTTGGATTAAGAAAGTCATAAAATACCCTCTTGCAAGTTTACCTCTAATTCCGGCACCTTCAACATCATTAGTAAAAGAAGATAGACCGACTTTTCTTGAAATCTCTCTAACGGCAGAGCCAAAACCACTTGATTCAGCAAACGCATTTAAAAACTTTTGCCCTGTCTTTGTTGAAAATACCGCCAAAGATTGACGAAGTGTTGCAGACATATTCCAATCCGGTGATAACATTAATCTTCTTGCCGTTTGTACTGTTGTTGGTTTAAAGCCTAATGTTTCCCAATTCTGACCGCCAAAAGTATCATTGACAAGTTGAGCAATATCTTTACGAACATTATCCGATAATGTTATTTTTCCATTCTTTGATGCCCTTTTTATAAGGCTATCGTATGCGTGAAGTTTATAAGTATTATGCAGATAATTCCATAAAAATTTATTATTAATATCAACATAGGTTTTTAAAGGAGTAGTAAGGATTTTGCCTGTTCCCAAAGTGACTTTATTTACAAGTTTTGTGAAACCGTCAATAAATGTATTAAATTCCTTTATATTAATATCAGATATTGCACCGAATTGAACACCGTCTTTTATTGCTTGCTTTGCAAGCGGAGTATTTTTGAAAAGTTCATAATTATTATTCTTTATACCGTCAATAATTTTTGGTAAATTCCCCAAAGTCTTAAAAGTCCTAAAAGGTATAAGACCTTCGTGAGCAGCAGCACTTTCCGTTAAAGCAACTGCGTGCATACCGTTAAATAGGAATTTACAACCTTTTGCAAAGTTATTGACTGTATCATAAGCAGAGCCGATTTTTTTGAATAATTTTGTACCAAAATTTTCTACAATTTTTTCATCTTTTGGTTTTAAAACTAAATCAGCAACTTTGTATATTTGCTTTGAATACTGTTGATTATTCTTTACAAGTTTAGAAATCTCTTTTAAAAATCTTGTGTTTTCAGCCGATTCTATTAATTGGTCTGCGTGAGTTTTTTGAATTTCAGCATAATCCAAAGTTTTCGGTCTTAAATTTATATGCCTATATCCGTTTTCAGCCGTAGCAGACGGAATATACAAACCTTCCTCAATACCCTTTTTGTATGTAGGAATTATTCGCCTAAGTTCAAATTGTGATTTTGTTCTTAAATAATCTTTGACCGCCTGTTCAACACCTTCAGAAAAAATGTTCATTGGATCGTCAAGTTCCCACATGTGAGTAATATAGTCATACGGATTTACACCGCTTTTTATACCCTTAACATCAGCCAAATTATTCCAAAAAACTTCCATATCTTCAAAATGTTTTTGAGCCAATTCTTTCAGTTTCATTCTTTGGTTAAAATCAAGACTGTTAAAAAGTTTTATCAAATCCTGTCTATTAAAATTCTTTGTAGGTAAACCCTTATTTTCACGAAGAAAAGTTAAAACTTCTCTCAAATTTTTCGGATTAACTTTTAATTCTTTTGCCGTTTTATCAACTTCAGATATAAGGTTATTGATTTTAGAAACGGCATCAAATTTAGCAGAATCAATATTTGCCCTTCTTTGATGTACTAAATTCCTTACGGCATCTTCAACTTGATTTCTTGATAGAGGGATTCTGCTTTTTGATTTTTCTATGACATCTTTTGTTCTGCCAAATTTTGTTGCAATTTTTCCGGCAACACCACCTATTGCACCACCAAACAAACCACCGTCAATAGTTCCCTTAACGGTTGATTCCCCGATACCTTTTAAGTCTTTGTTTTCCATTAGACCTTCGCCCAAACCAAAGACCGCACCACTAGCAAGACCAGAGCCAATTCCACTTCCGATATTTTTAGCAACAACTTTTTTCGCAATTTGAGAAAAAGCAGGTTTAGCAACTTTTAAAGCCAAAGCACCGCCAACCCTAGCCGCACCACCAAACGGTATTGCGGCACTACCTATTTCTAACGCAGCACCGCCATACAGTTTAGCCATATTGATACGATATTCCCTATCAATGCGTTTTCTTTCTGCCTCACCAATTTCCTTAATCTTTGCGACTTTTTCCTCTTTGGTTAAAGTATTGTCGTTTTGGATAGCATCATAAGGGGTTAAGGTTTTGTTGTATTCAATTTTTCCTTCCAATACTTTTGGTTTTTCACTAGGAATATTGTCCGGTTGAAAATCGAATTTGTTATTAGGAGTATCTTCCACAAAATCAAACTTATTGATATTTTTATCTTCAATAAAACCAAACTTGCTTTCCACTTCAAAGCCGAGATTGTTTGAGGACATATATATTTACCCCTTTCCATTTCTGATTAATTTATATCCTTCCTTTAGAGCCTCAATAAGATTGTTTTTAGGAATTGTACCAACTTTGCCGTCAGGTGATTTTACTTGCACTCTCTCGCTACTATCCTTATTATTTGTAGGTTTAGGAGTTTGTTGAGTTTTCGCAGTAGGTTTTGTAATAGTTTTTGGCGGAGTATAAGTAGGTTTATTCTCATACTTAACATAGGTCGTACTTTTGCTTTCGGGTTTTCCGTTATCGTAAATAACATGAGTGTAATTATGCGATTCGGGTTTTTCGTCATATTGAACACGAACAATATTTTGACCTTTGTTTTGATTTCGCCAATAATTTTTATTACGAGATTCCTTATTTTCCTGTGCATATTTTCCGGCTTTTGCAATTTGTTCCAAGCCTGTGACATTAAGGATTTCATCACCGTTATAATCGGGATTGCTGATTAGCGAGTTATATTCATCAATACTTATCTGACCGTTATCAAGCCTAAATCTATCGTAGTCTTTTCTCGTCATATAGTCTTTTTGATATTTGCTAGCAGTTAAGATTTTTGATAAATCATTGGCATCAATAATTCCGTTATTGTTTCCGACATTGATTCCCTGTTGAGCCAAAATATCTTTATACAAATTCGCTTTATACTTGCTATTTGCATATTTATATCCGCTTGAAAGCCCATACAAAGGATCACCCGAAAATATACCGGACAATCCTCCTGCCACTAAACCCTGTACTATCGGATTTTGAGATACTCTTGCAATAGTTCCGATACCTTCGCCAAACCTTTGCATTTTGCTTTTTGTATCGTCTTTTTGCAGATTATTCCAATCAAAACCCTGTGTTTTATTTTCTCTATATCCTGTCAAGAAATCATCAAGACCTTTAGCAACACCGCTAAAAGCAGATTTATTAATTTCTTCGGGCGGGGTAAATGTATTTTGGCTTATATTGTTCTGCGGAGTTTGTATCTCTTGCGGATTAGGTAAAGTTTGAGGACTTGAAACCACTTCGGGAGTTAAGACAGTTTGAGGAACTTGGCTAAGATTATTCTTTGCAATTTCCATTTGGTTATTTGCAAGTTGTTCCGTTTGTTGTCCTGTCTTTTCGGCTCTTTTCCTGTTTGCACCATTTAAAGCCATAGCACCTAAAGCGACTAAAGCCGTAGCAGGATTACTCATAGCAGCACCACCAACCGCACCACCGGCAGCACTTGCATTTACCCCTGCACCACTCGATAAAGCACTAGCACCGATACCGCTTGCGACAGGAGTTATTGCATTTTGTATAGCACTAGCACCATTTTGTAATGTACTGCCAATGGCTTGACTTTTTGCACCCAAACCACTCAATGCCGTATTATTACTCAAATAATCACCAACGGCAGAAAACCCACCGCCAACATTATCAAGCCTGTTTCCAATACCCTTTATTCTATCAAGAATATTTGAGTTAGAATGTTGAGCCTGTTGTTGTAACAATCTTGCATTTACCCCTTCTCTTATTTTTCTATCTATTATTGCTCTGACTAATTCGTTTTCCATATATTACATTCCATAAGAATAAGATTTTGTACTTCCTGTGCCGTTTGTTGTAGCATTTCCGCTACTCGTTGAAAGTGATAATGCTTGATTACCATTAACGGCATTTTGACCTTGCAAGTAAGCATTAGTAAGTAAAGTTATCATATCGCCTGTGTTTTGCTGACTATTGGCAAGAAGTTGAGCCGTATAGTTTGCGATATTATCACTCATATTTTTTGATAAATCAGAATAAAGATTTGTTGCAGCACTCGACCTCAACATATTCCTTTCTGCAAGAGGATTAATAATACTGTTTTCTAATGCTTTTCTGCTTTCTTCGTTTAAAGTCCTAGTGTAATTCTGCAATAATGCTTGATTTGTTGCAGAATTTATATTCGGATTCCGGTATTCTTCCAATAAAGAATCCATATTTTTGTTCATATAGTCATAAATACTTTTATACGCAGTTCCGTCTTTTAAAGTTGTTGTCGTTCCGTTATTATCGGTAACTGAAGTAACATACGGATTGCTTGTTGTAGTTTTGCTATATGTCGTTTTAGAACTTGTACTAGATTTAGAACTAGAGCCACCACCCATTTTGACCTTCCTTTTTATTGTTTATAAATATATAAATCGTCTTTTATTTTCTTAAAACCACACTTCAAAATAGTGTAAATAGCAGTTTTGTGATGTGTTTTTGCGTAAATATCACAATTCCACCAAGACAAAGATTTTTTAAAACACTCCATATTGAGTAAATGAGTTTTCCTATAAGCAACGGCATTGACATATAGGTTGCCGTCTATTTCATAGAAATAAATGCAACCTACATGAACACCGTTTTTACGAAAGGAATAAAAGAATGTATTTGTAATAACTTTATCAAAAGAATAAAAATCCTCTAATAAATTTTGGTTATCTTCAAAAAGTTTTTTACACTCTTGATAGTTGAACTCTTTGTCAGAAGGAATAAGTATTTGTATCAAATCTGCTTGACCTTTATTTTACTGAACTCAATATTTTTAATACAAAACCCTTCACCGCTTGCATAAGTGTATAACTGTATTTCAAGTGTTTTAAATGTTGCAGAAGGTAATTTGTATATTGAGTTTAATTCTTTTAATGGGAAGTATGTGCTATCCCAATGCCCTACATCAAAATATAGAGCATTTTTCATTGTTTTTATTTTTATCTGCTTAACTTTCGGTGCTTTGAAAGTATCATAGTTTTTTATGTATCTCACCCAAAAATCACTTGAATATGTCATATCAATCGTTACTCTTGGGGGGAAGTATAAAATTTTTAAAGTATTATCAACACCCAAATTAAGCGGAGTGCATTTATAAAAACTTCGGATAAATTCACCATTAAAGGTATCAGTTTTGTATTCTTCGTAAATATTGCCGTTTTCACCACCGGAATAAAGAGTATTGTTGATGATATTAAAACAAGTAACATCAGGACATTTTCGCTTTACCCATTCTTTATGGATATAATCAAAAATCATTATTGTTTTTACATCAGGTTCAGTTGTAGGAATCAAAAACCAAATTTCGTTTCTATCCGATAAAACAATAGATAATGCTCTAATCTCATTAAGACGGCTCGGATCAATAAAACACAATTCCTCTTGTATATCTAATGCGATATTATCACCCAAAGTTTTATCGCCTGTGACTATCTGATTAAAAGAGAAAACACCTTTTTTAGTATCATCATAAAAATACAATTCCGTACCATGAAAGACCAATGCGTTATAACTTGCACAACCGCCAGGACTTTCATCAGATTGTGTATAAGGATATTCGCCCGATAAAAGTATAGAACTGTTTTTAAAGAATATTGCCAAACTTCCTAAATATGGGATTATTGCAGTAATGTTTTTTACATACTCAATAAAACCGGAAGAAGTAGAAACTTGTGCATCAGAAGTTGAAAAATCGTATATGTTTTCTTGAACTGAATACCAAAGAATATTATTGTTAAATATCCAAAGCCTGTTATTGTAATTAACAAGTCCTAAACCCTTAACTGTACGACCTTCCATATCTTGCAAATTCATTACAACAACTTCGGGATTAGCACCAATCTCTATACTTAAAAGATTTTCACCATTTGAAAATACAAATAAATCCGACCAACCCTGTGCAATATCTAATCCGCAAGAATTTCCGGTTAAGGTTAAATTTGTTACTTTTTGTGTAAGAGTGTTGTGTTCAACATCTAATAAGTAAATTTTTCCTCTTTGACTATCTTCAGTATGAACAAAAAAGTAAGTATTATTGTTTTGAACACTCTCAAAAATATTGATTATTCTTTGCGTTGAAGGAATTAAATTACAAACGGATATATTACCTTTTGCAGTCCTAATTCCGACACCGCTATTAATTCCTGTGTTAAATAATTCTACATTTTGTAAATCAGATGCAGAAATTAATTCGCTTGCAAATGTAGCATTTATTCTTCTGATGCCACCAAACTTATTACATTTTAAAGAAGAAATTTTTGTTGCCATGACTGTTTTTGCTCTTATAGGACTTGTATTTAATAATTTAGTTTGCTATAATGTTAATAGACTAGGGTATTCTTTGAAATACATGGTCTGTCACAGGCGAGGAATTCCTCGCCATTTTTAATATTTATGGGTGGAAGATGAGTGAATTAGGTATCTTTATAGACGAATCGGGATTTTTTGAAACTAATAATTCTCAAGATAAAAATTTAAAAGATTTATATATAGTATCTTTTTTATTTCACGATAAATCTATATCTATAAAAGAAGATATTGAAAACTTACAAAATTTTTTCTTTGAAAACGGTGTAAAATTTGGGTTTCCTATTCATGCAATGCCACTTATCAGAGAACAAAAACCTTACGATAGCTTAAATATGAATTTGAGAAGAAAATTATTTTACCAATTCTTTCAATTTATGCGTAAAGTAAAATTAAAACACAAAACTTTTGTATGTGACAAAAAATTTTGTTCTTCTAAAAAAGTTATAAGACAACGATTAGAACTTTTTATCGAACAAATGATTAAAGATAATTACGATTATTTTAGTAAATTTGAAGAAATAGTTATTTACTATGATGAAGGACAAGATTATTTAACAAGAGTTTTGCATAATGCTTTTTCAAAAAATTTAAAAAATTATCGTTTCAAAGAAGGTGTAAACCAAGAAGATTATAGATTATCTCAATGTGCAGATATGGCTTGTTCTTTAGAACTTATCAACCAAAGAAAACAAAATGGTGAGTATATTAAAGCAATAGAAAACTTCTTTATATCAGACCGTAACTATAATCAAAACTATCGTAAAGCCTTCAAAAGTTTAGAGTTATAACCTACCAAAAAACTTTTCTTTCCTTTTTTAATCCCGAAGTGTAATCAAGTAAAATCTTGTATGCTCTTTCATACTGTTCTTTATAGCCGGAGTAGTTTTCATCACTTTCTGATGCAATAGCATAAAGCATTGATTTTGTGATTAAAGCATTTTTAAAAATATTTTCATATTTTTCGGGAATATCAATAGTATCTTCATCATTTACTAAAGAAAAAACCGCAGTTCCAAAATCATCTTCGCCTATTGCAAGAGTTAAGTATTCAACATTAACTGTATAAACATTATCGGGAGTAGGGTATAAATATATATTTTCATTTGAAACATAAAATCCGGTTGGGATGCCGGATTTTGTTTCAAGTGTTTCAAATTCATCAAGATATTCTAAATAATTTTTTCCAATTCGTATGGAGTAAACTTGTTTTCCTAATACTGTTTTTCGCAGAATGTTGCCGTTAGGGGTTGCGTACTCGTTTACATCTTCTCTGGTCGCAAAGGACATATTTTTAATTCTAAAAGGGAATGGGTACGAACACCACAATTCAGACAATGCTTTGTTAATAGAAGATTTTAATGCTGATTCCATTTCATCAACGGATTCGGCATCACCGTCATACATAGACCATGCTTGCCCTGCAACTTCGTTATAAATATCAAGAAAAGTTAATGTCATTATTCAGTTTTTTCCTGTTTTTTGTTTTGATTTTTTTGTTTATTTTGGTTTTTGTTTTGTTCTTGGGTTTTGTTTTTGTCTTTGTTGGTATCATCTTTTGAGCCTTCGCCCTTATCATCACCGACAACGACCAATTCTTGTACCGATTTCTTTTCCTTCGGTTTCTTTTCTTCCGGTATCTTTCCGCTGATAACCTCATAATTACCTCTATCCTCTCTTACGATTCTGATAGCCTCATCATCCGGTAGTGCAAAGATATTTCCTGTGGGTTTAAATTTAATTTCAATCATTTTGTAACCTTTCTTTTAAAAGAATGAGGGCATTTCAGCCCTCAAAGATAAATAGCAGCGTATATGTTAAAAAGTTATAATTCTACTTTTTTACCGATAGCATAAATTGTTCCTGTGAAACCGCTTGCAAAATCTATGTTAATGTCACCATTGGCATCAACAAATCTTGCCGGATCTTGAACTTGAAAAACAGTAGTTGAAGAACTTGATACTGAAAGACTTAAATCACCAAGCATAGTGTTTGGGTATTTTTCGCCTTTTTTAAATGTAATTGCAGAATCAGAATTGGCAGTATTTGATAACACAATAAATAGAGTATTATTCATACAAGCCATAGCATTTTTTAAAACAATTCCGTTTGCAACCGTTACGGATTTTGCAGTAATTGTTCTTATGCCTATTGATTCCGTATTATCCATAATTGGAGTTTGTATTGTAATTTCATCTCTAGCCATTTGTTAAAATCCTTTCAAATAAGCAAACACCGCATAAAACTATGCGGCATTTGCAGATAATACTAACGGTGCATTGATTTTTACCGTACCTAGAAAATCGGCTCTCGGTGCACCGACACCATACAAGCCATATCCTTTGTATCGGGTATTAAAGTTCTTTTCCGGCATATAATCTTTCATGTTGAGATTTTTTGAAATACCGCCTGCAAGAGTTTTTCCTTTGATACCAAATAACGGATAGTAACTTATTGAGCCGTTTTGTTCCGTTACTGATGCAACATTATTAGATACGACAATGTTCCAACCCGACAATTTTCCAATGTAACCTTTTGCCATTTTTTGATGACCGGATTCTACATATTTTAAATCTTCGAGTTGTCCTAAATAGAATTGATATTCGGGTGGTACGATTGCAACCATTTGTCCGTCAATCCAATTTGTATGACCTTTTCCATCACCTCTTTGAAACTTCGCTTGCATATATGCAAAAATTTCTTTTGCTATGCTAGAAGTAAGAGAAATTGCAGTATTGTTTGTGCCGGATAAATAATGTCCTGCTCTTGTATATAATTTTCCGTAAGCAGTATCAACCGCAGCAGCAAATTGTTTTATTGCATCAGAAGAATATTCTTTTGCAAGTTCAACCTTTTGCTTTAGATCCGGTGCATTATTAATCTGTTGCTTTTTAACTTCATCAACTTCATAATGAAATGCTTTACCCTTATCAAACTTAACTTTTGCCGTAGTCGTAGTCGTTAATTCCGCATCATTTAAGTCACCGCCTGTGTAATCAAACAAAGTAACCATAGCAGGCATAATAACATCAACTTCCGCACCAACTCTCACACCGTCTTTTAATTCGGTATGTGCTAACTGACCTATCACCATTTCATCATAGACATACTTATTAAATGCCTTCGTGAAGGTCGTTATCATAACTTGTTCATCAGACATAATGTACTCTCTTTCTTAATTTTGGGGTAGGGATAAATATAAAGGATAAATGTATATTTGAGCCTTATACTAAAGCCTCGATTGCACTATCAAGTTCTTCGGGTGTATAATCCTCTACCCTTTTTGTAGTAACAACTTTTTGATTGGCTTTCGGAGTAAGATTTTTTAAAGAATCTTTTTCCTTTTCATTCTCGGAATTTAGTTTTTGTTCTTCCTCAAATTGCTTTCTAAAAACATCTTTCAACTTCTGAAGATGTCCGATTAGTGCTGAAGTTTCAAAAGCATCACCTTTTACTTCTAATGCTGATTTGAAGAACTCAACAAATTCGGGGATTTTAAACCAATCGGGATAATCGTCAAATGCTTTCTTGACGAAGTTTTGAGCCTCTTGTTTGTACTGCTCGTACTTCTCGGTATTTTGCCGTTCTATAACTTGGTTTTTATACCTTTCTGCAAATACTGATACTCTTTTTACAACATCAACACTAAATTCATCTTCAATTTTCTCTAGTATTGCAGGGTTAGGAGTTTTAGAATATACCGCTAACAATCCCTGTACTCTTTCGGGATCAGAAACAGTATATAAATATTTTTCGTACTCATTAGATACGGCATTGGCAACTTCTTTTGAAAGTTCCATATCTTCAGAGTTCCTATAACCCTGTTGTAATGCTAAAGACTGTTGTTGTAATTGTAACTGTTCAGCATACTCGGCTTTCTTTTGTAGTATTGCTTTTTCTTTTTCCCAATCTGCTTTTTGATTTAAAAGAGGCTCTAATTGTTGATAAGATTTAAGCAAATTTTCTACATTAACAGTTCCGTCAGTATTCAAAAACTTATCAGGGCATTTAGTAATGTTATCCTGTGTTTCTTCTTCTGATTCGGTTTCTTCGGTTTGTTCTTCCTGTTCTTCGGTATCAGCCGTATTGTCTTGATTATCATTCTCAACATCTTCGCTATCAAAGATTTCTTGTATTTGAGAATCCAAATCTTGATTATCGGTTGTTGATACATTTTGTTCGTTTTCCATAACTAAACCTTCTTTCTTCTTGACTTGCTCGCATTAAACGGGTATCGCTACCGCTTTCACCCTCTGCTCGCAAGTCGCCTCTCACTCTCAAAATCTGCTTTCCACTTGTCCGTATCTGCAATAACTTTTAACATACCCTGCAATATCAGAGGGTTTATGTCAGAATTTGCCAAACGGACAATATTTTCTAATTGATATGACCTAGTTTTTGAGTATTCTTCACTCATAACTAGGTCATATTTTTCTATCAAAATATCTTTATTCATAAATTTGCATTTTACTTTCGGGTTTTTCGATAAGCGGAGTAGTTGGTATTCCAAACTCCGAACTTATATTTACCCCTTCTCTAGGTATCTCTATTGGACTAGGATTTGCAATTTTTTGTTTATCCTTTTCCGCTTGTACCCTATTTATCATTTCTTGCACCGCAGGGTTTTGCATCAAAATTTGTTGCACTTCCATTGGCATTTGTTCCATTGGCAACAAAAATCTTTCGGGATTTTCTACACCTTTTTGTTCCATATACCACACGAAGATAGATTGAACATTTAAAGGTATATGATTGGCAAATCTTTCTACCGCAAGAATAACCATATCCGCAAAACTAAATCTTTCCGTCATTGAATTACGGTCTGAATAAGTATAGCGATATTCTGCCTGTCGTACTTCATCAGTAATAACAACATTTTCGGGGTTATTATCTTTATTTAAAAATATTTGTTCGTTACCAAATTTGAAGTTTGCACAAAGTTTTGCAATATTTTTGACAGTAGGAATGATAAAATACTGATTAATTACATCTAAAACCATAGCAAGACGAGTTGTCTGACCCTGTGTTTTTACATTAATCTCGGTTGCAGTCCTGTTGCCTGTTTCTTCCGCACCCATCATATTTGGGAATATACCCGATATTTCACTCATTAAATCGGATAAGAATGTAATATCGTTAATAAAAATATTGCTCTGAAAAGTCATTGGCTGAATACTGCTAGAAGAATAAAGTTGCGGATCGTATGTAATTATTTTTCCGGGATATAATTCCACATCATCATCATCAAAAAAATCTTTAGGACAAAGTAAAGGTGGATTCTCGGATAAAGATTGCATATCTACTGTTTTATTCAGCAAATTCTCTTGAACATGAGCCAAATCTAAAACGGAATACAAAGGACTTATACCTCGTTTTGTTTCGGGATCTTGCAGAAAAGCACCAAATGAAAACGGATTAATTACAAATTTATTCTTTTCAAATCGGACTAAATATTTACCACCGACAACAACTGCGTGCCAATTTCTTAAAACTTCGCCACTCGGTAAGGTAAAATTACCCCAATGTTCCAACACTTCAATCGTTGAGCCGTTTTTGTGTTTATCTAATAGAGAATCTTTTGATTGGTTTAATAAGTCGGAACTGTCCGGCTCTTTTGAAACCATACCTCTCAAATCTCTTGCTATTTCGGGGGTTATCTCATAACATTGGTTATTGATAATATCATCCGGTGTTCGCCAAGTCCTATTTATTTTCGGACAATTATCAAAATCATCAGATTGTGTAACATCAAAAACAAAGTCAGCCGGATTAACAGGAATAATATACGGATTATCGTAAACTATTCTTTCATCAATATAGAAGTTTTGACCTTTAGATTTTGCCTCAATAATTTTTGGTAAATTTTTTAAATCATTCCTAAACAAAATCTCAAAAAAGTTTATCGGTCTGCGATATTCTTCTTTTCGCGTTCGCCAAGTCGTAAATGATATTAATTCGCCATAAATTAAAGAGTTATCAATGACAGTATCGCATATTTGCGGATATTCCATTTTTTCCATAATATCCACAAGCATAGCCTTTTGTTTATTTAAATTACTGTCGGCTTGCAAAGATTCGCCCGATACATCAAACATTGAATTTATGCCGGAGTAAGTATTTTTCCAAATAAAAGCCTTAAAAGTCTGATAATACATAAATAACTTGCACATCTTAACTTTGGCTTTCCATTTTCTGTTTTTATCCGTTATTTTAGATAAATCTTTTTTGAAAAATACCTCTTTTATAAGTTCATTAGCCATTGATATATTACTTTGGCGAGAATCATTATATGTTTTAAAATCGGTAACAATCCTTTTTGCTATATTTGCTTTTTCTTCATTGGATAACTTTTTTACCTTTTTAAATTTTTCTATAATGTATTCCATTAGATATTATCTTCCTTTACACCTTCAATAACCAAAACTTCGGGTTGGTCGATTTTGAGATTACCTTCTTCATCCATACCCAAAGCAACTCTCAAACCTTTTTGAGCCTTTGAAATACCCGACATAATTAAGTCCATATTATATGCAGATGCTCTCGGTTTTGCTTTTCCTTCAGTAAGTTCGGTTTTATACTGATCCAAAAGAGTTTGTATAACATCAAGAGATTCGTTAAATAATTGGATATGCCTTTCGTTAGCAGCAATTTTTTCTTCTTCAACTCTTTCACAAAGTTTTTGGGTAACTTTTTCTTCAATTCTTCGTTTTTTCCGGTTTATACCTTCCCTACTCATTTTTTCAATTATGGTTTTCCGCTTTACATCTAAATACGGTATTTGTTCCATAACATAGTCGAGGGTTTCATTCCGTAAATACAAAGTTCTGATTTTTTGCCAATCCTTTGCAGTAGGTTTTCTTTTTTCAATAGGTTTTTCTTCCTTTTTTTTAGCCATATTAAAATCCTTATTTTACTTAAAAAGAAAAGACGGCTAGGGATAACAGCCGTCTATCAACCAACATCACAACATCATCAAGGAGTAAAAAAAAATGAAAGATTAAATCTTTTTCAATAATTGTTTATTTCCGAAGAAGTCGCATCTTTTTTGTCTTATCTCAATAACATCACCTTTATTATTGTGGACTTCTTGATTTTCACCATAGCAGAATCCATAAGGAACGGATTTTAATTTTATCAAATCTTGGTCGGTGTATTTTACTTCTTTTATTAATCTTTCGGTATATTTGTCTAACAAATCACCGCCAATAAGTTCGTAAAAAGTTTCACCGTCAGATATTCTTGTTTCAACAAGTTTTGCAAGTCCTTTATTGCATTTAGGACAAGTCGCAAGATAAAATCTTCTATGGGTAAATTTTTCATTATCATTTAAAAACCACACTTCATGCGGCTTAAATGTCATATTACAATGGGTAAACATATAATAATCCCCGTAGGTTACGATATATCAACTTCGTTTCGTCAGTCCCCTGTGTAAGCCAATCCTTACCTAACACTACTTTGAATGTCTATATCAACTACTCTTATATTATGTATCATATTTGCTTAAAATTGTTACAAGAAAGACATTATGTAAAAAAAGTTTTACATTGTGTCAACCTTATTTAATAAGGGTTTCGAGATATTGTATAATAAAAGAGTAAAACATAATCTTTAGAAATCAGGTACAATTTTAGTCCTTCTTTTTTCAACCGGAAGGACTTTTTAATGCCCTTTTTTTGGTCTTGGGATATATGGGTATGTTAATTCTATACTATGAAGAAGTTAATTCGGGGGGTACACCCCCCGAAGAATTGACAATGGCAAGACTTGTAAGATTGTAGAAGTCTATAAGAGCAGTCGGAAGTGTTGGCTACTAGATTGAGGAGTGATGTTTTATATCGGTTAAAGATATTAAAATCGGATATTAAAAAATAGTAATAGTTTTTTATACTTGGTAATGTAGATTTCTTTTTCTGCATTTAGTGAATGATGCTCTATTGGTAAAGTATATTGTTTTCAATATATGTGAAATTGTATTCCTGTTTTTGTGTTGCATTGGTTAAATTTACGACTTTTATCATTAACATTTATGATTTTTGTTAGTGTTCTTTTTTACCCAATAAAGTCATACCAATAATACTTTTTAGAACTAGGTAGGATTATATTCCGTCTTTTTCAAATCGTTTTCATCTTGTTTGGTAAAAACATACTCTTTTTGTTGAAGCCTTTTGAGTTTGTCACTTTTTAAAATTTCTTCCTTCGTAGCATATCTTTTTTGTTCTACCCAATTAAAACAGGAAGTCAAAATTTTTTGCCTAAATCAAACTGAAGTGAAAAATTTGTTACAATTCCTAACAACACAATTTCATAGCCTTTTAGTTATCGTGTTGTTAAGAATTATAACAAGATTTGTTTGCTTTTAGTCAAAAACCGCCTCGCTAAACTCTCAGCCTATTGTTTCTTCTACTAGGCTGCTATTTTGACTTCCTGTTAATCGTTAAGGGTGTGAACAAAAAAGACACGCTACTGCGTAGAAAGGAATTTTATTATGACAAACTCAAAAGACTTCAACCTGTTTTCGTATGTTTTTACCAAACTTTATGAAGAACAATTTTATGAAAAAGACTGTATCGGATTTGTATTCGGTAAATCTAAAGAAGTGTATTCTTGGTATGGTGTTCTTTATTGGTTTAAAAAAGAGCAGTACATCTTTGACTTCAATATTATCAATGTTAATGATGATACTTCTGTTCTTGCTTACAAATTCAACAGGCAAAAACAAGAATCCAAATTTGATTACATTGAACAAAGAATTGCACGCAAATTAGGCAGATATTCTTTATCAATAGAGCCAATGGGTACATTGATTCAGAAAAAAGCATTTGATGAATTTGAGGCTCAATACAATCTTCCGGTTGAGTACATTGAAAAAGCAGATAGATGTTTAGCAGAACTTAATAAAAAGATTATTGAAGAACTCGCTAAAGCAACTGCTAAAAAAGATGATAATGGGAAAAAGGCGGCATAGTCCGTCTTTTCGATTTGGGGATTGCTTGTGTTATTCGTCAAATCAAAGTTCACGCACAAGCAATTCTTTTAATGCCCTTTGGTTAATACTTATACGCACTTGCGTGCCGTTGTCTTAACTAGAGGGCTTTCTTTTCTTTTATTGCAAATGCTTGCGTATGATTGAGTGATAGAGCATAAGGAATAAAAAAGAAAGCAATAAATGGTTTAAGATTGCTTGCATAAAAAACACTTTAAAAAGCAAGAATAAAGCGATAAAGACAATAAAAATGTTGAATATTACAATAAAGCAAAGATTGGCAATAAAAAAACAATTATTGTTGAAGAATAAAAAAAATACAAAAGTAATATAGTAGTTAATTTAATGAGTATATACTATTAAAAGAAATATTAACTTCTATTCTTCTTTAACTACTGTTATTAGTAGTTCAATATTAAATAGTAGTTAATATTATATTAGTTAATATTAATTACATGTTAATAATAAGTAGTTAATATTATATAGAAGTTAATCATGATTTTTTAGTAGTTCATATTAACAAGTAATAGTAGTTAATACGCAGGGTAAGCGAGGGGTTTGGTTTCCATTCCCTTCGTTTATTCGTATGGTGTAACGGAAAGGACTAATTAATGGGTGCTGACTTATTTTTTAAAATTGCTGACAAGTCAAAGGCTGACGAATTTAACGCAGTTATGGGTGAAACCGATATTGGTACACGATTGACAAAAATAAATAGAATGATTTGGGTAAATGACAAATACGATATTGCATGGGCAAAGAAGAATAACAATAAATATTTGATAAAGGAATTTACTCAATATTTAGGACATGGGGTATATCGAGTATCGGGTATTTGCGAAGAAGAAATAATTAATGCCGGATGTAAAACAATGGAAGATTTTTTTGAATTGGTAACACAATTTTTTGAATTGGCACAAACAAAATATGAAATGTATTTTGCATCATCATCTTGTGCTTTTAATCTTGATGAATATTATTTTACAATTCCGCAAATAAAAAGAATTACAAAAAATGGGGAAAGATTAAAACACTCAACATCTAACCCCGAAAAGTATAACGAATTAATGAAATTGTTAAAGGAGTAAAAAATGACAAAAACTTATTATTTAGGTACAAATTTTTTCAACGGGCAGGAAAGCCGATTATTTACAAAAGAGGCTCTTGTAAGAACAGTAAACGATTTATTAAAAAGAATGAATCCGTATTTAGTTGGTGGTTATACTACTGACGATATTAACAAAGTTATGGAAAAAGCCGTTGATTTGCTTAATTTAGATATGCACGAAATTGAATTAGAGGAATAAAAATGATGCGAGCAATTATTTTAAATTACATTAACCAAAATGCTGAGGATTTAGCAATTAGTAATATTGCTGCATGGGCAAATAGATATGCAGGATATAGTCTTGATGATTTAGAGTGGGATTTAAAAGTAAATAACGATTTTAGTCCCGATTTTGATGAAATTGAAGATAATACCAAAACAAAAATGAATGATGAAGAAAAACACTATTTTATCGGACTGTTTATAAAATATGCAAAATCTAACTTCAAATATGTAATGCAGCAAACATTAAATCCGAAAGGAATATAAGTATGGAAATAAAATTAGATGCAGAAAAATTTAATACCTTACTAAAAGACGGTGAATTATTTATCAATCCAAACCATAGCATATATTTGTATGACGTGGGTGAAGGTCTAAAAATGGAAATGAATTGGAAAGGGTACGGATATAAAGTCAAAAAGGTAACGGTCGAATTTGAATGTTTTGATAATATCAAATACTACTTTCAAATAGACTTCATAGATAAAAATGGTTTGGCGAATTATATTGATACTTTTAAAAGTAATGAATTAATAAAAGCCGTCAGACATTGGCATATTTTAACAAATGCAAATGCTTGTATTAGCAAAGATACAAGTTATGTTCTTGACTTGTATTCTTTCAAAGTAGATCAAAACGGAAATGCAATCGAAAATACTGATGAATTAGTAAAACAAATACTGCCGAGAAAGAAAGAAGGTGCAAATGGGTGCGGTTGAATTTATAGCAACTAATCTAAACATTCTTGAACGCAAATTTGCTAGAAGTATGCTGCCGAAAGAATGGAATTGGTGCAAATATTTATTCTTGTATCGAGCCGAATTTTCACTTGTAGGTAATGAAATATATGTTTATACAAGAGATTTTTCAGACATACCGGATGATTATTATTTAAGCAAAGAAGAACAAAAAACATTTTACATAGTGCCTAAAGATTACGATAAATCGAGGCACTTTTCTTTTGCTCAAAACGAAGTAACAAAAGACGAATTTATCAATGAATACAAGAAAAGGAAGGGTAAGAAATGACTAACTACTTTGAAAATGTAAAAACAACTGACGAAATTAAATCGAGATACAAAGAACTTGTAAAAAAATATCACCCCGACATTTATGGTGATGAAGGTAACGAGATTTTAAAAGAAATACACAATCAGTTAGAACGAGTATTAAAAAATGGTGATAAAGGATATTTTCAACAAACGTCAGATGTCAAAGATACTGACGATATAAGAAATCTCAAAAAGGAGTTAGTAAAAGAGGCTTTGAGATACACATTCCCCGAAGGTGCTTTGCTTGCTCTATATTGGGAAAATCATATCAGACCATGCAATCATAAAAACCCATTATCAGAACACGAATTTAGCGGTTGGAATATTTGGAGTTTAGAAATTTCAATGGTTATAAATGATTTTCATTCTTCAGATTGGTCAACTTTTGCACAATATCGAGAGGCTAAAAACTTTGTAGATAAAGGACAAAAAGGAACAAGGCTGACACTTGCAGTATATGGTAAAGAAAAAGACGAAAATGGCGAAGAAACGGAAGAACTTAAATTTTATAAAGGTTATTCCGTTTTTAATTTTGAACAAACAAAAGCGGTAAAAAATAATGATGATACAACAAAACTTGCAACAAATAATAAACCGCAATTAAGTGTGGCAAGTTAAAAAAGGGGTAAAAAATGAATACTACTCATTATGGCTCAATATGGCATAAGACAAAATGGAAAACAATTTTTGAGTATTTACCAACCAAAGAACACAACGAACATAAAATGTGGTGGATAGAAAAAGTTTACAAAAATAATAAAATTTTTTCACACTACCAACTTGCATGCGAAGAAGGATATAAAAATAAAATTCCGACAAAGTTTAATGAGTACATTAAATCAACATTTAAAGACGATAGATATATTACTGAATTAAAAACAAGAAAGGAACAAAAATGACTGAAACATATCAAGAAATGAAAAACCGACACCAAAAAGAATACAATGATTATACAAAAAATTGTGTATTCTTTGCTTTTTCTAACAAACAATTTGATGAAGGTATGCAAAAGTTAGGATTAAAACCGGATGAAACTGACAAAATATATAGCATAGGTCATGGCGGTTTTATTTTACGGACAAAATCTAAAGAACATAATGAATTGTTTTTGAGATTTGCCAAAGAAAAGCAACAGGCAATCGACAATGATAAAGACGGCACAGGCTTTATACGGCAGATGTTTGAGTATGAAATGAATAATCACGAATACGGTTATACAAGAGATATTACCGACACTTTGGATGCCGTAGGCTATACCGCAGAAGAAATTGCAACTGATGAAAAACTTTTGAATGGTTTTAAAATTGCTCGAAAAACCGTTATTGATTGGTATGATGAGCATAATTAAAAGCAAGGATTAACATAAATGCAACAATTAAAACTACTGTTCAACCAATACACCATACCGGAAGAATATGACTATGCAAATTTATATGAAGGTGAATTGATACAAGATAAAGAAAGCAAAATTTATCATGGTAGCGGATATAACGGTAAAAAGACACTAACTTTTTATAACGATAAACAAACAGGCGAAATGTGGTCTGAAATTGAGGGTGCTGATTTAGAATTTATAAATTTTGCAGAGGCATATCAATTTATTCTTACAAACAATATCCCTGTTTATAACATGTCGTATGGATCATGGGCAAAAGAAATAAAACAATTTGAAAGGAGTAAATAAATGACTTGGAATTGGAAACTATTAAAAGACGGAACTTTGCAGATTTTTAATGACAATGCTCTCTATTGGGAAGTTGTTAATTGCAAAGCAAAAACAAAAAAAGAAATTGAAAAAGCAGCACTACAAGCAATAAAAGATTATAACTATCTTTTAGCAGATATTTAAAAGAAAGGAGTAAAAATGATAGTAGAAGAACTTATTGCAACATTGAATAAATTACCTAAAAATTTAACTGTCGTAATGCCGGATATGATACCGATTACAAAAGCAGTAAAAGCAGATTACGGCAACGGAGTTGTAGTAATTACGGATGCTGAAGAAATGACAATTGAAGAATTTAAAGAAGGTTTGGAAAAATTTACCGGAACGGAACAATATCACAAATTAACCGATAATTTTGTATTAGCAACTGACGGAGTAGAATACTTTTGCCGGAACGCATCAGCATATTGGTTATTTAGCGATATGTCTGCTTTTGTTATGGGTAATCCCGATAAGCATTTTATTGTTGCGACTGTAAATGTAAAAGATGAAAAATGTGAGGTAGTCTATGATGACGGAGATTATAATGTTTTGTTTACTCAACATTACGAATATACCGATTTATTTGAAGGTGAATGGCAATTCTTTATATCAAATTATCCGAGTGAAAAGGTAATTATGTTACCGAGTGAATATTAGAAAGGAGTTGATAAATGGGTTTTGATATGTATTTGAATAAAAAAATAGATGTTGATGCCGAATACGGAGTATTAACCGGAACAATATCTTTAAAAGTTGGTGATAAGCCTGTCAATGTTAGACTTGATAGGCTTAAATTTATTGTAGAACGGCAAGCACAATGGTATAACGCACACGCAATACATAAATGGTTTGTGGATAATGTTCAAGACGGTTGTGATAATGACGGATATTATGAAGTTTGTGGATGCGATTTACAAAAACTTGTAGATAACTGTAAGCAAATACTTGAAAATAAAGAATTGGCAAAGACTTTATTGCCTGCTGCTGATTCATACGGATTTGCTTGTGATGTATATGACGATAGGTATTTTAAGCAAGTTGAAGATACAGTAAAACAATTAAATGACCTAGAAGAACACGCATGGTATGAGTATTCTTCCGGTTGGTAGAAAGGAGTAAAAATGTTTCTAAAAATTGATGCAGAATGGGTAAAAAATAACTATTTAGATATTTTGAGAATTATAAAACCAAAGAAGATGTTATAAAAGATGCAACAAGATTTTATCATGAGCATTTTAGACAGGAAGATGATTATGACGAAAAATTTGAGGTAAAAACCTTTGAACAAGCCAAAGAATTTTGGGAATGTAACGGTTATGAGATTAAAGAAAAACAAGGCAGAGATTATATTTGCCCTGTTTGTGATTCTAACAATACTGATTCTTCCGGTAGTGAGATAGACGGCAATTACATAACCTATCACTACTGTTGTAAGGATTGTGGTGCAACTTATGACGAAGATTTTGAATTGAATTTTAAAGGTTATAGTAATCTAATATTATCTAAAGCATAGAATGAAACAAGCCAACTACTTGACCGACAATTCTAAAATTAAGTGATGTATCAATCTTAAATGGTGGATATTTGGTATTTTTTGATATTGCTATAATCTCACCTTTTGCTATTGATAACATTTTGCACATAGGTTGTCCGTCATAACTGAATACATAAGTTTGATTATTTTGTATATCCGTTTTTGATTTATCAACCAAAATCATATCATTATCTTTTATTTCGGGTAACATACTATCACCTTCCGCAAATATAATTTCGGTTGATGTTTTACTTGCGTTAAAGTGATTTAGTAAATGGATAGGTAATGATAAACAATCTTTGACACTTTCATCATAAACATCTACACCAAAACCACAACTTGCAGAAACACTTGATTTTATTGGTATATCTACATGAGTAGTTTTATCGGCAAGTTTTTTATATAACAAAGTATTGGTTTTATTAATATCTTCTAAATGTTTCACCAAAATAGATTTTTCTTCTAACGATATATAAGAATCCTTTTTTAATCTTTTCCATATATTTTGTTTTGTGAAATTAAAAATTTTGCCATAAGTCGTTGAAGGGATTTTGGCTATTTCTTTTTGATATTCTTCAAAAATATCTTTATGTTTAAATTCTTTTGTGTGATGTATAAAAGGCATAGTACCTCAATTATAACTATAAAATCTTTTATTTAAAGTACACAAGTTCGGCAAATTGTAAAAATTTCTAAAACAGTTTACAATTTGTCATCCTGTGATAATTCTTAACTTCCAGCACTAAAAATTGTAACATAATCTTTACAATAGGTCAACCTAAGTTGACTAATATTTCATGTCGGTAAATAATAAGGTCAATAAGAAAGATTTTAAAAAATTAAAATCAAGAGAGAGAGGGAAGTACAAGCACTTAACCCTTAAATAAAGTTGTCTTTTTGTAACTTTATTTATGAGGTTTAGTTGTCGTACTCAAAAATGAAAAAGAGAGGAAGTTATGGCAAAAAACCAAAGAAGAAAATCAAGAGGTTTTCGCAACAGTTCGGGTAAATTTGTGCCGGATTATTACGCACAAATTAATACAAAAACTGTTGATTTACCCAAAGATTTACCCCTGTTTATGCAGGCAAAAGACATTAAAGAAACATTTAGGGAAAACGGATTAGTAGCAGAAAGGTAGAGAAATGAAAGTAAAAGATTTTGTAAAAGAGTTATTAAATATTGAAAATCAAGATGCAGAATTGATTTTTGAATTTTCAGAAGGTGGTGAAACTACCGATTATTCTTTACAGGAAGATACAACAAAGTTTTGTAATTTTGCGTATCTGACTGTCAAAGGTTGTTTAGAAAAAGACTTCTGCTGAAAAAGAAAGGAGTTAATTTATGTCAGAAGATCGCAAAAATTTTATTGGTGGCTCGGATATAGCCGCAGTTATGGGAATGAGCCGTTGGAAAACCCCATTAACATTATGGCTAGAAAAAACAGGCGAAGTAGAGCCAAAAGATTTATCCGACAATGAGGCGGTGCAACTTGGAAAAGAATTAGAAGAATTTGTTGCTCAACAATTTTCTAAAAAGACCGGATTAAAAGTGCGTAAACGAAAAGAAAAATATACACACAAAAAATATCCGTTTATGGTTGCTCATGTCGATAGGTTAATAGTCGGCTCTGATGAACTGTTAGAGTGCAAAACTTGTGGAAGTTTCAAAAAAGACGAGTGGAAAGATGATGAAATCCCTACCGAATACATCTTACAAGTCGTTTGGTATCTAGGAATAACAGGCAGAAAGAAAGGACATATTGCAGTATTAATTGGCGGTCAAAGTTTTAAATATAAAGAAATAAATTTTGATCAAGAACTGTTTAATATTATGGTCGATATGGCTATCAGATTTTGGGAGTGCGTACAAACAAAAACAATGCCTGCTATTACACCGGATGATAACGATATAATGGCTAAAGTTTATCCTACACCAGAACAGGAATTTATCCAAGACCAAGAATTAGAAAGCAAGATAGAAAAATTGGTTTCTATTAAAGCAGATATGACTTCTCTTGATAATGAAAGGAAAATGCTAGAGGCAGAACTCAAAAATATCATTAACACCCATGCCGGAATACTTACTGACAAGTATAAATTATCTTGGTTTAAAGTATCAAAATCAGTAGTAGATACTGAAAAATTGAGAGCAGATAAACTATATGAAAAATACTCAAATATTTCGGAATCAAGAACATTAAGAGTATTTGCCAATAAGAAAAAAGCGGCTTAACCAACTACACAACACATAAGGAGTAAAAAAATGAAATGTTATTTTTGCGGTGGAAACCCTCGCAAAGAGAAACTAATAATATCTTTTAAAAGTTATTATTGCCCTTTTTGCGGTGAAAATATGGGAACAATCCGACAAAGAAGTAGAAAAAGAAAAAAAGTCGCAAGACGGAAAGGAAAATATGACTAATACACAAGTTGCAGAAATTACTATACAAGCAAAAGAACAAAGGGAAAAATCAAAACCTATTGAAGTTCTGATAAAAGCAAGTTTAAAGGAATTAGGCAAAGCACTTCCGGCACACTTGAACGCAGAACGATTGGTAAGAATTGCCCTAACAACATTAAGACAAAATCCTAAATTGGCTGAATGTAATCCAATGAGTATTCTCGGTGCATTATTTCAATCCGCACAATTAGGATTAGAGCCGAATGTTGAAGGACAAGCATACATTAATCCGTATATGAACAGTAAAAAAATTGTTGATGAAAACGGAAAAGTAAAGTGGATAAAAGTGCCGGAGGCTCAATTTCAAATAGGTTACAAAGGATATATTGAGTTATTCTATCGCCATAATGCAGCAGAATATCTTGATACACACGCAGTACACGAAAACGATAAATTTGAATATGAGTACGGTACAAACTCATATTTACATCATAGTCCGGTATTTAAAAATCGTGGCGAAGTAATTGCATATTACGCAGTCGCAAAAATTAAAGAAGGTGGTTGTGTATTTAAGGTAATGGATAAAGATGCTTGTATAGAACATGGTAAAACCCATTCAAAATGTTTTGATAAAGAAACACAATCATTTGATAAAAATTCTTCTTGGTATAAATTCCCCGATGCTATGTGTAAGAAAACTGTAATTATTCAATTAGCAAAATTATTGCCAAAATCAGTAGAACTTCAAAAGGCAATCGCTATGGATAATACAACAAAATCTAAACTTGATATTGATATGTTCAATGTCAAAGATGAAACAAATTGGAATGACGAACAAATTATAGAAGTAGAAAGGAGTGTCGCTTAATGAATAAATTTGAAATTTTGGGTAGGTTAAATTGGCTGAAAATACAATACTTTGAAAACGGTACATGTATGACAAGTATTTATCTTTCAAAGAAAAAGCCAAATACAAATGATTCTGAAGATGCCAATAATTACGAAACATTCCCCATAATATTCTTCAATACGAAAAAAGATAATGTTGCAGAAAGAATAACTGAAGAATGTATAAAAGGTGATTATTTGCGTGTAACCGGAAAAGTAAGTATTAATACATACCAAACCCAAGACGGAAGAAAGAAAAACAAAATTGAATTAATAGGTTGGAATTTCAAAAAAGTCCGTTGGGATGCAGAAAACAATAAATATGTTGATATTGATTCTACTGATGAACAATCCTCAGATGAACAAGCAGCATAAACCAAAAAAATAAGATAAAGAGAGAGAAAACTATATAATGCAATTATTAAGTGATTATGAGCAAGAAGTAATGTCTATGCTTATTGCATCTAAAAAAGATATGCAAGAAGTCCTTTTTAGTGAACTAAATTCAAGAATGTTTACTAATCGTTTGTATGCAAAATTTTTTGATATTGCTGAAAACTTGTTTAAATCCGGTCACGAAGTAAATGTATTTAATATAGAAGAAAAATTGTCTAATAATTATGAGAAAAAGACCATTCTTTTACTTCAGGAAAATTTTATCACGAATATAAATTACAAATTTTATGTCAATAAAATTCATGATGCTTATTTTGATAGAATAACCAAAAATGCCTCATATTTTAACGATATAGAAAAAATCCAAAGAGAAAAAGAAAAATATACAGATACCTCAATATTATTAGATATTGCGTATAATGCAGACCAACTGCTAGTAAAAAAAGAAAATGCAAAAACAATAAAGACAGGCTATCCGTCAATAGATGCCCGATTAGGTTGTATGCTTGGTGGTGATTTAATCATCTTTGCAGGTGCAACAGGCATGGGCAAAACTTGTATGATGATTAATCTCATTGTTAATTTGGCTAAACAGGGTATTAAGGTAGATTTATTTAGTTTAGAAATGACTTTACCCCAAATACAAAACCGTCTTATTTGTTCTCAAACAAAAGTAGATGCAAGTAAACAACGGTCATTTAGTTTTAATCCCTATGAAAAAAATCTATACGAGAACTACATTAACGGTATGTTGACTTCTTTACCAATAAAAATAAGCACTAAATACGATATAACAGTAAAAGAAATTAAAAAACTTGAAAAGAAATCTAGTAGTGACATTGTTTTTATTGATTATTTAAGTTTAATAAGTGGCGGTAATACTCGTTCTACCTATGAAAGAGTATCTGACATTTCAAGAGAACTTAAATTAACCGCTATGGAAGTAAATAAACCTTTCTTTGTTTTGCATCAACTTAATAGAGCATACGCAGATAGACAAGATAAAACACCAAGATTATCGGATTTGAGAGATTCCGGCAAAATCGAACAAGATGCCGATACTGTATGTTTTATCCACCGCCCTGCATATTTTGAGCCTGAAAAGTATAAAGAATATGATTTACAATTCATAGTTGCAAAATCTAGGCATACGGAAAGCAATAAAACCGCACATTTGCACTATGACGGAAGTACACAAAATATAAGAGAGAGGTATTAACATGTACGGTAATTTATATTCGCAAAATAATATGTCACAAATTGATACAGTTTTACAACATTTAATCGCATTTGGAAGTATTACACGAAATGATGCTAAACAATACAAAATAAAATATCTAGGAAAGTGTATCAGCAGACTAAAAGATAGAGGTATAAACATAAAGACGGAGTTATGTGATTCTATTTATAGGTCTGATTCCGCTTTAAAAGCCTATGTTCTATGCAAAGAACAACCAATGCAAGTAAAGAAAATGATTGATACTTTTAGAGTAAATAATCTTAAAAAGACGGCATAAAGGAGTATTGATATGGAAAAAAGCGGGCTTTGGACAAAAAGAAAGACCGCAGACTTCTTGTTTGCGGATATGATTGATAACCCACAAAAAAGGTTAATCAAATTAAATAATTGGATTGCTAGGAAAATTATTCCGGCAAAAGTAATGGACAAAATGGGTAAAGAAATAGTATTTTTCGAGGATTCTCTAAAAGATTGGCTCGAAGAAAGAAAAAGAAAGGTGGCTTAAAATGAGTGTATTTAAAAAGGGTAATAACAAATGGTATTACCGCTTTCAACTCAATGGTAAAGAGTATTACAGAGCATGTAAGGGTGCGGTTGATCAAAAGACCGCACTCCAATATGAGGCAGTAGTAAAAGCCGAGATTATGAAAGGTAATCTCGGTATTTTAGATAATAAACCTAAACCTACTCTAAAATATGCAATAAAACTATATTTAGACTATTCTGAATGTAATAAAAAATCATATAAAGGTGATATTCACAGTACAAATGTATTTTTAGAGTATTTTGGCAATATTGATTTACAAGATATTACTCCGGCATTAATTGAAGATTTTAAAAGGGATATTAAGCATAATACTGAAAATAAAAATGCTACAATAAATAGACATCTACAAGCATTAAGTAAAATGCTTAATATTGCCGTTGCAAATGATTTAATAAATAAGAATCCAATGTGGTCGGTCAAAAAATTAAAAGAGAATAATTATAAAACAAGAGTTTTATCACCGGAAGAAGAAAAGAGATTATTTGAAGAAATTGAACGAGGCTATGATGTAATAGGTAGAGGTCATATACCAAAAACAATTTATCCTTATATCCATTTAAAAGATATTATAGACTGTGCTTTACAAACGGCTATGCGTAGAGGTGAAATATTTACTCTAAAATGGTCTTACATAGATTTTGATTATGAATTTATCGAATTGTTAGAAACAAAATCCGGCAAATCAAGAAAAATACCTATATCTTCAAAATTAATGAAGATATTAAAAAGGCTACAAAATAATGGTAGTGAATATGTATTTATCAACAAAGACACCGGATTACCATATAACGATATTAAGAAGTCATTTAATTCCGTATTGGAAAAAGCCGAAATTAAAGATTTTCGTTTTCATGATTTAAGACATACCGCAGCAACAAGAATGTTAGAAAATGGTGCTGATATAAGAACTGTTCAAGAAATATTAGGACATAGTAGTGTATCAGTAACCGAAAGATACACACATACAAATGCTATGAAAAAGAGAAATGCTATTGAGTTATTATGCTCTTAAAATTTTTGCATTTTTCATTATCATTTACTATCTCGGAATATCAGTCGTATAGGTCGGGAAAAAGTCGGGAAAAATAATTTTTCAACAAAAAATACGCCTGGCGCGATTCGAACGCGCGACACCCTGCTTAGAAGGCAGGTGCTCTATCCAACTGAGCTACAGACGCATGTCATATTTTTTATTTTATTCAATTTTCAATGTTTTGTACCGTTGCCCTACCGCTTAGAAGGCAGATGCTCTATCCAGCTGAGCTACAGACGCATACCTTGTTATTAAATTGTTACATGCGTCTCAGCTGTCTAGAGCATCTTATTCTCTAAACGTCTCACTCAAACCTCTCGGTTTTCGGTTCGACTGCCCCGCTCCGAACTTGCCACCGGCAAC
>JAFUXT010000022.1 GCA_017470815.1 bacterium | reverse complement strand
TCGGCAAAAATCTCTTAGCGCGCCTAAGGACAACGGCGCGCGCTTGATGAGTTTTTATCAAAGGCGCCGTAGTTTTAGGCGCCTGATTGATTTTTGTCCGTAAGGACAAAAACGAATGAACATTTTATACTTATATCTTATACGCGGAGCGATGCCGTCAGGCATTGCAGTAAAATAGCGTATTTTCTCTTTCTTGGTTCATTCTTTCTCTTTTCATCGCAAGAAAAGAGAAAGAATGAACATACAGATAATATTATTTATGTAAAAATGTAATAATTTTATCTCCGTATTTTTTTTGTTTTAAAATTTCAAAATTTTTCGGGATTTCAACTTCTGTTACATGCTCTAAAATTACAATATCATTACAAATTTCTTTAATCGCTTCAAGACTTTTTTCATAAATGCCGGCAAAATACGGCGGATCTATATAAATAACATCAAATTTATGTTCAAATTTTTTGCATACTTTTAAACTGTCACCAAAAATAAGTTTTAAATCGTGATCATTTTCGTATCTCGAAAAATTAGATTTTATTACTGAATAAACTTTTTTATTTTGCTCAATAGCAACAGCACTCTCAAAACCTCTTGATATGGCTTCAAGACACATTATTCCCGAACCTGAATACATGTCAAGAAAACTTTTGCCGGTAAATTCTGTCATTGCGCTCAAAGTATTAAAAACACTCATTCTGACCTTTGAAAGAGTCGGTCTTGTAATATTTTCGTCAGGTGCTTTTATCTTTTGTCTGTTGTAAATTCCGCCTGTAATATTCATAAAATATTAATTATGTCCGATATAGTAGAAATCGGCGTCATATACATTACCGTCACTGCGTACATAATTGCCGTTCTCATCCTGTGTATATGTCATGCTAAAGCCTTTATATGTTCCGTCTTCCATTTCACGAACATATAATTGACCTTTATAATCGTACCATTTACCGTTGTGAGTTGCCCCAACAGGATTGAGGTCACTGTCATAAACGTATTTCCCGTTTACATAATTACCGTCAGCATTTTTTGTATAAGTTTTTCCTGTATCACTTATATAATTGCCGTTTGCATCTTCTTTGACAAACAAACCGTTTTTGAAATCATACCAGGTATTGTTTTTACTTTTTCCAAGCGTATTAAAGTTTTCGTCAAAATAAACTCCGTCTCCACGCTTGTATAAACCTTCAGCAGTTTTGGTGTAAACTCCGCCGCCGGTTCCCTGATATTTGTCTTCGCCAATCTTACGGACTAATACGTCACCTTTAAATTCATACCAATTGCCTTTGGTATTACGTCCCAGTACATTCATATTTTCATCATAAACAAAACCATCACTGTCGGTATAGTTTCCGTCAGCATTTTTTGTGTAAACTTTGCCGGATGCGGAAACATAATTGCCGTTTTCATCTTTTCTGTAATATCCCCCATCAGAGATATAATTTCCTTCCTGATCTTTTTGAGAATATTTGTTTGCACCTCCTAAATATTCGTATTCTCCGCCTTTGAAGGTTACCATTTTAGGTGCTGCTTCTTCTTCGCCGTTTGTTGCAGAGTTATTGTCTTCTTTCCCGTTTCCTCCCAAAAATGCAGCCATAGCAGCATTTGTGGCAGGACGAACATGTCCGTCATGGAATATAACAGGGAAAATATCACCCATTGAGCCGTTTGTAACCTTACAGGTTGTATTTATAGACAATACCGTAGATTCATCTGCACATTTAACTTCTCTGTTTGGCGGGGTTGGTCCGTTTACATCAATAAAACCTATACAATTTGCCAATGCTCCGCTTGTTATATCTTCAGTCGTGGCAACATTTCCTATCCCGATACCGCAGTTCTTGGCGTTCGGATTAAATGCAAAAAATGCTCCGTCTGCAAAAGAAAAGAACAAAAAATTGTTAATCGAAACAGATGAAACATCTGCACTGTAAGGTGATGAATTATTTGCCGCTTTAACGCTTCCGTATTTCCCGAGATATGTTTGTGCGGTCAAAGTATTGTTGAGTAATCCGCAGAGAGAAAATTTTCCGCCCGAAACGGTATCACTCGCACATGTTGAATCATCATTTGCAATGGTTAAATTTGAATAATCTATATCATACTGAGCCTGTGCACCTATTACCGCCTGATTTAATGTAGCCAATGATTTCTTAAATTGAGTTACAAATTTCTTTGAGTTTGAATTTTGTATCAAAAGAGGAATCGTTAATGCTGCAACAACTCCGATTATGCCTATTGTTATCAGAATTTCCGCAAGTGTAAATGCCCGTTTCATGCTCATGCTAAAACCCCCGGAATGCTCATATTATTTTTATTTACAAATATATTATATATATTTGTAAATGTATTGTCAAAAACTTTGTAAAAAAACAGGCTCTGAAATTTCAGAACCTGCTATAATTCAAAATATATATCAACAATACTTTATTAACTTAATGCCATCAATGCTTTTACTGAACGAGCATTTTCTCTGACATCTTCTTCAATTCCTTCACCTGAAATTGTATTTTCAAGAACTTTCATTGCTTCTTCTTTGTCTTCCAAAGATAACAAACAATTAATCGTACTCATTGCAACGACTGTGGACATGTCATTGATACCTTTTCCTCTTTGAGTGATAACAACCGATAAAGAAGCGGGTTCATTTCTTTTGACAAGTGCTCTTGCAGTCATTTCTCTGACTTCGTCGATAGAAGAATTTGTTCCGATTTCTTCTAATACAGCAACCGCTTCAGGATTCGGGTTAATAGTTAGAGAATCAATAATATCACTTACTCTGTTATATGTTTTTGTTGTCTTATTAATTGTAATATTCATTATTTCTTCTCCCTATGCTGCCATTGTTATTTCTTCTTCCAATGCTTTGACTGCGTCAGATAACATTGGTTTTACTTCGCTTTGCGGATCAAGTTTTGCAAGTCTTGCAACTTCTTTTTCTCTTGTATTAAACAATTTACCCATATCGGTTGCTAATACATTTTTAATCGCACTATAACCATTTTTCAAACCTTCAATCGGATGAAGTTCAGTATTACCAAGTTCAACTGCCTTATTCCAAATTCCGACTATACCATCTTTCATTCTTAAACCGAATTCTTTTATTGATTCAATCCCGTCATAGAATTTTTTACCAAAATCATTGATTGAACCTACAAAAGTAGAATATATTCTTTTAGTTCCCTGAGTGATGCCACCTGTAAAACTAACATGCTTCTTATCAGAAGATTCAAAAACATCTTCCATCAAAATATTTTTCTGAAAATTAGATTGTGCAAAAGGATTAGAACTTCTGCGTACATTTTGCTCATTGGCAGTCGTATTAAAAATACGGTGACTCCATTGGCTGACTCTTTCTATTGTTGACATATTTTTTCTACCTCATTTCTTACAAACTATATATCCACCTGTTAAGTCTACCATATCGGCTGAATATAAAATCGTCTTTTCGGATGATTTGTGCTAAAATACGGGCATGGGATACAAAAATTTGGAAGAACTTATTGAAGTTGTGGCAAAATTAAGAGCGCCTGACGGATGCCCCTGGGACAGAGAGCAGACACATGAATCATTGCGCCCGAATATGCTTGAAGAAGCCTATGAGGCTGTTGATGCCATTGATGAAAACAACATGCCACATCTTAGAGAAGAACTTGGAGATGTGCTTTTGCAGGTGCTTTTACATTCTCAAATTGCATCCGAGCATGGCGACTTTGATATTGATGCGGTAGCAAAAGAATTGAAAGACAAACTTATTCACCGCCATCCGCACGTTTTTGGAGATGCAAAAATTGATAACGCACAAGATGTTTTAAAGGCATGGGACAAATTAAAAGCGGAAGAAAAAACAGAACGAAAATCTGTGATGGACGGATTGTCAAAAAGCCAACCGGCTCTTGTTTTGGCTCAAAAAATTTCTAAACGAGCCGTGAAAGTCGGTTTCGAATGGCCTAATGAACAATCTTTATACGACTGTTTTTATTCTGAAATAGAAGAATTTAAACAGGCACAAGACGAACAGGATAAAGCCCACATGGAAGAAGAATACGGGGATATTCTTTTTGCTGCAGTAAATCTTGCTCGCTGGAATAAAATTGATGCAGAACAGGCATTATTAAAGGCAAACAAAAAATTTGAAAAGCGTTTCCGCAAAATGGAAGAACTTGCAACAAAACCATTGACAGAATACTCGTTTGAAGAATATGATGCATTGTGGAAACAGGCTAAAAAAGAACTAAACTTTTAAGTACGTTATTATTTTAATTTTAGAATGAAACATTAGCCCCAACCATTACTGAGCGGCCGTTTAGTCGTCCTAATTCATTTGAATCAGTCAATAAATTTACATCTGCAAAAAGTCTTACATTTTTATTTGCTTTGTAAGCATTTCTTAAAACCAGAGCGGCATATTTGGTCTCGGCAGAATGGATATATTTCCCTTCAATTTTTGCGTTGTATTTTTTGTAGGAATAATTTGCATTCAATTTTGCGGTAATAATATTGCCTTTATCAGCACCGCAAAAAGAAATTCTGTCTTTTACATCAAAATTTGCATCAAATTCGGAATGTGAATTAATTTTGTTTTTATAAAAAACATTTGCCCCAAAAGTGGCATGATAACTGCTTGTTTCTTCTTTTCTCGGAGTAGTGGAAGCCACTATCATTGGAGTAATCTTTAAAAATGTATTATCATCATACCTTTTATAAACCTGATAATAACCAATCCCTTGCTCATATTCGCCTTTAATCGATTCGCCCTTTAGAACAAGTCCATCTTTTCTTACCCATTTTTTACTTCCGGTTGATGATTGAACTTTTGCCTTATCTTCATTTGAACTATCGATTTCGGATTCCGTTTCAACAGATGAGTCATTGGTCTGTGTTTTAGGTCGTTTTTTATCTTTTGCTTCTAAATAACAATCTAAATTCGTTTTTGTTGATTTGAGATTACCGGCTCTATACATTATGACATTACCGTCAATAGTGACCCCAAACTTGTCTATATTATATTTTGCACCTATTTCTGTTGTTTTAGAATCACAAATTTCACCACCTTTTGTATGTAAAACACATGCGGTAAGTTCATCATTGGCAATATTGAATTGTCCTCCAAAATACAAGTTGTATTGAGTATTATTTTCGGTTGCACTTATTGGACCTTGAGCAGTACTGCTGTTATTCTTTTCAGATACATCAGAAGCCGAAGCGGTTCCTTTTACCGTATTATCAGAGGCAGGCGTATTTGTAAAATTTTCGGAATAATTAGTTGTTGTTTTAGCACCTGAAGCGTACATCATCAATTTTGTATTGCCTTTTGGACTTTTATAAGTCGCATGGAAATCTATACGCTTTGTAGTGTCTGTTTCATCTACTCTTGAATTCTTGCTTTGAGGAATATTTGAATATTCGGAAATTTGATATCTGACAATACCTGTCCCGTGCACACCCTTTTTAAAATCATTTTCAAAAACACTATAATGGTCACTTTTCACCATGGTAATTGCTTTATCAATAGTGATATTGTCACCCGCCTCAGAGGCATCTTCTACAGCGGAAGTAAGCCCCTTGACTTGTGCACCCTCAAGTGCAGCACCAATTGTATCCGAATGATAAAGAGAAATGTCATCGATATTAATTCTTTCATCAAGATTCAAATCTGCATCGGGCTTATCACCGGAATCATCAATATCTATATTCTCTGCATTTGGGCTTTCATCAGGCGCAACATCTTTAACATTTTTTTGTTGTGTATCCGCTTTGACTTGTGCATCGGTTTTTTGTTGTTCATCAGTTTTAGTACCGGAAGTCACATCATCATGAGATTTTTCGATAGAATAACCTTGCGGGAGTTTATCTGTATCGTCTGATTTCTTTTTGGTTTTTTGTCCGACCGGAACAACTTTTACCGGTGTTTGTTGAACTTTTTTATCTTGTTGAACAGGCGGAGTGCTTACAACAGGTTCACCCGTATTAAGTCTGTGTAAATAAACCATGTATAATATCCCCTTAATATATCCCCTATGTATGTATTAAAAATTTTTATCTTTAAAAATTGCTTTTTATTAACATAAATTAACAAATTAAAAAGGTGCGCCATAAGAACGCACCTTTTTAAAAATTCTGAATAATTTATTTAAAAATTATTTTTCTTCTTTTTTAATTACCGGAGTTTGCGGTTTTTCTTTAGCAGGAGTTGCTGCGACTTTAATGTCATCAATTCCGTTATCAACTTTACCCAAAACTGACGGTAACTCAATGCCTGCCTGATTAGCAAGATCGTGCATTGCAGGAAGAGATTTGATTAAATCTCTCATAAAGTTAGCGGTTGTTGAACCGTTAGCAGAGCCTGCTCCGCCGTCCCATACAGTAATCTTATCAAATTTGATATTTTTAATTGCTTCAACTTGTTTTGCAACAAGATCCTGGATTTTTTCAATCATTAAGAAACTTGTAGCAATTTCAGGTCTGTTATTTGAAATTCTGACTAAATCAGCATAACCTTGTGCTTTTGCTTCCAAGACGGCTTTGACACCTTCTGCTTCCGCAAAGTATTTTGCTTTGATAGCATCTGCCTGACCATTTGCTACACGTCTTAATTTTTCTGCTTCAGCATCTGCCTGAACCTGAATTTTAAGTTTTTCAACTTCTTGTCTTGCAAGTTCTTCTTTTTTCAATTTTGCTTCTTCTTGTTCTTTTTGAGCAAGTAATACATCTCTTTGAGCATTTGCTTTTGCAACTTCACCTTCTCTGAACGCATCAGCCTGTTTTACGGATAATGTTGCGTTATATTCGGCGATATTTGCTTTTGCAATGTTTTCACCTTCAACTGCCTGTGCTTCCAAATCAGCGGTTTTGATACGCTGTTCTTTTGAAGCGTTTGTTTTACCGATTTCGGTCATTGCACTTTGTTGAGCAACTTGTACTTCTTTTTCTTTGTTTGCTTCGGCTTCACCAACGGCACCAAGTTTTTCCTGTTGTGCAACTTCAACTTTTGCTTTGTTGATTGCTTCAGCGGCGGCCTTACGACCGATAGCATCAATATAGCCTGATTCATCCGTAATATCTTTGATGTTTACGTTGATGATTTCAAGACCGATTTTTTTCAATTCTGTGTTTACGTTTGCGTTAATTTGTTCCAAGAATTTTTCTCTGTCCTGGTTTATTTCTTCGATTGATAATGTTGCGATAGCAAGACGTAATTGACCTAAAATAATATCGCTTGCCTGTGTGATAACTTCTGCTCTTGATAATCCGAGCAAACGCTCTGCTGCGTTTATCATAATTGATGGCTCGGTTGAAATACCGAATGTGAATGTTGACGGAACAGCAACACGGATATTACCTTTTGACAACGCACCTTTAAGATCGATATCAGTCGTCATAGGTTCTAACGATAATACACCGTAATCCTGAATTAACGGGATAATAAATGTACCTCCGCCGTGTACACATTTTGCGGTTCTTTCACCGCCTGTTTTACCGTAAACTACGATAATTTTGTTTGACGGACATCTTTTATACTGATTTGCGACAAATGCAAATCCCGCAATCAGTATCATTACCCCGACAACAATTAACCAAAAAAATCCTTCCATGGTTTAATTTTCTCCTTTCTTTTTATATTTCCAATAATTCTAATCCGACTCTGTTTAATTTTTCATTTATGCGTTTAAAATATTCTTCAGAATTTTTCTGCTTTAAATATTCTGCCAGATCAATTTCTTTTGATATCTCAAGTATCTCCTTTTTTATAATGTTTTCTGCAATTTCTGCCATTTCTTTCTTTGAAAGACCTGCAAAATTTTCTGCAAGTACATTATAATATTCTTCTCCCGGACAAATACCGACAGAACACTCAAAAGTTTCATCACAATCGTTTTCGGGAAAAATTTCATCGTGAATTGTAAATTTCATTATATCCATCAATTGAATGTATGCGTATTCCTGCGTAAACGGGTTAACAAAAGCAATACCCTTCGGAGGAACTATTTTTTTTGGTTTCAATTTGTCATTTTTATTGCTGACAACTAATATTTCATATTCACTGCAACGTTTAAATGCCGGCATTAGTAATGCTGCCAAAATTCCTGCGATAACAATGCATATTAATAAATTAAACATGATTTTTACCTTTCTGTTTTGTTTTTACACTTTTTCTATATACAACAAATCGTTTTCAACTTTGACAACCTTGACTGCATCAAAAGATTTGATTTCATTTTCAGTGTTGTTTATTGCTTCTGCAACGGTTAATTGACCGTTAATTTCAACTTCAACACGCCCCTGCCCCTTTGGTGCAAAATCTGTGTATGCTTTGCCAATTTTATCCAATGCTGTTGCTTTGTCTTTTTTAACATTCTTTTCAAGTTTTTTAACCAATGTCATGAGATATGCTGTCCCAAACATAAATATCAGACCAACGCCGAATGCACTGCAAAATGTTGCAAACTGTCCTAAGTTGAATGTTTTTAGTACGGCATAACCCATCCAGCCAAAACTCATCAGGAATGCAAGAATTGTCTGTAATGATATAAAATGAAAGGTCCCATCAGTATCGGTTTCGGTGTTAAAATCAGCACTCACTTCTGCATCTCCGCCACCAAAAATCCAAAATATCACAAGTTTTATTGCAAATAAAAGAGTTGCAAATACCGCCAAATAGTAATAGTACTGAATTGCATTTTGTGTAATCGTTTCCATATATAACCTCCTAATTTTTCTTACTTTTATAATTTTTTTTCTGCGGTTTGCTTGCAGAAGTATTTTTTATCGTATTTGCTGATGTCTGAATACGTTTTACGCTGTAAACATCAGGCAAAGCCTGAATACAGTTGATAACTTTTTTGAGTGTATCAATATTATCAAGTTCTATACCGATTTCAATAATACCTACATGATTTTTTGTTTTTATATTTGCACTGACAATGTTTGTATTATTATCCGACACAGCGGAAATGACATCTTTTAAAAGACCTAATTTTTCTGCAGTTTCTACTCTTATAGTCGTTGTATAAGTTTTGTTTGTGTTAATTCCCGCCCATTTAATATCCATCATTCGTTCAGGCGGAATTGTTTCTAAGGTTTTGCAATCTACCCTGTGAACCGTAACCCCTTTATTACGGGTGACAACTCCGACAATCGGCTCTCCCGGAATTGGGGAACAACATCTTGCAAAAGAGTATAACATCCCCTCTAAACCGAGAATATCTTTGTTTGAACCTTTTCTGCCTGATTTGTGAAAAGAATCTTCAAAATGCTTTTCTTCAGGTTTTTTAAGTTTATTGGTAATTTTACTGACTGTTGTTTCACCGTAACCAAGTGCTGCAAACAAATCATCCGCTGATTGATAATTCATGGTTTTGGCTATTTTTTCAAACTCGCCGTTTTTAATATTTTCATCAAACACGGCTTTAGTCAGTTCATGTTCAAGGTTTGATTTGCCAAGATTGATATGTTCTTCACGGTTGTTTTTCTTAAACCATTGTTTAATCTTTGAGGATGCCTGTTTTGTAACAACAAATGTCAACCAATCAAGACGTGGAGCAGGAGTTTTTGACGTCAGAACTTCAATAATATCACCATTATTTAGTTTTGTATTCAAAGGAACAATTCTTCCGTTTACTAATGCTCCGACCGTTTTGTGCCCTACATCAGTGTGAATTCTGTATGCAAAATCCACACAAGTTGCATCTTTTGGAAAATCATATATATCCCCGTTTGGTGTAAAAGCAAATACCTGATCCGAAAACAGGTCGAGTTTGACACTTGATACAAAATCTTTTGCGTTTGTTACTTCTTTATCGTATTCAACAAGTTTATGCAGCCAAGAAAATTGTTTATCTGTTGCCGCATCTGCTTTCTGAGAACCTTTTTCTTTATATCTCCAATGCGCAGCAACACCATATTCTGCGGTCCTGTGCATATCCCATGTACGAATCTGAACCTCTAACGGCTTCAACCTCGGACCGATTACTGATGTATGTAATGATTGATACATATTGCCTTTGGGCATTGCAATATAATCTTTAAAACGACCCGGAATAGGCTTGAATTGAGAGTGAATTATACCCAAAACTTCATAACATTCTTTTATGGAATCTACGATTACACGCACCGCAGTAACATCGTATAGGTCGTTAAATGTAATATTCTGCCGCTTCATTTTTGCATAAATACTGTAATAATGCTTTGCTCTGCCTGTAATCTGCGCTTTTATTCCGCTTTTTTCAACATCATGAGATATTTTATCAATAAGTTCATTAACGGTAGATTCTCTGTCTGCTTTGGTTTGAGCAACAAGTTGCGCTATTTCGAAATATTTTTCAGGTTCTAAATACTTCAGCGATAAATCTTCTAACTCGGCTTTTATTGTGTAAATACCTAAACGATTTGCTAATGGCGCAAAAATATCAAGGGTTTCTCGTGCAATTTTCTTCTGCTTTTCAGGTGTCATAAAATTAAGAGTTCTCATATTGTGTAAACGATCTGCAAGTTTGAGAAAAATTACCCTGATATCATTTGCCATTGCTATAAACAGACGGCGAAAATTCTCTGCCTGACGTTCTTCTTTTGATTTAAATTTTAATTTCCCTAATTTCGTGACTCCCTGAACGAGATTTAAAACATCTTCCCCAAACATTTCTTTAATCGTATCCGGAGAGGTATCCGTATCTTCCAATACATCATGCAAAAAAGCAGCCATAAGAGTATGTATATCAACCTCAAGACCGGCAAGAATTTTTGCAACTTCAACAGGGTGAATAATGTACGGTTCGCCTGAAACTCTAAACTGCCCGTCATGAGTTTTCTTTGCAAACTTATATGCCTTTTCTACAAGTACAATATCTTCACTTGAATGTTTTTGTTTAACTAAAATCTCTTTTAGTTCTTTGAATGTTTCGACGTCTGACATAGCAGATTAATCATATAAATTACACTAATAATTTGCAATTAAATAAGAAAAAAATCCTATAAAAGATGTATTTATAAGAATAAAAAAAAGGCATCTTTTTCAAGATGCCCAAATTTACAAACTATCTCTTCTCATACCAAGATTACTACTGAAGATTTGTTCTCCAAGCAGTATCATACTTATTTTGAGCAGTCGGAGTATCTGCTGATAAAGTGACATTATTAGGAGCAAATACAAATACTCTGTCCCCGACTCTCTTTGGCTGACCGCCTAATGCCTGAGATGCTCCACAAATATAATCAATTGTTCTTTGTGATTGGTGATTATCCAAAAGATGCATGTCAAGCATAACAATTTTTCTGTCTTTTAATTTATCTACGATAGAGGCAACATCATCAAAAGAGTGAGGTTCAATAACCACAATTTCATTTCCGCCATGGTTAAATCTCGGGTCACGAACAACTTTTGATTCTCTGATTGGCTCTGTTACAGGTTCATAATTAATTGCTCTTACGGCATTTGAACCCGGTTCAACATATTCTCCGCCTTCTTCATCCATTATTTCATCAAACGGATCATCATCAACAAAACCACCCTTAACGAAATCTACTACTTTTCTCAAACTCTCTACAATTGCCACTTTATCTTCCTCCGTATAATTATGTAAATAACTTTCTGCCTATCCTTAACATTGTTGAGCCCTGTAATGCTGCAATTTTGTAATCCTGACTCATCCCCATTGAAATTTCTTTCAAATCACAGCCAAACCTTGTGTTCAACTCGTCTTTTATTTGTCTGATTTCCGAGAATAATCTGTTTAGTTCAGATTCATCCTCCCCCAGCGGAGCCATATTCATAACCCCGACTATTTTTATGTTATCCAACTTTTGCATTTGTTGGAATACTTCAAACAGAGTATTTTTTGAAAACCCGAATTTTTGTTCTTCATTTGCATTATTAACCTGAAGCAAAATCTTTTGGGTTTTGCCAACCTCTTTTGCGTGTTGCGAAATACATTGTGCAAGTTTTAGCGAATCAACAGAATGAATATAATCAAAAGTTTTTATAACCAATTTCACTTTGTTTGTCTGCAAATGACCTATAAAATGAAATGTTGAATTTTGTTTTATTTCCATTGGCAGAGAACTTATTTTTTCGCAAGCCTCAACCGCTCTTGATTCCCCAAAATCGCGAATACCCGCTTTATAAGCACTGACTATCGCTTCTTGTCCGTAATACTTCGTTACCGCAATTATTTTTGGTTTACAAGGTTCAATTTCTTCCCGTATCCGTAAAAGATTATCCCTAACTGTCTCAAACATTCAATCATTACCTCTACAAGAAAGACACTCAAATAATGAGCATATTTTTATTTTACAATTTTTTTTCATGTTGTCCAAGATATTTATTAAATAAGTGTTTTAAGAATATTAAATTCCCCCGAAATCATGTCAGCGACATGGTTTCAGCCATTTGCTCAAATATAGACCACGCTTAACATTCCTTAATATTTTATCGTCTGAATATGCCCAAAATACATGCACCATGCGAGAGTCATGGCATTTTTTATATTTTACAATCAATCTGTAAGTTGAATATTATAGTTAAAAAATATTTTTATGATAAAATTAACTCACAAAGGATTTACACTAATGATTATACCGAACAATTTTGCAGTGGCTTTCAGTCTTACTATGCTTGCGGGTTTAACTACCGCAATTGGCGGGATTGTGGCTTTTATAACCCAAAAAAATAACCTGAAGACTTTATCTCTGGGCTTGGGATTTAGCGCCGGTGTAATGATTTTTATATCTTTTATGGACATTTTGCCGGGAGCAAAAGAACTTTTAAAGGGGAATTTCCCTCATAGTTTTGAGTGGCTTGTATTTGCAGGTTTTATAGGTGGGCTTTTAATTTCTATCGCAATAGATTATTTTTTGCCTGACCATGTTGATACAAAAGAACTTTTAAACCCTGATGCACCTGAAGAAAATGACGGGTTCAAGCATTATAAACTCCAAAGGGCTGGTATTATGACTGCCGTTGCTATTTGTGTTCACAATTTTCCTGAAGGCTTAGCGACATTTTTAACCACAACGCAAAATATTACTTTAGGGGTTTCTGTTGCGCTTGCGATTGCGATACATAATATTCCTGAAGGAATTGCGGTTGCACTTCCTATATACCATGCAACCGGTAAAAAGCGCTATGCAATGCTTTATGCTGCACTATCAGGTATAACAGAACCTATTGGCGCATTAGTCGGAATGTTAATTTTCGGGTTATTCTTACCGCAGGTTTTGGTAGGTATTTTGATGGCAGGGGTTGCGGGAATTATGACATACATTTCGTTTGATACACTGCTGCCGCTTGCAAAAGAATACGGGAATTGGCACTTATCAATTGTCGGAATTATGTCGGGCATACTGTTTATTTGGCTCAGCCTGATACTTGTAGGCTAAATAATGTGAATTGTGAATTGCGAATGGTCGTTTTCGGGGCTGTCGCACATTTTTCAACCTTTAAACCAGTAAAGGTTTATTCACGATTCACTATTCAAGATTGACGCAATTTATTAACAAACCTTTCAAGTCTTTCCATTGCAATTTTGAGTTTCTCTAACGAATAAGCATAAGATATTCTCAAATATCCTTCTCCGCTGTCGCCAAATGCAGTCCCCGGAACTGCGGCAACTTTTTCTTCCTGTAAAAATTTTGTTGCAAATTCTTCGCTTGTCATCCCAAATTCTTTTATGCAAGGGAATACATAAAAAGCACCGTAAGGCTCAAAACATTCCAATCTCATTTTTTTAAACGCATCCATCAAAAATCTTCTGCGCTGATTATAAGATTCACGCATCATTTTGACATCATCATCGCCGTTTTTGAGAGCCTCAACTGCAGCATATTGACTAATTGTCGGGGCGCACATAATTGCATACTGATGAATTTTTGTCATTTGCTTAATAAGCCAATCAGGGCCGCAGCAATAACCCAAACGCCACCCTGTCATTGCATAACTTTTAGAAAATCCGTTTATAAGAAGCGTACGCTCTTTCATTCCGTCAAGACTTACGATTGAAACATGCGTTCCTTTATAAGTTAATTCGGAATAAATTTCATCTGAAATCACAAAAATATCGTGCTTTTTAATAACCTGTGCAACTTCTTCAAGATTTTTTCTCTCCATGATTGCACCTGTCGGATTATTAGGATAAGGCAAAACCAAAACCTTTGTTTTGTCGGTAATTGCATTTTCAAGTTCCTGCGGAGTCAAACGAAATTCATTTCCCGCTTGTAAATTAATAAAAACATTTTTTCCGCCGGCAAGATATGAGCAAGGAGCATAAGAAACATAAGATGGCTGAGGAATAATAACCTCGTCCCCATCATTTATCAGCGCTCTTAAACCTATATCAATGGCTTCTGAACCTCCGACAGTGACAAGTATTTCATTTTGAGGATTATAAGTTACCGTTTGAGTTCGCTTGATATAATTTGAAATTTCCTGTCTTAAAGGTAACAAGCCTGAATTTGAAGTATAAAAAGTCCGACCTTTTTCAAAAGCATAAATTCCTTCATCTCTAATGTGCCATGGCGTTTCAAAATCAGGTTCACCGACACCAAGCGAAATTGCATCTTTCATTTCGCTTACTATGTCAAAAAATTTTCTTATCCCTGATGGTTTGATATTTTGAACTTTGTCTGATAAAAATTCTCTCACGGAGTAACAACCTCTCTTACATCTTCTTTTACTTCGTCTAAAATAGTGCCATGGTCTTTGTATTTTTTGAGTACAAAATGTGTTCCCGTACTCAAAACATTGTCTAATGTCGAGAGTTTATCTGAAACGAAAGCCGCAATTTCCTTTAAAGATTTTTCTTCCAGTGTTACCATCAAATCAAATCCGCCTGAAATTAAGTAAACGGATTTTACTTCAGGGTAGTTATAAATTCTTTGAGCGATTTTGTCAAAACCCTGACCTCTTTGAAGTGTTACCCTGACTTCAATTATTGCAGAAACTTTTTCAATAGATGTTTTTTCCCAGTCAATCAGCGTATGATACCCGCAAATTACTCTTTCTTCCTCAAGTTTTTTAATTTCGTTTGCAACTTCAATTTCTTCTTTGCCTAACAAAACTGCAAGTTCACTAATCCCGATTCTGCTGTTTTTTTCAATTAACGCAAGCAACTGTTCTCTCATTTGATACTCCTTATTTGTTGTTATTGTAGCATAAATAAGTGAATCGTGAATAGTGAATTGTTCAATACAAAATTATAAATAATACAACAAACTCATGTCATTTTTGCACATGTCAAGCAATCAGTTACATGTTTTATACATAAAAAATATTATCGGTATATAAAAATATTGCTCCGCAGGGTCCTCCGGACAGGGGCACTTTTGGTGGCAAAAGTGCCTCAAAACCACGACCTGCACTCCGTTCGCTAATCATTTGTACGCCCTCGCATTGTTCATCCCCAAAGGGAGAGGTTAGGTGGAGTAAAATCTGTTCGGGCTTTGCTCCACATACAGGCGGGATAACTCACTATCGTTCAGACAAATCCCGCCTTGTTTTCGTGTCGCAAACAATGATTGCTCACTGCGTAAAGGTCGGATAGAAACCCTCACCCGCGTTTCTATGAAATTAAAATTTCAAGAACTGCTCCCTCTCCCAAGGGGAGAGGGGTGGGGTGAGGGGTTAAATGCGCGCCGTTGTCCTTAGGCGCGCTAAGAGATTTTTGTCCGTCAGGACAAAAACACATATCACTGCGTTAGCAGTCTTATGCCGCCAAAGGCGGTATTGTACCTTTGCGTTTTTCTCTTTCTTTGGTTCTGTTTCTTTCTCTTTTACTCGCAATAAAAGAGAAAGAAATGAACATATTAAGAATAGCTTAGCGAGATATTCGCATAATATTTTTTATGTAAATAATTGCTTGATATGTGTCAAAACGACAAATATTTAACTGTAAAATCGTATATAATTACCTGAAATATTTACGATATTTTTCAATTATTATTTATCTTACTTGACTAAAAAGTTGTCAGGGTTTAACATTGAGGCAAAGGAAACGGAATTATGGATAACAAAATTTTAAGAAAGCGTACAATTGCCGTAATCATTGTGACAGTGCTTATGATGGTAGCGGAAATTTATTACGGAATCACAAGTAATTCAATGGCATTGACGGCTGACGGTTTTCATATGGGAACACATGTTCTTGCATTTACTATAACTCTTATTGTCTGTTTAATTGCGGCAAAATACGAAGATAAAACTACAAAACTCAATGCTTTGGGCGGTTATACAAGTGCTATTCTATTGGGCTTTACTTCACTTGGTATCATTTGGGAATCTGTTGAGAGATTCTTTAATCCCTTATCAATAGGGTTTAGTGATGCGATTTTGGTTGCAATTTTAGGTTTAATCGTAAATTTGTTATGCGTGTTTATTATGGGTGGTGAAAATCCCCTGCATAACCATAATCATGCACACTGTCATTGTGGACACAGTGAACATCAACATGAAGAACACGAAGAAAATTTAAACTACAAAGCGGCATATTTGCATATATTAGCGGATGCAATGACATCAGTTCTTGCAATCGGGGCATTGCTTTTGGGCAAATATTTTGGATTAACTCTGTTAGATCCTGCAATTGGAGTTGTCGGCGGTTTTATTATTGCAAAATGGTCTTTTGATTTATTAAAATCTTCTTCTAAAATTTTACTTGATTTTGAATAAGGATATTGCCATTCGATAAATATAAACAGTTTTTTTTTAAAAAAAATATTTACAAATTGTTACAATGTAAAAGCCTTTTATGGCGTGCATTTCCCTGATATAAAGTTCTGAAGAATGTTTTTTTATTTAAGTAAATATATTATTTTGCCGATATATACATAAATAGGAAAGCAGTACAATGGGAATGTCAGCATCACAAGCAAGATTTTTGAGCCTTACGGCGAGAAAAAACAATGTGGAGTTTCATGGTCAGCAAATAAACCAGCAAAGAACCACATTGTCAAATGAATCTGCCAACTATTACAGTGAGTTGACAAATTTGGCTGTTCCTATTCCTCCGTCAATTGATGATTATACAAAAATCTCTTATACTTTTGAAGACGGCGCTGTTAATAATACTCTCACTTCTTTGTATCCTGATAAAAATAACAAAAGTAAATATATTGTTAATTATCTTCAATCTTGGAATGATGATTATGCTATTGTTCCTGCTTCTTCAAGTATGGTAGAAACAGACAACCCCAAAAATCCTACAAAGTTTTCCATAGGCAGTCAAACATTAAGAAAAGCCGGTACTGCTCCTGCTGCAAGTGATAACGATGAATACTACAATTCATTGAGCGCATCACAACAAGTTGATTTACTCAAAAATGAATCCTATTTATTAAGTATGGCTCAAGAAAAAACTGGTGATAACGGCAATTTTTATATCAGATATATTCAAAATACTACAACAGGACAATATGAACCATACTTATATGCAGAAAGCGAATTAACACAATCCCAAAAATATAACCACAAAAATTTAGGCTCCATCCCTTGCTTTTCATTAGGTACAACGACAAAAACTCAGGAAGTGTTGAACAAATCCGCATTTATTGAAAAAGATGCATCAGGCAGATTTGTTGCAATTACTATTGATGACGGAATAGGCACAAAAGCAATTCCTCACAATAATTTGGATGAAATTGAAGAATATTACAGGAATACTCCGTTCCCTAAACAACAGGATTATACAAAAGTAATAACAAATTATATTCCAAGAAATAATCAGTCTGCAATAGATGCTTATTGGGCAAATAACGCCGAACCAAAACAAGAAGATTTCAATAAACAGGAAACTAATTATATCCCAAGAAATAATCAAGATGCGATTGACGAATATCTTTTAACCCATTTGGAACCAAAACAAGAAGATTATACCAAAACAAATACTATACCTAAAAATAATCAATCAGAGATTGATGAATATATATTAACTCATCCGGAACCTGATAAAGACGATTACAAAAAATACGTAACTGATACCAAATTGTCAAGCATATTTACTGCAGCAACAGCTGGCGGTAATGGGTGCTATGACCACGTTTTGGATACCAGTTATTCTAACAGAAGCGGATGCTACAAACACGTATTAGCACACATGATAGATTTAGAAGTAGAAACTTCTCAGGGATCTAAAACCGTAGCAAAATCAAGTGCATATCCAAAATCAGGTATTCAAACATCTATTCCTGGATATACTATCAGTATTTTAGCCACAGACATTAATAATAGTAATATAAATTCTTATAACCATACAGCAGAGATGCTTGAAATTTCAAATGCATTAAAAAACGGTTACACTCCTACAGGAGAAACTCAAAAAGTAACTATTATGGCAGGTGATAAAACCGCAAATGCAAGTTCGCCTGAATCAGATAAACTTTTGAGTGACTATTATATTAAAAATGGCGGCGGAACATTAAAGCAAAAATTAATGAGTAACTACTATATCGACGAAAATGGTGATATTGCTAAAAAAACATTACGTCAAAAGGCGATAGACCTTTTCTATCTCTGCGATCACTTGTCCGAACTTGGTGCGGATATTGATGCAGATTTAGTCCCTGCAGTTGTTGCATTCCAGAATGATATGCAAAATTTCACAATATTTAAAGAAGAAGAATATGAAAAAGACCACGAAGAATGGGTAAAAAATACAACATTAAAAGAATGGAATGAAAGTGAAACAGTTCCGGATGTTGATGCATATACTCTTGCACATCAGACCTGGGAAAACGGAATCCCTGCATACCAAGAATGGTATGATGAAGAAACAATAACAGTCCCGGATGTTGATGCGTTTAATAATGCTCATGATGCCTGGCTAAACGGAGCACCTGAATATAAAGAGTGGGAAGATGAAGAAAATACAACTGTTCCTGATACTGATGCATACAACCAAGCACTCGACAACTATAAAAATGCGGCTCCGTCATACAGAACTTGGGATGAATATGTCGAAGAATCTCTCGGGACAAGAACATATAAATTAAAAACTACAACTTCAACAGATGAAGATGCATATAACAATGCAATGAATCAATATAATTATGACAAAGCAATCTATGACCAAAAAATTCAAGAAATAAATTCAAAAATAAAAATAATTCAACAACAGGACAAAAATTTGGAATTAAAATTGAAACAATTAGATACTGAAGAAAATGCAATACAAACCGAAATGGATGCAGTTAAAAAAGTTATTTCCAAAAATGTTGAATCTTCATTCAAAACTTTCAATGCATAATTATATAAAAAAAGGTGATGGTTTAAGCCACCACCTTTTTAAATGTAAAATTTGACTATTCGGTGTAAATCCAACCGTTTGTCAAATCAACTTTAACAGGTTTTAAAAGTTTCATGTAAGCATCACCGTTTGTCATAACTTCCTGTTGTTCTCCTTTGAATGCCCATCTTACAAACTTCATCCACCAGTTTCTGTCTTTTTTAATTTCAGCAACTCCTACAAGCGGTGCTATCTGATCATTTTCTGTTGTTACAATGTTATTTTTCAATACCAAAATACCGTTTCTTACAAAGTATTTCCCCGGCTGAACCTGCAATACCTGTCCCTGTAATTTGTCATTTTCCCTTAACAGAATATAATGCTCTCTTGTTACATAATTCTGCGGAATTCTTGCTGTATAAACAACTCCGCCCTCAGTAGTTTGAGAACTTAAATAACTGTTCATTTTGATAGGCACAAATGTACCTTCGGGAATAGTGCCGATACTTCCCTGAACGGTTGCTTCTTCAATAACAAAACCTTCGCCTGTTTTCTTTCTCATTGCTTCTGCAAGTTTAGCATTCGGATTAAGTTTTGCCTGTTCCATCATATTAAATAAAATTGCAGCAACTTCTGCTCTTGTTGCAGGTCTTTCTGCCGCAAGTTCAGCATTTTTGGCTGATGGCATTACAACTACCATTCCTAAAATTTCCGCTTTCCCTGCAGGAATAACAAACCACTCAGGGATAGTATGCGAATCAATATATTTCTTTTCCAAAACTTCTTTTGCCTTAGCAGGTGTGATTGTTTCTGTTGTCAAAGCGTTTACTGCCACAGTTAAAGATTCTGCTCTTGATACGGAATCATCAGGTCTAAAAAGTTCACCGTTCTTATCACACGAAATTAAGTCAAAATACAATGCTTTCTGAATATCAGAATAAGCCCAGTGTTCTTCATTGATGTCTGTAAAATGAACAGGCTGAACAACTTTTGTATGTTCCTGACCTAAAGCACGAATTGCCATAGCCGCAAATTCTGCTCTTGTTACATTTGCGTCAGGCTTAAATGTTCCGTCAGGATAACCTATAATTACCCCTTTTTCTGTCAGCATATTGATTTGCGGATATGCCCAATAATTCTCATCCACATCAGGATACGCAATTGCGGGCATTATTGTAAAACAAAATACTGCAACCGACAAAACCATTTTCAAAAATTTATTCATATTCCCTCCTTAATTTTATCCCTATATAAAGTATTTTACATGTTTCAGGTCTTTTGACAAATGTGTTAATAATTTTTTTAAATTTACTTAACAAGAAATTTGGCACTTCCTGTTGTATATGCTATGATATATCCGTCAGGGAAGGATTAAAACATGATTAAAATTGATGCATTACCCAATTTTTTTAACGGTAAATTGTATTCCAGATGGGAAAGAGTTCGTTCATTATGCGGGGACGGGAGTGTTATTGCAAGTCGTACAAACGAGCGTGGCGAATCCATACAGTTATTTTTGACTGAAAACGGCACGAAAAGAGAACTTTATACAAATGACGGGAAAATAATGGATGTTCTTGATAATCAAGGTGTAAAAAGGGTTTATCAATACAGCAGAGTTGATGATAACACAGTAAAAGGACAAATGATTGCAAGTCCGGATAAAAACGGTCGATTTCCTTTAATTCTTGCCGCAAAGTGGATTTTGAGAAGTATGACTCCCGAAAAACTCATTATGAAAATTAACAAAGAGCATCCTCAATCACAAATATTTTTGCCAAAAGAAGGACCTGACGGCACACCTGTTTATACAGGGGCATCAAGCAAATTACAAATTGAAGAAATTCTTGCTAAAGATTTTGTATCCGAAAATAGTATTCTCCCAAAAACAATACTGCTCAAAACAACTAAAGGAGAGATAAAATCTGTTGTTTCTCAACAAGGAGAAGTAAATCTTAAAGTGGCACAACACTTTGGATTGGCGTCAGATGTGCTGGGACAAAATATTAGAACTGTTGTATAAATTTTGTAATAAAAGTGCCAAGATTAAAAACTTGGCACTTTTTGTTTTATATTTTATTTTTCTTCCGTTTCAACAATGTCTTCTAACGGGCATCCTTTTTTGCATTTTTGTTTAGATTTTTTACATTTTTTTGCACATTTTGCTTTTTTACAGAATTTTTTAAATTTTTTGCAACATTTTTTTGATTTCTTGCAGCATTTTGATTTTGGGCATTGTGAAATTTCTTCTGCAGCCGTTGAATCTTTTATTTCTTCCAACAAAGATTTCTCTTTATCGCATTTTGCTTTATCACATTCTTTTTTGCATTTGCATTTTTCACCATTTTGACATCCGCAAGGACATTTTTTGCAACATTCTTTTTTCTTTTCACATTTTTCTTTGTCGCAGGATTTATTGCATTTACATTCTTCGCCGTTTTGACAACCGCAATCGCAATCTTTGGTACATTCTACGCTTTCGGATATTGTAGCCTTATCACATCCGCAATCACAAGCCATTGAAGCATTTGTCATAAATAACATGGTACATACGACCAACAAACCCATTACAATCTTTTTCATATAGTTCTCCTTTTTCTGAAATAATGATATATGCTTGATTTTCTTTTGTAAAGAGTATAAATAAATGATTTTTAAAATAATTAATCTAATTTAAACGGAGGACTTTACATTTTGTAAAATACATGTTACAATTATAATACAGAGTTGAATTTTATTTTTGAATTGATTTATACTGTGAGGAATTTTATTTAGATTTTATTTTATTTTGATTTTTATTTTACTAATTAAGAGGCTTTTATTATGTATGTAAACAAGTGCATTAAGTGCGGTCGTGAGTTTGAAACAAAAAACCCTAAAAGGGTTATTTGCCCCGACTGTTTGTACCCCGACAAAAATATGATGATTGATTCACCTGAGGCTGAAAAACCGGCAGAGCAGGGTTATTCACAGCCTCAAAATGAGGGTGAAACGGCTCCGCAGTTTTACAGCAGTTATTCAGCAGGCGGAGGTGATGAGGACAGAAGACCTCCCCGTCAATACAACAATCAGGGCGGTTATAATCAAGGGAATTACAGACCTCGCCAGAATAATTACAACAATAATCGTCAGGGCGGCTATAACAACAATCGTCAGGGTGGTTACAATCAGGGTGGTTACAGCAGAGATAATCGTCAGGGCGGTCAAAGACCTTATAACAATAACCGTCAGGGTGGTTACAACAATAACAGATATAACAATAACAGACCTCAGCAGGGCGGGTTTAATAATAACAGACGCCCTCAGAACAACAGATTTAATAACAACAGGCGTCCGCAAAATAACAGGAATAAGGCACCTAAACCATTATTAGTCAGCAAGGAGCAATTAGAACAAATTGAACTTTTGTATAAATTAATGCTTCCGCTGCCAAACCCTGATGCGCACGAAGTAATCGGTGAAAAAATCGGTTTGGAACCAAGAAAAGTATTTTTCGGAATCAATTTAATCAGACAAAAAATGATGCTTCCGAAACTACCTTATCCGAAACGTAAACTCGCGATTACTCCTGATCAGTTAAACGCAATAAAAATGTTATATGAACCATTATTGCCGATACCTCCAATCGGTTGCCACAAAATAATTGCAGCGCAATTAAAGATGGATGAATGGAGAGTTCATGTCGGTATTGGTCTTGTTCGTGCCCAAATGGGCATGGAACGCTGGAATCAGGACAGACCTGATGTCCCTGAAGAATTTAAAAACCAAAAAGCACAGGAAGAATCACCTGCTGACGAAGAACCAAAAAAGAAAAGAGGAAGACCTAAAAAGTCAGACTCCGAAGAATAATTATGGATAAATACATTTCTGTCGGCAAGATTTTGAATTTTCACGGAATAAAAGGCGAAGCAAAAGTCGGGTTTTCTAAAAACCGACAAGAGTTTTTTATGTCTTTAGACTGTGTTTATATAAAAAATAATAACGAATACAAAAAGTTAGAAATAGAATCCTGTCGAACAAATAAAAACTTTTTGCTTGTAAAATTTAAAGGTATTGATTCAATAAATGACCTTTTGCCGTACAAAGGTATGCTTTTGTTTACTGACGAAGAAACAATAAGAGAAAATCTTGACGAAGATGAATTTTTGATAGATGAACTTGTCGGAATGGGCATTTATGACAAAGAAACAGACAAGAACTTGGGGTTTGTAATAGGGGTTTCAAACAATGGCGCAACCGATTTATTATCTGTCAAAACAAATACCAAACATATTTGTCTTGTGCCGTTTGTAAAGGCTATTGTTCCTGATGTTGATATTAAAAATAAAAAGATAATGATAAATAATATTGAGGGACTTTTGGAATGAGATTTGATGTTTTAACATTATTTCCTGAAGTCATTGAGCATTATTGTAATGTCAGTATTATGAAACGCGCACAGGAGGGCGGAGTGTTTGAAGTCAGCGCAATTAACCCTCGTGATTTTACGCTTGATAAACACAAAAAAGTTGATGATACTCCTTATGGTGGCGGAGCAGGAATGGTTTTAGCGCCTCAGCCTTATGTAGATGCCTATGAAAGTATAGATAAACTTGATAATTCGGTAAGTGTAATGCTATCTCCGCAGGGCGAGCCGTTATGTGAAAAACTTGTCTGTGATTTGGCAAATTATGACCAAATAATTATGCTTTGCGGACATTATGAGGGATTTGATGAAAGAATCAGAGAGATTATAAAACCGAAAGAAATTTCTATCGGAGATTTTGTTTTAACAGGGGGCGAATTACCTGCGCTTTGTTTGATTGATGCGGTAAGCAGAAAAATTGAGGGAACATTAGGCAAAATAGAATCGGCGCATGAAGACAGTTTTTCGGACGGACTTTTAGAATATCCGCAATACACAAAACCGAGAGAATACCGAGGGTTATGCGTTCCGGAAGTGTTGTTAAACGGCAATCACAAAGAAATTGCCAAATTTAGACTTGAACAGCAAATTGAACGCACAAAACTCCGCCGCCCCGATTTGTATGAAAAGTATAATAAAAAATAACCTGATAATATATTTAGGCAATTATATACGATAGATATTACAGTAATTTATCTGTAATTAATGTCCTCCCCTTGAGGGAGGACCGAAATCTGTGATTTCGAGGTGGGGTTTAAGTATTTCAAAAAGTACAAATACCCCGCCCCTGATTTTTCTCAAAAATAAATTTTTGGAAAAATTTTCCCCTCCCTCAAGGGGTGGGGAATTGTTTTAAACTTTTTCACTGTAAGATTGTATATAGACACCTTTATTTTTTAATCGGTCCGAGGTAGCGCAATCTGTTGTGACCTAAAATAAGAAATTCGGAACCTCTTGGCAGCAGCATTTCTTTTTCTGTTGTATCTGTCAAATCCCAATACGGTACATTTTCACCAAGTTCAATTTCATAAGTCATTGTAGGTTCTTTGGAAAGCATACCTTCTAATGACGCCCCTCGTTCAGTCGAGGTTGAGCAGTAACCCAAATCGATAAGTTTTCCGTCTTTGGCTGTTTTTAACCATTGTATCGGTGCATCCCGATAAACCACCATTGGTCGTGTCGTGTGTGATGAATGAGTCTTTGCATCAATCATTTCTATACTGTCAATGATTTGGCGGTTTGTATCATATACGCCTTTCATGTCATATTCAAGACATTTTCGGATTTCAGGTGAAAATTCATCAAGATTAAAGAATTTTCCGTCTGTTGATTTATAGTTATAAAACTCTCCGGAACGTAAAAAACGGTTAATCATTTGCCCTGAATCTAAATATATCCCTCTTGCGCTGCACATCGGAACTTGTTCTTTTGTCAGTCGTTCGTCAACTCTTTTCCAGATATTTCCGATTTTGCGAAAATATTTGTCTATCAAGCCTTTATCGTTCAAATATTGCCCGATGGATTCTTTCGTTTTGACTAAAAGTCTTGAAATTTCCAAATTACCGTCTGTATTTGGGGTAAGTTTCGGTACGGTAAGTTTGTCACCGTTGCGGGTGTATTCTTTGCGATAAATAATTTTTCCGTCAGGGGTTGATTTCTCCGCCTTTATAACCTTACCGTCAGAAAAATTCACAACAACTTTATCCCCGTTTTTTAGCGTAAAGATTTGCTCTTGAACATTATTCACTTTACCCCTGCGGAGATTACTTATCACAAGTGCAACTGCACCACAGGCGGCTAATGTTCCTAACCCTGTGTATAAAATCATCTTTTTGTCAAACCTAGGGGCAGAGGTTTGCGTAGTCGCACTTTCGCTCTGCCTATCTTGCGATTGAAAATTTATAGGACTGTATGAATTGATACCGTTTACTTTCATTATAAATCCCTACTTATAAACAGTAACTTCTCTTTCTTTATCACTATGATAATGAGAATGTCTGCGACGTTGGATTTCCATTTCTCTTTCATGTTCTCTAAGTTGTTCAAGTTGTTTCAAATATTGCTGAAAATCCTTTTGAGCACGAGCCGCTCCTGGGAAATGAAATTCAAAAGGTGTAAGAATTTCTCCACTTGGCATTTTGTATAATTGAGCAGTGCCTCCACCACGAAGTTTGATAAGTATAATTTCGGGAGTATCATCTCCTCCTGATTTACTGCTTTTAGCGGGATTATACGATTTCAAATCAACAGGTTTTCCGCTTGGTTCAATCTTTTTAATATCTAAAAGTTCACGATCTTTTATGCTGTAATAATATTTGTAATCGCCTTTTGTTATGATTATTTCTCCAGCTTTTTTATCAATTTCTATGGTGCTATTTTTACGATATTTAATTATTCCATTTGGTGTTATTTGGTATTTATCAACTAACTTATATTTTTCACCATTGATTTCTTTAAAATATTTAATATCCGGTTCTTTTGATACTTTATAATGGTTCAATAATAATGAATCGCCATAAAGTTTCATATTAGCACTCGAAGGTACTAAAATTGATCCGTCCGCTCTTTGGATAAACAATTCACCATTTTCATAAGCAAATTTATCTTTTTTGTTAAGTTTTAGAGTTGGCAACAAAGCTTTATATTTGTCTTTAAATTCTTTAATTTTTTCAGGAATAACTATTGAATCATGGTCTGCTTTTTCTAATTTTATAAATTTTTCAACTAAAGCACGTTTTTCAGGCTTAACATGAAATTCTTTCATATACCAATCCAAAGGATTATTTCTTGCATTGGATATTCCATCAAATAAATGTTTTATTGTTGCAGATTGCCAATAACTTTTCTCATTCATTCGCAATTCTAAATATTTTTTCCCATTTATTGTACAAACATTATTTATAGCATCTGATTCTATTTTACTCTTGCCAATAGGAATATAACATTCATAAAAATTATGATGCGGTTCGACTGGAATAATTATTATCCCATTTGGTTTTTTAATGCCTACCTGTTCACACCACCAGTTCCAATGAACAATTTCAGGTCTTGATTTTTGCGGGATATTATATTTTGCGCGCAATTCCGGTTCATTCAATATTTTTTTCGCTATATCCACTTTTTGGAAATATTCATCAAGCACTTCTGCACTAGATTGTGCTTTTCTCCCAACAGAATTGTATGTTTTATCAATATATGCCTGTTCTTTTTCAATAGCATCTTGTTCAAACTCATTGACCTGTTGCGGAGATAAGGATACATACTTTCTTTTTGAGGCGTCATAAAAAGTAACATGCCCACCGGTATGCTTTGCGGCTTTTTGCTCCGCTTGTGCCTGCCTACGTTGTACTTGAGCCTCTTTACGCAGTTGTAATTCACGTGTCTTTGCTATTGCCTCTGCCTTTGCTATTGCCTCTGCCTTTGCCTTTGCTATTGCCTCTGCCTTTGCTATTGCCTCTGCCTTTGCCTTTGCTATTGCCTCTGCCTCGGCTTTTGCTTTAGTGGCTTTGCCTTTTTTGATATTACGGGCAATTGCGATTCCTGCAACAACTGCTGTTGCAAGAGCAGTTGCACCTATCATATATTTTGCGGATTTACTTAACTTTTTATCATTTTCGTCTTGTTTTGGTTCTGAAACTTCTTTTTGGGATTCGCTTGTATCGCCTAAAAAATAAGTCTTATTTTTTAAACCAATTTTGTCAACCGAAAAATCCTGAGCCATTTTATAAATTCCTTTTCTTCAATTAAGCCACATTATCAGCATCTTTTATTGCTTGTGAATTATCCAGTTTATCTGTTAATGCGCCTAAGCCATAACCGCAAAGCGCAGATACTCCGGCACCAATTAGCATAAATGGCAATGCTGCAATTTTTACACCCAAAGATGCCTGAACTTTATTATTGTTGAAAATTTTCATAACAAGCGGAGCAACAACACCTAAAAGCGCACCATATTTTTTGCCGTTGTTTACTTTTACATAATCATTGCCTTTATCTGTCTTGGCATTTGGCTGAGTGCTTTTTCTCTGTTTATTATTCAAATAGTCAACAAGTAAGCCTACACCTGCAAAAAGCGGAATAGTGCGTGCTAATGTCTTTAATCCTGCCATAAGCCTTACTCCTTTATTGGCAGGAACACATAAAGCAAGACTGCCCATAGTTGCAGCCACTCCGGCTCCGATTATTGTACCCGTATATTTATCTTTTGATTTACAAGGGTTGGCAGTAAACGTTTGAGATGCATTAATTGCTTGAACAAATGTCATAAATTTTCTCCTACTATTAATTACTTCTACATATAATTAATAAAAATGCCATAAAATAAAAATTGCTTTTTATAAAGTAATTTTTTAAGATTTGTAAATCTTATAATAAAATTAACCCAACATTATTTTATAAATTGGCGGAACGAAAAGTAAAACCCCAACCATCAATGCAACAACTGTTACTATCATAACCGCCCCTGCCGCAATATCTTTTGCCATTCCGACCATTTTGGAATATCTGTTATGATAAATTGAATCAAGTGCAAATTCTATTGCAGAATTCATCATCTCTGATGAAATTACCATCACTATTGTTAATAACAAAATGCAGAATTTTACGCACGAAAAATGAAGCGCAAAACCAAGTGCAAGTGCCAATGCCCCACACAAAATATGCACTCTGATATTTTGTTCGCTTTTAATGGACAAGCGCATACCCTTGCGTGCGTTTCTGAATGTATTTATAAATCCCTGTGATTTATATTTTGTCATAATTTATATTGATACTTCCTAATGCTTTCTTCTGCCATTCTACAACAAAATTATATTCCGACATTGTTATATGGTCAAACCCCAATAAATGCATTATCCCATGACTTATAAAAAAGGCAAGTTCATCTTCCTTTGAAATTCCTTTTTCATGCGCCCCCTCTATCATTTTATCAAGTGCAATTATGATTTCGCCCAAGTTTATATCCCCGTCAAGCACAAATCTTTCATCCTCGGCACAATCTGCAAAAACCGCAAATGTTATAATATCCGCAGGATAATCTTTGCTGCGGTATTCAAGATTTATGACGTGAGTCTGACCGCTGTCAGTGAACAAAAAATCAAACGAAACAGTATTATAATCATAATTTTTCAGGCAGGAATTTTTGCTGATTTCTTCCTGCGACATAAAGTATTCCAAAACAGATTTTGCGGTATTCTTAACCCATTCAAAATCAACATTCCAATTGCCAAATTCATTTGTACATTCAATATTTATATTCATAGTTTAATTATAATACATGAAAATCATCATCGTTATTATCAGGTTTGTCTGATGGTGCAACGGTTTTTGATGCTTCAAGTTCTTTTATTTTATTTTCCAAGTCTGTATCAAGTGCCTTTACAGGTATTTCAATTTTATTTTTCTTAAATTCCTGAGCAATATCTTCCTGATATTTAATCCTATCGTGCTGCATGCCTCTTAAAACTCTGCTGAAAGTAACTGCGATTACTTTTAAATCCTTTAGTGTCAGCGGACTATCTTCTAATTGTCCGTCATTAAGTCTTTCAACAATAATTTTGTCAATAATATTTTCAATTTCTTCCGCACTTGCGCCTTTCATTGCACGAACAGCGGATTCAACAGCATCTGCAATCATAAGAATTGCGGTTTCTTTTGAATTAGGTTTAGGTCCTGTGTAGCGGAATTGCTCCTCTTTTACATTCTCTTTGCCTTCTTCTGCTACTGCCTGATTATAAAAATATTTTGCAATACCTTCGCCATGATGCTGAAGAATAAAATCATTTATTACACTTGGCAAACCGTATTCTTTTGCAAGTTCAACCCCGTCTTTTGGGTGTGCCGTAATAACCATTTTACTCATTCTTGGAGTAAGGTTATTATGCGGATTTTCAATACTAAAGTAAGACTGGTTTTCAACAAAGAAAAGTGGTCTTTTGAGTTTTCCTATATCGTGATAAAATGCTCCGACTCTTGCCAATACAGGATTTGCGCCTATTGCTTCCGCCGCCGCTTCGCACAAAGTAGAAACCATCAAACTGTGATGATATGTACCGGGTGCTTCCATTTGCAGTCTTTTTAATAATGCCTGATTATGATCGCCAAGTTCTGCCAATCCGTAAGGAGTTATGATGTGGAAAGTGCTTTCCAATAAAGGCGAAAGTCCTAATGCTAAAATTGAACTTATTATTGCATTTAAGAATATATAAGTACAATCACGCATTATTAAATAGTTATCAACATCTATAAGACACTTATCAATCAAATATAAACTGAGCATTATTAAAACACCGGAAATTCCTAAATGAAAACCAAGTCTGATTAAATCAAAGCGTCTTGTATATTTTATTTTTGAAGTAACAATCATTGCAATAAGAGATAACAGAATAAATATAATAATAAATTGTGCTTTATATTGTATGCCGATAGTCATAACAGATAGTATCAGTGTCGAAAGTAAAAACGCAATTCGGGGGCTCATAAATACTGAAGTAATAACAAGAACCGCCGGAATCGGTATGACATAAGGCGAAAATCCTGTGGGTAAGACAACCCCTATTGCACAGGTAACTATTGCCAAAACAGCCGATAAAGCAAGATAGCGGGGTTTGTTATAAGTTTTTTCAAAAAATTTGATATACGCAAGATAAATAAAACTTACTAAAAATACAAGTATATATATTGATAAAACACCATGCCAATTAAGTTCATAAACATTGAAACCGGCTTCACGCAAAGCATCTCTTTTCAGTCTTGTTATAGGTTCACCTTTAAATACAATTTTTTGTCCTTTTTCAAATGTAACCATAGTCGGTTTTACGGATTGTTGTGCATTAATCCTTGCAAGTTCTGTTGCTGCTTCATCAACAACAAGGTTCGGAACAATAACTTGCTCCAATACTGCGCATATTACTGCAACTTGTCTTTTTGAAACATTGGAAACAAGATTTTCCATTATAATTTTTTTAATATTACCCTTATCGTAATCGCTTTCTGTGATACCCTTTTGCAAAATATTTGCAAGGGATAATGATGCCTTTTCAAATGCCTCATTAAGACTCGGTTCATCAACATTTAACAAAAAATTGACGATAAAACTGCGTTTGGGATTATCTGTCAAGTCAAAAAGAATGTTTATTTCTTCCTCTTTTTCAGTTTTCTCACCCTCTTTTTTTCTTATCTGCAAAACGGCGTTATGCAGTGTTTCAAGATTTGTTTTAATAAATTCATCTTCAGCAGGAACAAGTTTAGGTTCAACCTTCTTTGCAACTTCTTTTTTGTGGGCTTCTGTTCTTTTTACATCTTCAACTGTTATTGTTTTTTCAGCAATAATTTCTTTTTTGCTTATTCCGTTTTCAATAATATTTTGAAAAAAGAAGTTTTGAGAAGATATTATAGCGGTAATCATAAGAGTAAAACATATCAAATACATAAATTTGATAAACTTTGAAGAAGTGACAAACTCTCTGATCGCTTCTTTATATTCAATTTTCGTCATATATAAATAATTCCTATTTCTCTGATTGATATATATATTTTATAACCATCCGAAAAATTTTCAAGTACATATCATCTGCCTGATGTAGTCAGCAAAAAAACAATTTCAAACTATATATACTTCACTTAAAATTATCTTCTTTTTCTTCCGTTTTGAGTTGAGGATGCAGCATTAACTTTTTTTGCACGTTTTGAAGAATCAATTGCACCGTCTTTATTAAATCTTGATAATTTGATGTCTGCGGTTGTATTTGAATCAGCGGATGCAGAATTTGAATTTGTACTTGCTGCCGCTTTTGATTTTTCATCATAGATGTTTACATTTCTTGTGTATGCAATGGCATATTCATTTGCTTTTTTAACATCATTAGGATTATTTATGTCAAGTTCGGAATTTAGTGAAGATTTATCAAATCCTGAGCGTGTGTCGCTTTCCTTTCTAACGCTTGGTGATGGTACTGTAACATTATTTGAAAAATTATTTTGAGAATTTTCGTTTTCATCATTTTGTTCAGAATTGTTGTTTTGTTGTGCATTTTGAGCAGTCTGCTGTTCCTGTTTAACAGGAATAGAGCCCATCTTGTCGGCAGCGGCTTTTGCGGTAACTCTTCTGACATCATTTTTTACTTTGTCATCGTGCATTAAAGATTTCTGTCCGTCTTTGAAAGTTTCGTTATTTGCATCAATTCTGTTATCAACCTGATTACTTACCAACTTTGCGCCTACGCCTGTTGCAGCAAGTCCTGCATTTTTTGCCAATGCAAGTGCCCATGCGGCAATCATTGGAGCAGAGAAAAATCCCATTACTGCAAGAGCAGCTATTGTAACTGTTATTAATCCTTGCGCTATAGCAGTGTCAACAATGATAAAATCTCCTAATTGGTTATTATTACTGCTTCTGTCACCTAATTTATCATTTAAACCTGCAAAATCATTGTTTGATTTCATAGATTGTTTAGAAATTTTTTCGCTGTTTTTCAATGGTCCGTTTATTGTATTAATTTTTTGTGAATCTTTATCAGATAATCCTTGAAGTTTTGCTTCAAGATTTTGCTTATCTCCTATAAACGGATCCGGATACTCTATAACTTCATCAGCGGATATTTTTCCTGCTTCGATTAATTTTGCTTGATCTTGCATCATAGAGTACTGATAATCTATAGATTGGTTATTTAATTCTTTGTATTCATTAGAAATTAATTTTGCTTCTGCAATATTTTTAGCATGTTCTGCTATTATATTCTTTGAACTTGCATCTAATGATTTAACAAAATCAGCAGAATTTTTAACTTCATTTTCTGCTATTTCAGAACTTTTTCCGACGATAAGATTTTTAGCAAGTAAATCCAAAACTGATGCAGCAACAATCCCGCCCCATACGGCTATCTGCATTATATAAGATGCCGGACCCATACCAACTGCGGTTGCAACTTCAGCACCGACAAATGCCTTTGTAAAATCAACATTTGTTCCATATAATGCCTTCATTGTTTTTTGAGTATCTTCAATTTGTTCTTTTTCTTTTTGTTCTGTTTTTTCAGTTTTATCAGACTGCCCAGTTTTATTTGAACCATCCACATTATTACTTGTACTTGTATTTGTAGTTGCACTGCGAGTCGTAGCAGGATTATTCAGGATATCCTGAGGAGAACGACCTGAAGCAGCGGCTTTTGTAATATCGGATGTAATATCATCTTCAGAAGCATAAACCGGTTGTGTTTCTTCAGGTGCTTCTGATACTCTATTATTAGTATTTAGAGTTGTTTCTTCTTGCGGTTCAACACTTATTTTAGGAACGTTAGCAGTAACCTGTTCTTCTTCAGGCTCAACACTTGCTTCAGGAGCGTTAGCAGTAACTTGTTCTTCCTGAGGTTCTACACTTATTTTAGGAGCGTTAGCAGTAACTTGTTCTTCCTGAGGCTCAACACTTGCTTCAGGAGCGTTGGCAGTAACCTGTTCTTCTTCAGGTTCAACACTTACTTCAGGAACGTTAGCAGTAACCTGTTCTTCCTGAGGTTCAACGCTTGCTTCAGGAGCATTGGCAACTACCTGTGTTTGAGGTTCTTCTGATGGAATTGTTGCGGCTGATCTTGTTCTTGCCTTCGCAGGTTCAGAATTTTGTTCTATTGATTCAGCGGATTCTTCTGTATAGGAAGCCGCACCTGTAATGGTCTGTTTTTCGGAGTCCGCACTTGTTTCAGGAACATTGGCAGTAACTTGTTCTTCTTGCGGTTCAACACTTTCTGTAGGAGCGTTAGCAGTAACTTTGTCTTCTTCAGGTTCAAAACTTACTTCAG
>JAFUXT010000062.1 GCA_017470815.1 bacterium | reverse complement strand
ATATATAACCGATAAAAACATATATGATTTATTATTCTACCAAAAAGACAAAATAGAAAAACAAATCGGAGAACTTGAATGGTTAAGATTAGACAATAAAAAGGCATCAAGAATAGTTAAATATTTCAACATAGATGTTGAAGCAGAACCCGACAGAGCCGCACAAGAACATATCCGAAACGCACAAAGTCTTAAAGAAATTTACCAAAAATATATAGCACCTTTTTATAAAAAATCATCAGAAAAGAATTAGACAGTAAGGTAATAGACAACAAGACAGATAAAAAATAGGATAGAAAAATGAGTAATTATAAATTAGAAATCACACATAGAAGAACCCGCAAAAAGCGGGTTCTGACTCTGGAAGAATTTAAAAAAGAATTTAATTTGCAGTTAATTCAAGGAATTAACACCTATACGGAACACAAGAAAAGTAAATGTTTTTTACCGCCCTTTATGGATAATCGGGATTACAAATCAGACTTTTATTTTTCTCTGCAATTTAATTTCAACAATTATTGTATGTGTGAATGGTACATAGAAAGAATACTTTAAAAGCCGTAATTAAACGGCTTTTTTAGTTAGAAAGGATAAAAAATGACTTTAAAGAATGAAGATACATCATTATTCGGAACAAAAGTATATGATTCCAAAAATAAAAATATAGCATTGGTATTAAAGACTTTTGACAATACTTATTCCAAAAACGGCGGTGGAACTGTTGATATTCAATTTGCAAGATGTGTAACTCTCAAAGGAAAACTCTATAATGTTGAATTTGACAATATTACACCGCTTGAAAATTTAACCACCGAAGAAAAAATCAAATTAGGCATTATCAAAAGAAAAGAGGTTAAAAATGACGACAATATTTAAAGTAATACCGAGTTATAAGGAATGGGAAGAAATGGAAGAAATAAACAATATAACAGGGGTTGAGCCATTTGACACAGATAATTGGTGCGATAAGGATCAATTTGAATTGCACCCCGAACTAAGAAATTTTGTGACGGAAGAAGAATTTGAAGCAATAAAAAACGGTCAAACCGATTATATCGCTTTCAGAATAGACGATTAGGAGGTATAAATGTTAAACAAAACAATTAATAAAATTAAAGATATTTTTAACTTAAACCAAAACAAATCAATAATTTATGGTCGATATGACTATATAAATAATGAAACTGAAACAGACATTACATATTTAAACAAAACGGCAGTAATTCTTGATGCCACAAGATTTTATCATGAACACTTTAAACAAGATGATGATTATGATGAAAATTTTAAAATAAAATCATTCAAACAAGCCGTAGAATTTTGGGATTGTAACGGTTATGAAATTTGCAATATTGTGGATCATAACCGAAAAACCCGAGAAAATAAATTGAGAAATTTAGTTGAAACCCTTTTATATGACGATTTAAACGATTATTTAAGAGGGGTTAGGGATTGTTTAAATATAGTTCAAGATGTTGATTATATTGAAATAAACGAGAGTTTAGATTATATACAAAAAGAAGTAAATAAATTGGTTAAATAAAAAATCAATACACAAAAAGACTTCACCCTAAAAAGTGAAGTCTTTTTTATGAAATACTCAAAAATAAATTATGATCTTAAATCTTTTGCAGTTTCAAGAAGATAAGTTGCAAAAGTTTCTATTGCCGAAACTCCTTGATTAAAGCAATAATCATCAAGTTCATTCGGTGTTTCTTTTATCTTATTTTTGAGTCGATATAGACTATTTATTGCGGGTTCTGAATATTTTGCCAAATTTTCATATAATTTTGTTATGGTATTTGGTACATTTTTTTCAAGTAGTTTTTTAACAAAAGGTTGAATTAAAGCCCAAATAAAACTAAATTCTTTCCAATTTCTAACAAATGCTAACAAATTCATAGGTGTTTCCTTTCTTTTCCAGTTTGTACTTTCCGTCTTTAATTTTCTTTTTGTACCACTCCGCTTTATTTCTTAAATAACTCCCGATTCTGTTTAATTGGAGATTTGGCAAAAATGGAAGATAAATAATATCAATTTTTCCCTGTGGTTTTTGCCTTTTTCGGTCAAATTCATAATGTGTAAATACGGAATTTTCAGTAATCAAAATGCCGTATTTATTGCTTAAATATCCGACTAAACAACACATTGATTCTATT
>JAFUXT010000028.1 GCA_017470815.1 bacterium | reverse complement strand
CACCGTTTTTTAGGTGCGCTTAGAGATTTTTGTCCGTAAGGACAAAAACACATATTACTGCGTTAGCAGTCTTATGCCGCCGTCAGGCGGTATTGTACCTTTGCGTTTTTCTCTTTCTTTGGTTCTGTTTCTTTCTCTTTTACTCGCAATAAAAGAGAAAGAAATGAACATATTAAGAATAGCTTAGCGAGATATTCGCATAATATTTTTTATGTAACTAATTGCTTGACATGTACAGTAATGACAATTAATAATCCATCTTCCAGTTGTTATCAACCAAGGCACCGTAACAATAAGGGGATATATTAGTTTTACATTGCTTAATTTTATCTGAATATTTATAATCAAGGACATCTAAAGGATAATTAGGAATATGCCCCCTTGAATCTAAATAAAATGAAAAGAAATCTCTGCCGGTAATATTTGGCTTATCATTACCATTCACATCAACCTGAAAAAACGCATATTGCGTTTTATTTACAGTCTTAATTTCATACTTAAACATTAGCCCGTTTTTAAGAATTATCGTAGCCCCTTTTGGCACACCACCAGCATTTGTACCATTTAATCTTTTATAAGTCACTTTATCTTTTCCTGTCGCCTCGGTTTTCCAACAATCTTTGAGAGAATCTTCTGCCGTACAGATTTTTACTATGCTAAAATGTCCGTCAGTTAAAAGTTTTGATGGTTCGCCAAAATCTGTATCAAATAAATCACGGGTTTTGTGAGTAATCAGTTGGTCCTGCGCAAACTGTTCAATTTCTGCGGAAAAATTTTTAATCTGTGTCGCAAACAATCTGTTTTGAAAATTATTTATCAAAATCGGTACGGTCAAAACCGCAAGTACACCAACAATAGTTAGTGCCATCAAAAGTTCAGTTAGAGTAAAAGCCACTCTATAAGGAGGTTTTAGCGATTGCCCCCCTAAAAACATTAATATCACTGCGTTTTAGCATATTTAACCTCCTTATATGCATTATTTATCTAACCATTAATCTTTAAAAATTTATTTTAAATACAATGTTGCATCTACATTTGCATAAATAGTCATATTACCAACTTCAATATTTGTTGCTGCTTCAGGAACGGCAGCATCCATTGAAGCCCCTGACGCACGCATCAATTTCATATTTGCATAAGCAAAACTTACATTTCTCTGATTTAGGGAGCAAGATGTATTAACGCTTTTATATCCTGCAACACTTGAGCCTAAAGCACCTGCAACTGCATCTGCTCTGCCTTTAACCTGTTTTGCGGCAGTTGATAAAAGTTCAGCGCATGCCTTATCTTTATTAGACAAAGAGAAATTCAATCTGTTTACATCAGTTGCGCCCATTGAAATAGCCTTATCAATCAATGCTGAAACTTTGTCTAATGATTTTGTATGAACAATTATATTATTTGAAACTTCGTATCGGTCAAATACACGCTTATTGTTTACATAATTATAAACAGGGGTCGCATTAAAATTTGAAGTTTTAATGTAATCTCCGCCTGCAGTATTTATATTAGCCTTAAAGTATTCATAAATTTTGTTTGAAATTTCTTTATTTTTTCTTGATGCTTCCTGCATTGCCTTTTTATCGGTTGTTTTTACACTGACTGAAAACTCTACCGTATCAGGTGAAACTTCTTTATCCGTTGAATAAGATACAGATAGGGTACCTTTTTGACATGTTGGAGTAGAATCTGCACCCACCGGCAGTGCCAACGGTAATACAAACAATGATGCAGTTAAAAGTGACACCATAATAATCTTTTTCATAACATTCTCCTTAATAAACTATTTTAAATTACCAATTTTTATATTTTCTTCATCTTCCTGTTTTTCAGACATTGGTGAAGTCATACCTGTCTTATTATCTGATTTTAAAGTTGCTTTACTGAATGTATCTCTATTTTTCATTATAGAATTAATTTTTCTCAAATCGGAACTAATGCGAGCCTGTTTCATTATCATGTTTAATTCTGCATCACTCAACGAATCAGGAGTTTCAAATGATACGGGAAGTTTACCGTTAGAGATTATAAAGTATGAAACAGCCGTAATCCCCCACAACAAAACGCCCTGAAAAAGACTTAATGTCGGAAATGAAAGCAAATTCACAAGATATTTGTTCCACAAATACATTGCAACAACTCCCGGGAAAATCACAAATCCCGCAAACAGACAACATACAATAAATGCTGTCATCACTAAACCTCTGAATCCGTTTATCTGAAAAATTTTCATACTACCTTAGTCCTTTTACTTTATCATTTCAAGAAAATCATTTTCTGTCAATATTATAACACCTAAATTTTGTGCTTTGTCTAATTTTGAACCTGCATTTGTTCCTGCAAGCACAAAATCAGTCTTTTTAGACACTGATGAAGATGTTTTTCCGCCATGAGATTTTATAATATCAGATGCTTCATCTCTTGTCATATTTTCTAAAGTCCCTGTCAAAACAAATGTTTTACCTGACAATTTGTCTGATTTAGGCTTAGCCTTTGCGCTCGGATTTATACCTAATGCTTTTAATTCTTCAAGTAATTTTAAATTATTTTCGTTATGAAAATACTCATAAATTGACTGTGCAATAATTTCTCCGATTCCTTCAACTTCTGATAATTGTTCTAAAGTCGCATTTTTAAGTTCATCAAGTGATGGAAATTGGCCTGTCAAAATATCCGCCGTTTCTTTACCTACATGACGAATTCCAAGAGCGGTAACAAGACGATTTAAAGGTCTTGTTTTGCTTTCCTGAATAGACATGTAAATATTTGATGCTGATTTTTCCTGAACCAAATCAAGCATCATTAAATCTTGCGGCAGTAATTTATACAAATCAACAGGATTAGAAATCATTTTTTTATCATAAAGTTGCCCTATTAAAGACGGACCAACCTTATCAATATCCATAGCCTCTTTTGATGCCCAATATTCAATTTTTGCACACATAAGACTTTCGCAGTCAGGATTTGAACAATATAATCCAACCTGACCTTCTTTTTCTACCAAATCACTGCCGCACGCAGGGCATTTTGTCGGTGGTAAATACGAAGGTAAATCATTGTGTTCAGGGGATTCAACAACTTTTATGACCTTTGGTATAATTTCTGCCGCTTTCATAATCAAAACTTCGTCACCTATACGAATATCAAGCCTTTTAATTTCATCAAAATTATGCAGACTCGCTCTTGATACAGTTGAACCGGCAAGTTGAACAGGCTCTAACACTGCAACAGGAGTGACAACACCTGTTTTACCTGTATTTAGTTCAATATCAAGAAGTTTTGTTTTTACTTCTTCAGGCGGGAATTTGAACGCAGTTGCCCACTTTGGCGCTCTTGCGGTATAACCCAAATCTTTTTGAATTGCAATATCATTAACCTTAATTACAACCCCGTCAGTTGCATAATCAAGATCAAATCGTTTTGAATCCCACTCGTGCAGGTATTCAATAACCTCTTTGATATTTTTTACAAGTCTTATATTAGGATTAACTTTAAATCCGAGTTGTTTTAAGCGTTTTATACTATCGTAATGGGTTTTGTAAGTTTTATCCGCATCATCTTCAAAAATAGCAGTATAGGTAAACATTGACAAATCACGCTTTGCAGTAATTGTACTGTCTAATTGCCTTAAAGAACCGCTTGCGGCATTACGGGGATTTGCAAAAACTTTTTCACCTGTTTCAAGTGCCTGAGCGTTTAACTTTTCAAACGAAGACTTTGGCATATAAATTTCACCCCGAACCTCAAGATTTTTTGGTTCAAAAAGTTTTAAAGGAATTGCTTTTATAGTCTTGAGGTTTTGAGTAATATCTTCACCTGTTACACCATCCCCTCTTGTTACCCCTCGGACGAAAACTCCGTTTTCATAAGTCAAAGCGATAGCAAGTCCGTCAATTTTAAGTTCGCATACGAGTTCAAGTTCTCTGTCATACTCCTTGCAAACTCTTTCGTACCATTTTTCCAAATCCTCAGCATTGTACGAATTATCAAGACTATAAAGACGATATTTATGTTTATGCGGGAAAAACTTTTCGCTGACAGAACCAACCCTTTGTGTAGGGCTATCAGGAGTTTTAAACATCGGATATTTTTCTTCCAAATCTTTAAGTTCCGCAAAAAGTTTATCATACTCAAAATCTGTCAAATACGGGTTTTCATTTACATAATATTCATAATTTGACTTATTTATTTCATTTTTTAAATAATCTATACGCTCTAAAACATCCATTTATAAAATTTACCCCTACATAGCCATTAAAAGTTCTCTGATAACTTTGGTTGCAACAGCAGTTGAAGCACCGCTTGCATCGTAATCGGGAGCAAGTTCAACAACATCTGCTCCGACGATATTAAAATCTCTTAAATAGTAAAACCATTCATTAAGTTCCTTAAATGTCATTCCTCCCGCTTCAGGAGTACCTGTTCCGGGCATAATTGAAGTATCAAGACAATCTAAATCCACAGTTACAAAAATGTTTTTATCTTTAAAACAGTCTATATCGAAAAATTTATGACAAAGCGTATTATATTTTTTCATAAATTCCCATTCTTCTTTCATACCTGAGCGAATACCGATTTGCTTGATATTCTCTGCTCCGACAATTTTTGAACAATGCCTGATAACTGCACTATGCGACATTTCTTCACCCAAATATTCTTCTCTCAAATCAGTATGGGCATCAAAATGCACTATCGCAAGATTATCAACATACTTTGAAACTGCCTCTATTTCAGGTAAGGTTACAAGATGTTCTCCGCCTATGCCGAAAACCCTTTTACCGTCTTTATAAATATCTTCAACATTCTCTCTGATTTGTTCTAAAGTTTTGTAAGTATTACCGAGCGGAAATTCTAAATCTCCTGCATCATGAAAATTTACATCAGCAAGTTCTTTATCAAAAACAGGAGAATATTCCTCTAACCCCCAACTTGCAAGCCTAATTTGTTCAGGCGCAAATCTTGAACCTGAACGATATGATACTGTTCCGTCAAACGGTAAACCGAGCATTACGATATCTGATGAATTATAATCAGGATTTTGCGCCATCCAATTTCTGTCTAAAAACGGTCCTTTCAGCATATAAAATACTCCTTATGAATAAGTATATTTTAACATGAATAAAATAACAAACTACCAATAATTTATATTATCGGTAGTAATTGAGAGATTGAAACTTTCTACCTGTTCATTTTTTCTTTTTGTCTTGAAGCAAAAAGAAAAAACGAACCAAAAAAGAAAAACTCGCTGAGGTACAATACCGCCTATGGCGGTATAAGACTGCTAACGCAGTAATAAGTGTTTTTGCCTATCGGCAAAAATCTCTTAGCGCGCCTAAAACTACGGCGCGCACTTTCAAGATGTCCGACCTTTACGCAGTGAGCAATCATTGTTTGCGACACGACAGCAAGGCGGGATTTGTTTGAACGATAGTGAGTTATCCCGCCTGTATGTGGAGCAAGTACCAATGATTAGCGAACGGAGTTCAGGTCGGGGAGTTTCTTTGCGCCCCGTTTCTTTGCGGTCAAAGAAATGGGGCAAGGTAGTTTTGATAAAACAAAAACTACCGATAATATAAATTATCTACACATTTTTTAAATGTTCAATTCTTAATGTGGGATGAATTGTAATACCTATAACATCTATCTGATAATCAGAAATCTTATTTTCTGCCAAATAAGAAAGAACACCGGTTTTTATATTTTTGTATTTGTTTTTTGTAATTGCTTCTAACGGTGTCCCATAAGCATTAGTTTTACGAGTTTTGACCTCTATAAAAATAATTTTATTCTTATACTTTGCAATAATATCAATTTCACAAAATTTTGAAAAATGCTTATTGCGTTCTAATATCTCATACCCATTCTTTTTAAGATACTCACAAGCCAAATCTTCCCCTTTTGTTCCAAATTCACGGTTATTCATCAATTAACCCCTCACAAAGTACAAATCGGCCTAAAATAACCACTTCGCAATAATTTTTTAAAGAATCAACAAGACATTTGTTTTCACAAAAGCCACCGGAAAGATAAAGTTTTTCAGGTTTTTTGGCAAAATTCCATGCATTATACGCAAGTCCATGCACAAATTTTGAAACCGCAACAGCAGAATTTTCGCCTTTTGATATTGAATCCATAATTTTTTCTAACCCGAATATCCCACATGTTATATTGAATTTTTCAGAATTAAATTCTAAATCGTTTACCTCCAAATCATAAAACTTCAAAAGCATTTCAACAGTAGCACCAGTAGAACTTGCACAAGAGGTGTTCCAATCCATATCATGAAACTTGCCGTCTTTAAAACTTATCCATTTTGCATCACGACTGCCCAAATCAAGAACAGTTGCATTATCATCAATATACTTTTTTGCACCCTTTGCAAGCGCAATAATCTCATTTTCGTGCGTATCAGATCCTGTCATGTGCCCGCAGGCAGATTTAATTTTGAGGTCAAAATCTTTTAATCGTTTTGATTCTAACAAATAATAATTCATATTATTTCTGATTTTTACAGGCGAAAGACTATCAACTGTTTCACCTGTTGAAATAATTTTTGAGTATGTCGTTCCTGCATCTAAATATAACGCCATAAAGAGATTTTTTCACAAGATTACAATAATTGCAAATCATTTTTAATTTATGATATATTAAAATAAGAGGATAGGGATATGATAAACAGAAAATCACGAGACGAAATAAAAAAAATGATTCATGCAGGACATATTGTTGCATTAGTGCATGAAAAAATGAAAGAAGTATTAGAGCCGGGAATTTCGACAAAGGAACTTGATAACTATGCAATGAAAGTTATCAAAGAAAACAGGGCAATTCCGACATTTTTAGGATATAACGGTTTTCCTGCAAGTATTTGCACTTCTATTAATGAACAGGTTGTCCACGGTATTCCGTCAGAAAATGCAATAGTAAAAGAAGGTGACATAATAGCAATTGATGTCGGTGCAACATACGGGGGTATGGTTGGAGATAGTGCCTGGTCTTATGAAGTAGGTAAAGTCAGCCCTGAAGTTCACAAATTGATGGAAACAACAAAAGAATCACTGTTTGCAGGTATTGAACAAATGAAACCGGGCAACACTTTAGACGATATTTCAAAAGCAATTGAAGCCGTTGCAAACAGAGAAGGCTACGGAATAGTAAGACAATACGGCGGGCACGGAGTCGGTCATGTCATGCACGAAGACCCGTTTTTATACAATTATAGTGTCGGAGATAAAACACTTATTAAATCCGGCTATGCAATTGCAATCGAACCAATGCTCAACTTAGGCGGAGATGATGTTTTTGTCGGCGCAGATGAGTGGCTTGTTTCAACAGTTGACGGAAAACCGTCAGCCCACTTTGAACATACAGTTATCGCAACCGACGACGGTCCGATTATTACAACAAAATTATAAATAAAACTTTTGCTTTTTCACAACACACCTTAGTGGAATAGGGAAGAAAATCAAAACAAGGAATAAGTTTTAGATTTTCGGGAGAAGGAAAGGAACTAAAATGAATTACTACATAGGTTTATCACTTGCATCAAGTTCAGGTATGGACTCAGGGGTTGCGGTGATTGACGAAGACAATAATCTTATAAAACTTGATAAACTATACAAAATGAATGATGTCATATACTTTTTTGAGAATTTCCCCTCATTGAATAATTCAAAGATATGTGCATCAGTACCTTACGACAGAACAATGCTTGAGGGCAAATGGAGAATTTTGGCAAAACCTTATCTGCCTGTTGCAACAAACAAAAATATACCAAACAGAGATAATTGGACACAACGCCACAGTTCAAGAGGTGCAGATTACTTCAGAGAACTAATACAAAGGGGAATAACAGTATCAAGGTTTGATGTTTATATGACAAGACAAAGTATGCACTTAAATTCTTGCTACAAAGACCGCTCACCTCAAGATTGTAAGTTCTTACAACTTGCCCTAAAAAATGAATGGGGATTTGATAGCCTTCCTTCTAATATGATGCCTATGTCACACATGGAAGCGATTTTAGGAGCGATTTTGGCAAAAGAAAATGAAGTTCATCCCGAAAAAATTCGTACACTTTACGAATTTAGAGGATTAAATGTTATAGATATTAATAAAAATATAAGAATATCAACCGATATTTTCGATTTTGAACAGGACTTTTGTCAATGCAAATAAATGAATACAAAAAAAAGATATCAAAATTTTTGCAACCATACATAAAAAATGCAGTGAATCCTTTGCTTTATTATGTTGATAATGATGGCTTTTCGGTATTCAAAAACTTTTGCCTGTTTAAAAATAACGGTAATTTGTACAATAAAATTATTCCTGTTAAAGATGCAGGACAAGTTCTTGAATACCGCATCAATTTGGATAAGAAAATAAAACTGTTTACAATTTTTATTACAATTTTTCTTTATCTCATATTTATACATCTTCTATACAGTTTTAAAGGTTTTTTGATTTGCGAAATTTTATGGATTGTTTCGTATTTTTCAGTAAGAATACATTGCTCGGAATTATATAAACAAAAACTTATAAAAAGCTTCGGGCTGTATGAAATTTCTGATTTTTCCCCTCAAGTAAGTTCTGAAAAGCACAAAGAATATCTTAAAAACTATTTATGGAAAATTTTATTTATCTTCGTTTTATTATGTACATTTTTTAGTTTTTCATTAGTTCTGAAAGGACTAATCCGGTATAATGTCAATAAGTCAAAGCCAAATTACAATAATGCGGAAATTTTATCCGGAATCTACACAAAAGTATATCCTGAAATTCCAATGATTTACGAAATTCGTGCTCAAGAAGATTACATTGCGGGAGATTTCGAAAACGCAGAAAAAAATTATATTAAAGCATTTGAAATGTATGGCAATAATTTCAGAGAAAAAGATTTTACAAGATTTGCGAACTTGCTTTATATAGTAAAAAAATCAAGCGGTTCTCAAAATGCAATAGATTTATTTAACGAATACGCAACAAAGAAAAAAATTGATGTCCCGCAACAGATAAAATTACTTTGGATTAAGTCAATGTTCAGTATTTCAAGCGGCTTGCCTGATTTTGTTGAAAACGATTATGATGATTTATTAACATCAGTAAGCGACAATAAAAATAAAAAATATGAATTTTATGTAATGTCTGACAAAGCATACATGCTCTATCTTATGAAAAATTACAAAGAAGCATTAAATATATACAATGTTCTTATACCTTATGCAAAAGAAAATAAAGAAAAATTTGCGCAGGATATACCAAGACTACTCGCAGAAAGAGGTTTTACAAAAAAACAGATAAAAGATAATACAGGTGCAAATTCCGATTTTCTGGAATCTAAAATAGATATTTACGAAATAAAACAATACGAACCCAAAATTAATAAACCGACTTTTATTGTGCCAAAATATTAAATTCCTTTAAAACCGATTCAAAAACTTTATCAATAGGCTTTTTAGCATCAATAACTTTTACCCTTTCAGGTTCATTTTTTGCAATTTTAAGGTATCCGTTTCTTACTCTGTTAAAAAAGTCGTTGCCTGCACTTTCCATACGATCTTTTTCATTGCCAACTCTTAACATAGAAGTTGTTATATCAATATCAAAAACAAATGTCAGGTCGGGTTTTAATCCGTCTGTTGCGATATCATTTAATTTATTTATTTGTTCAATATCAAGCCCCCTGCCATAACCTTGATAAGCAACCGTACTATCTGTATGACGGTCACAAAGAATTATCTGTCCTTTTTTAAGTGCAGGTTTTACGATTGTATCTATATGCTGCGCTCTGTCAGCCAAAAACAGAAAAGATTCGCATCGACTTGAAACTTCACCGTCATAATTTAGCAATATATCTCTTAATTTTTCCCCAAGACCTTTTGCCCCAGGTTCCCTTGTTACAAGGACATCAAAATTATTATTTTGTAAATATTCCCTCAAAAGGTTTAACTGCGTTGTTTTCCCGCACCCGTCAGCACCCTCAAAAGTTATAAATAAACCTTTACTCATCACAATCCCTCTTTATAAAAATTATAACAAAAAAAAATATGTAAAATTTTATGTAACAAATTGTAAACAAAACTGAAAGTCGTGAAATCAGGCATTTTCTAAATTTTTTATATAAAAGAGAGAGATTAATTAAGAGAGACTATTCATGGCAATCGGCGTAAACGGAAATTCAAATCAAATAGATCTTCAAAAGTTGATGCAATTACGCATGAACGGGAAGACAGGCCGTACCGCTACGACTAAAAAAGCACCCGGCATGTCCATGAATGAATCTATTTTCAGCAAAAATGCGCAAATGGTCAGCGGACAAAACAACACTGTGGCAAAAGCAGGTCAACCAACTACCGCTGATAATGTAGCAAATGTAAATACCGCAAAATCAATTGACGGAATTAAAAAGTCTGAAAATACAAAAGGGGCAGATAAAACAGAAGGTGCACAAGGGCAACAACAAGAAAAACCTGAATTAAACATTGGCAACATTGATTTTGATAATCTTGGCACACTTTCAACAAGCGAACTTCAGGAAGTTAAACATCAACTTAAAGATATTCTTAATAATGATGTTCCATTATTCTTGACAAAACCTTTTGAGCAAAAATTAGACAAAGTAAACGCTGAAATTCAGAACAGAAATGAACAAGACGGGAACAAATTATCTGAAGACAATGCAAAAGCTGAAGAAAAACAGAAAAAAAGCATTGAAGAACAAAATGAAGATGCAAAAAAAGATTCAGCAGCATCAGCAAGCGACGGTAAAGCAGCAACAAGACAAACAGAACAAGGAACTGCAACTATCAATAAAACAAGTGCAGACATGAAAGATCAGGAAAGGGATACCAAAGCCGCTGAGAAGAAAATGAAGTCAGACATGGCAAAAGGTCAAAAACTTCTTGATGCAAACGAGAAAAAAATGATGGCTGCGACTGAGGATATTAATACATTATCCGAACAAAACGAACAAATTAATGCAGAAATTGAAGGCTTAAGCGAACAAATTGAATCACTTGGCGAAAATGCAGACCAAAGTGAAATTGAATCATTACAACAACAAATAACGACCAGAGGCCAAACCGTAGAATCAAATCAAAACAATATCGGGAAACAAGCGGTAACTATCAAGAAATTTCAGGCTTCATCCGGTCAAACAATCAGAAGATTAACAAAATCATCACAAAAATTTACCAAAACAATGGTTCAAAATCAAAAAGCAGCCGCTGCATCACAACAAGAACAGAGTAAAGTTCTTGATATTGCAAATAAAGCGGATGAAATTTCAGGTTATGTCGCAACTGCAGGGCTAACAACACAATATGTTGGTAAAGGCATGATTGCATTAGGTTCAGCAATGATAACAGGCGGTCAGGCATTAATAAGCGCAGGTATGGTAACAGAAAAAATAGGTATCGGTGTTGAAACAGTCGGTAACTATGGTAAAATGGCTGCAAATATAACAAAAACCGCAGTTTACGCAGCAGAAGGCAACATTATGGGAGCAGTAATGAGCGCAGGTTCAGCAGTAATGTCAGGTGCATCAGCAGTAAAAGGTACAAAAGAAATGGCCGGCGGATTCCAGAGCGTAAACAAAGAAGGTGCAAAAGCATATGAAAAATTACAAAATAAAGCAAACGCAAAAGCCGATAAATTAGCGGAGAAAGCCAAAAGTGCTGCAGAAGGCAAAGCAGACAAATTAAGAGAAAAAGCAGGAAATTTGAGAGAAAAAGCTGAAGGTTTTGGGCAAAAAGCGGAAAATTTAAATGGTAAAGTCGAGGCACATAACCAAGCACAATTAGATAAAGCAATAAAAAAAGCAGCAGGAAACGAAAAAGAACTTAATAGACTCAAAAAAATGGATGCTTCACAATTTGCTGAAGAACAAGAGAAGAAATTCGCAAGCAAGATGGAAAAAGCAATGCAATTTGGTTCTTTTGCAATGACAGCAGCATCACAAATGGGTGTAATGAATCAGGGCGGAAGTGCAGGAGCAGTCAGAAAAGTTGGTCACGGTATTGCACAACATTCAAACAGAAGAAGAATCGCATAAAAAACACCCTCATGAAAAAGGGTGTTTTTATTTGTGTAAGTTTTTTTTAATATTAAACTCTTTTCAATATTGAATAAGCAAGAGCAATAACAACTGATGCAATAAATGCACTTAAAACATTCTCAAGATGATATTGCGGAATAAGATAAGAAACTCCGTATAAAATGCCGAAGTTTATGACAAGATTAAATAAACCTAAAGATATAAGATTTATCGGAAACGCAATGAGTTTTAAAAGCGGTTTTATAAAAATATTCACCACAGTTAAAACAAAAGCAATCAACATGGCAAATGCAAAATTTTCAACACTTATACCTGGCAAATAACAGGTTCCTGTAATTACAAGAGCAAATATCAGCCACTTTACTATCAGCTTAATCATTATTAATTACCCTTAACGATCACTTGATTTTTGGTCTTTAATAATTATATTGCCTTTTGAATCGGTTGAAAACTCCATATCTTTATTTTTTTTGAAGAATAAAAATCCTTTTGATGGTTCATAACTCGGATTGAAGTGCTTGTTTCCTGCTCTATACTCCGCTTCTGCTTCTTTTTTCGCACGTTTTTCTTTGTATTCATCAGGTTTATTTTCAAAATCAAGGGTAACTTCACGTTCCATTTGTCTGCGCATCATTGGGTAAAAATCCATAGTGCTTTCTGACGGATTTGAATAAGTCGGTGAAAAAGCCATTACTTCACAACCTGAGCAAAATGATAAAATAAACAATGCTAATAAAAATTTTTTCATAATTAACTCCTTAACTGATACTTCAACAACAATATTAACATATTATTAACGCTAAAATCAAATTTTGCACTAATTACCTACTTTTTTTAAACATTTATTAACAAAAAGTCTGATGAAAAGGGAAAACACAGAGTTTAAGATTTTAATATAAATCCTCAACTCTTCTGATTGCTCAGCAGTCCTCATTATTAAAATGAGGACTTTTCCTTTCTTAACAAAATGACAAAATGAAAAATAATATGTATAATACAATCAAGGTTATTCTGAGGCTTGATAAGTATCAGATTCTTCACTATTCACAGAATGGCTTAAACATAAGAAATTTAGCGTTTTACAAGCAAGAAAGGATAAATATGAGAGAATTAGTAGCAGAAGGACAAACCGCAATAATTATACCGCCTGACTACAAGTATGCAAATAAAGGTACTGTTACAGCAGTTACGGCAGGGGACTTTACTCTTGAACTTGAAAAGGAACCCGAACATATTCTGCTTAATACATATTGCGAATTTTATACACAGACAAAGCATGGCAAATTGTATTTTGATTCTTTCGCAAAATCAATTGATGGTAAAACACTTGTAATTGCCAGCCCAGCAAAACACAAATTTTTGCAAAGACGACAATATACCCGTATTAAATTTATAAACGACCTTAATATGGTATATAACGGCAACACTTATGATATCAAAACGCTTGATGTCTCAGCAGGCGGTATGAAAATTCACAGCGATAATAAAATTGATATTGAAGGAAATTATGAAATTTCGATACCGATATCTGATACCAAGAGCGTAGATTGCATATTCCAGCCTATCAGAATTGAAAAAGCAAATGAGGGCGGATATACTATTTCAGGTCAGTTTACTTATAAGACAAGCCGAGACAAGATGATTCTTACACAATTTTGTGCAAAAAGAAATGTTGAAATTAAAAATAAATAAGTGGAGAAATAGTCAATGAGTCTTGTCAGATTATTAGAATCAAAGAATAAAAAAATTCTTTTTACCACACCTTCTCATGGACAAAAAAACGGATTATATCCGCCATTATCAGGCATGTATAAAATAGACATATCGGAAACTGACTGCTATAACCCGCAAGAAGAACTTTCAAGGGTACAATTATGGGCAAGATCTGTTTATCAAACCTATTCCACAACATTTCTGACAAACGGTTCAACAAGCGGTATTATTGCCGCAGTACTGTCCTGCACAAGAGTCGGAGATAAGGTTCTTATTGCTTCAAATGCACACCCTTGCCATTTTAATGCCGTAAAACTTGCAGGTGCAAGAGCGTTAACCTATGACCTTGAAATTGACCAAGAATGGGGAATAACGTTAGAAACAAAACCTGAAGTCATTGAAAGTTACCTGAAAAGATACGATATAAAAACGGTTATAATTACATCCCCAAGTTATGAGGGGATTATATCCGATATAGAAGAAATAAAAGCAATTTGTGAAAAATATAATGCTTATTTAATTGTTGATGAAGCCCACGGCGCATTGTATCCGTTTTCAGACAATTTACCGCTATCAGCGGTAAATATCGCAGATTTTACGGTACAGTCGCTGCACAAAACCGCAGGCGGGTTGAACCCGACCGCTCTTTTACATTGCAACTGCGAAATGGATGTCAAACCAGCACTTGATATGTTTATGACAACATCTCCATCTTATCCGCTTTTAGCATCAATTGAAGAAAATATAGCATATCTTGATTCAAAAGAAGGCAAAAAAGAAATTGAAAACCTAATAAGAAGATTAGACCGAATAAGAGAAAAAGCGACAGGATGTAGGTTTTTCGGTGATGATCCGACAAAACTTTTAATTAAAGTTGACGGCTTAACCGGATACGAATTATCTCAAATGCTCTATGATGATTTTGATATTGAAGATGAACGAACAAATGAAAAATCTACAATGTTACTATGCGGCATAGGTACAGACAATAAAAAACTTGATAAACTTGAACATGTGCTAAGAAAATTATAATAAAACTTTACAGGTAATTAGCCAAAATTTTCTTTACATAGTTTTGAGTTTCTTTATACGGCGGGACTCCGGAATACTTATCAACTGCATTTGGGCCGGCATTATAGGCCGCTAACGCAAGAATTACATTTCCGTTGTATTTGTTAAGCATAGATTTTAAATATTTTACACCACCCTCGACATTTTGCTGCGGATTATACGGGTCTTTTACTCCGAGAGATTTTGCAGTTGATGGCATAAGTTGCATCAAACCCATAGCACCGACTTTGGATTTTGCTTTCGGGTTAAAGCCTGATTCCTGCTTAATTACAGCCTGAACAAGTTTTTCATCAACACCGTGTTTTCTTGCAACAGTATTTACCATATCAAGAATTTGACTGTTGGATGTTCTTATTTCAGGCTTTGAGTAATCTCTTCGAGCATCATTTACTTCTTGAATTGCTTTTTGCAGAATACTGTTAGTCATACTGCTTGTGTCAATATCTTCAGAACCGTAAATACTGCCGTTAACATTCAAAGACGCAGGATTTGCGATATTAGTATTTTTTAAAACTTCAGGATTTAAAAGCAGCGAGCCAAAGTTTGCCTGTTTAGTTTTTGACAAAACTTTCTCAAAAGACTGAACATTTTTGCCGTCTCCGGGGTAAATTGTATCAAGCGGATTTGGCTTGACTTGTGCTGGGTTCATTGCTCTTGACACATTATTTACATAAGAATTTAATTGTGCCGCTCTTTGCATAGCCGCACTCTTACCGCCTGAATTCAACAAACTTTGAATCATTTGTGAGAACATGTAACTACTACCTCCCAAGTACACAACAATTTTACTAAAATTTTTGTGTAAATGTATCCACCAAATGATTTAATGATTTTAAAATAAAAGTCAAGAGATAAATAAAATTTTGGTATTATATTCTATTTTATAAACATACAATCGCCATAACTGAAAAAGCGATATTTTTGTTCAACTGCCTGCCTATAACCCTCGAAAATGAAATCTTTTCCCGCTAACGCACTAACAAGCATTAAAAGAGTAGATTTTGGCAAATGAAAATTGGTTATGAGTTTATCAACAACTTTAAACTCATAAGGCGGGTAAATAAAAAGTTCTGATGAATCGTGACAGGGTCTTATACATCCAAACTTTTGAAAAGCCGTTTCAAGCGTGCGCACAGATGTTGTCCCGACCGCAACAATATTTTTACCGTTTGACTTTGCATTATTTATCTTTTCAGCTGCCTCCTTTGAAATTTCAAAAGTTTCAGAGTGCATTTTGTGCTCTGTAATATTTTCGCATTTTACGGGACGAAATGTGCCTAAACCAACATTTAAAGTTACATAAGCAATATCGACACCTTTATCTTTCAACTTTTGTAATATTTCCGAAGTAAAATGCAGCCCTGCAGTCGGAGCGGCAACAGAGCCCTCATTATGCGCATAAACAGTCTGATAGCGAACCTTGTCAAACTCTTTTAATTCTTCAGTTTGCTCTTTTCTTTCTATATAAGGCGGAAGCGGAATATTACCAACCTTGTTCAAAATATCATATAAATTACCTTTATAATGAAGTTCAACCTGCCATTCACCTGCATCCTCAAGTTTTTTTACAGGAACAATAATTAAATCATCACAAATTTTTATAACAGTACCACTCTTAATTCTTTTTGACGGTTTGACCAAAACATCCCAAAAATTAGCGTCTTTCCCCTTAGACGGATTAAGAAGAAACACCTCAATTTTTGCACCGGTTTCTTCTTTTACTCCAAAAAGCCTTGCTGGTATAACCTTTGTATCATTCAGAACAAGCAAATCATTTTCATTTAAATAATCCACAATATCAAAAAAATGTTTGTGCGAAACAGAATGATTTTGCCTGTCTAAAACCATCAATCTTGAATTATCTCTTTTATCAGCCGGCATTTGAGCAATCAAATCCAACGGCAACTCATAATCAAATTCTGAAATATTCATAGTTTAATTAATCTTTTTAGCGTTATTCAATTCCGTATCATCAACAGAGTCTTTTTTTGCATTTAATTCTGCATCAATCTGCTTATTTATCATAACGGTTTGTATTATCTGAATAATATTACTTGTAATTAAATAGAGTAATACACCTGCAGGAATAGGGATTACAATAAATGTTGCAAGTATCATAAGCGGCATAAATGTCCCCATTGATTTTTGCAATGCTGCTTGCGCCGGATCCTGATTATCGGTTTTTGTCATCGCCATCATAATTTTTTGAGAAATAAACATTGTAACGGCAAACAACACAATTAATATAATTACATCCCAATGCCAAGACTTGTTGATAGGAACAGTCGGGACAGTAGCTTCCATATAATCATCAGAATTTCTCGTAAAGACAATTTCTTCATTTTCTCTGATATTAGAGTTGGTAACTGTTACTTTTGCCTTATCAACTTTTGCGAGTTCACTGAATTTTAAGTTTTTATCAAGAACAAAATTGTCAAGACTAAAAGACAAGTCCACATCTTTACCCGGAGTTAAATCGCCGACAATATGAAGTGCCTGTGCACCATCTTTAATTTTTGCGGATTTTACAATATCACCTATATAAACACTTGCATTTGGTCCAAGAATAAATTTATCGCCAACTGATGCACCAAGTTTCCCGTCATTTGAAATCCCCGCTGTTGCCCTCAATGTTGTAGCCAAACTGTCTATAAACAGGAATTTTTGGTTTCCGGCTTCAGCAATAAATTGCGGACTAATCAATGCCGAATACAAAAGAATAAATATCGGCATCTGAATTAACAACGGCAAACATCCGCTCATAGGATTGAACTTATGCTCTTTATAAAATTCCATCATTTTTTGCTGCATCATTTGAGGATTGCTTTTGTATCTGTCCTGAATAGCCTTAAGTTTTGGTTGAAGTGTTTGCATCATCTTCATTGAACGCTGTTGTTTAACATTCAAACTCCAAAGTGCAAGCCTTACGATAATCGTCAATACAATTATCGCAATTCCGTAACCGCCGACAAATTTTGCCAATGTTTTTAAAAATAATATAGTTAATGATATAAAATCCAATTCCCTAATCCTCTTACAGTGTAAAATCTCTCTGGGGGTAAATGTAGTACAAACATAAGGGTAAGTCAAGAAAATACAAACATAATGCACTTATAAATTTAAAGTTATGTAACAATACATATATTTAATGAAATAGTTTGATTTTATATGTCTTTATATAGAAGAGAGTATTAATAAATAAGGTATTAATATGTCAGGAGAAATACAAAACAAATTTTTTGATGATAATCCGAAAATCAAAAGTAAATCCGGTACAGACAATACTAAGAACACTGCGGTAAAAGGTACCAACACATTTAATACCGGCAGTATTTTTATGAATCCTGATTCTAAAATTACCCCAAATCAAGTTGGGGGTGACTACGAATTGTTTATGCAATTTGACCTCGATGGTGACGGTGTAATAAGCGGGAAAAATTCAAAAGGTGAAAACGAATTTTCTCTTTTAAACAAAGCATACGAAGATGCCTTGGCACATAACGAAAAATCAGGAAAAGGAGAAAGTACCAATCCGATTATTAAAATGTACAACAGAGTAGTAAATTTCTTTAAAAATGATACAGGCAAAGAAATATACTTCGATGGACAAGTAATTACGGCAAATGGAAAAATTGACGGAGTAAGGCAAAGTGAAACCTTAGGAGACTGCTGGCTGCTATCAAGTATGAATGCAATGGCAGATACCGATTTTGGTGCAGAAGCGATAAGAAATGCCGTTGGAAAAAACGGTATAATTCAAAATGATGACGGTTCATATACTATTAAAATCGACCGTATAGACGAAGAATACACATTTTCAAGAGATGAAATTCAAAGTGCTATAGAGTCAAATAAATACTCGCAAGGCGACCTTGATGTCCTCTTATTTGAAATGGCTTTTGAAAAGCACTATGACGCAGCGCTAACAATGCTGGATGAAGCAGACATCAGAGCAGGAAGAAACACTACTTCATCGACAAGAATAAACAGTGACGGAACAAGACAATCATCAATAGATGGAGGACTTTCCGGTAATAAGTATACAGATGCAAAAGACTTCAGGAATAAAGACATCATAAGCATAATGACAGGTTCAACACATTTATATGCATACACCCCTGATGAAAAAGAAAATGTACTTAAACTGAAATCTGAGCACCCGAGAGAAATTGCGGCAACTTTTAGTTCTGCGTATTCAATAGAACTTGGAGAAAACGGCACTGCAGTAGTAAGCAACTTTGATAAAGAGAGCAATAACAACTTTGAAACACATGCCTATGAACTTAAAAGAGTCGAAAAAGATGAAAACGGAAAAATTACTAATATAATTGTCGTTAACCCTTGGAATAACGAAGAAGAAATTCCGTTATCAGAAGAAGAATTTTACAAATATTGCATAGATATAGATTTTAACACTAAAAATGAGCAGGTAATAAACGAATATCAATCTGCAGAAATTAATGCCATTGCAGACAAAATAAAAGACCCTGATATAAAATATGCAAGCATCAATTTGGAGTTAAGCAACATTGAGGACATAGCGTGGTTATCACAATCATTAAACGGACTAAAAGGACTGCATGAGAAATACATGAGTAGCATTGATGGACAAACAAAGGAAATTTATGAAGCCTGGCAAAAAGACGGTGTAGAAGGAATGAACCAATATATCAATATGGAAGTTTGGAACTCAGGAGAAGAAACAACAAAATACTTAAATGAATTTATGGGAAAAAGCCATCAGGAAAGAGTTCGTTTGAATAAAACAACTTTTTACACAAATCTTGGATTTGATGATGAGGCAATAAAAGATTTACTTGAGCATCCTGAAAAATTTGAAAAATATTGCAAAGAATACGGTTACGAATATTAAAAAAGACCAACCATAGTCAGCCTTTTAAAATTTCGGGATGACTGGATTCGAACCAGCGGCCCCTACCACCCCATGATAGTGCGCTACCAAACTGCGCTACATCCCGATATATTGTATTGTACCACCAACAAAACTTTCATTTTGTTGTGTGCGCTACCCCTCTCACAAAAAACGATACTTAATCGTTTTTGTTCGGCAGAGTGCTACATCCCGATATTGTCATCCTGAACTTGATTCATGATCTTTTTATATTTACACCGAAACTGTCGTTTCGGCGGGTGCGCTACCCCTCTCACAAAAACGAACCTTAATCGTTTTTGTTCGGCAGAGTGCTACATCCCGATAAAAATATAATAACTCAAAAATAAAAAAATAAAAGACTAACAATAGTTAGTCTTTTAAATGGTCGGGATGACATGATTCGAACATGCGACCCCCTCGTCCCAAGCGTGATTATCTAATTTTACACAAAATTGCTTTACCGTACTTTGACGTACTTATATACAAGGTTTTCAATGTTTTATATAGAGATTTTAAGGTCTAAATATCATTAAAAATTTTTATGTTTCTTAATTGCAATTACATAATAATTACATAATAGTAAACGACTAAATTCTCTTATGTACAAGAACATAAGGAATTTGGTATATGAGAGTATCAACATTTGTAAGTATAGGAGCAAGTAATCATTCAAAATATGAAAGACAAGCAGAGGATTATTATGCTACTGACCCCATAGCAGCAAAATTATTATTAGATGTTGAACCGCAGTTAAATAATATCTGGGAATGCGCATGCGGTGAAGGGCATTTAGCCAAAGTTTTTGAAAATGCAGACAAATTAGGAAAAGCGACAGACCTTATAAATCGTGGTTATGGTAAAGTAGAAGATTTTTTATTAAATTATGAGCCTTATCATAATGGTGATATTGTTACAAATCCGCCTTATAAATATGCTCAAAAGTTTATAGAACATGCATTAAATAAGGTTGATGAAGGTAGATATGTTTGTATGTTTTTGAAGGTTTTATTTTTAGAAAGTCAGAGCCGAAAAGAATTTTTTGAAAAATATCCGCCTAAAGTGATATATGTTTCAAGCAGTCGTATAAATTGTGCTAAAAATGGGGATTTTGTAACCTATAATTCGGGTGCAGTTGCTTACGCTTGGTTTGTTTGGTTAAAGGGCTATAATGGTGAAACAATAGTAAAATGGATAAATTAACACATCATAATCAATATGGTGCATAAATTTGGGAAATTTGCCCCCCGAATTTGTGTCTATAAAAAAGGGTAATTAAATTTTTTTTGAATTTTCCTCTATCGAGGCTTTTACAAATTTTATTTCATAGCCGAATAAATCCGCAATATCCATGAGTTCGGATATTTTAAATGTTGCTCTTGATAATTTATTTAATAAATTTGAAACAGAACCAGAGCGACCATACGTTTTTTCTAACATTTGTGCAAGTTTATACACAGATGTATTCTGCTCTTGCAAAAACCCCTTTACAAGCCTTCTAATGCGTTCTTTTTGTTCTTCTGACGGTTTATATATATCTGTCATATTATCACCTCTATAATTATTATAACACTATTTTGTAACATATCACTCTTTTGTAAATTTTTGTGTCGTAATCCTAAAAATCTCTTGCAATTCATGGAATAGTGATACATCATGAAAGAGTGATACAAGAAAAGGAGGTCAAAATGACAACAGTTATTATTACATCAAATTTGGAAAATGAAATCAAAGACATTAGAACACTAGAAGCAAAAATCAATGAACTAAAAGAACTCAAAGAAGAAAAAGAAAACATTATCAAAACT
>JAFUXT010000061.1 GCA_017470815.1 bacterium | reverse complement strand
TTCATGTCCTTTTCTTGAATTTGTTTCAAATCCAAATTTCTTTTGATAATATCCTGTTTTTTGAACTAATTTGTCATTAAATTCTTTTTGTAATTCTTTGTTCTTATAAAAATTATAAGCATCTTTATTTTGTTGTAAAAAATTTGACATCTTTTTCTCCTTTTCTTTTTAATGTCTTTGTAATACAATTGCCGTATGAATTTCCTTGAATATAAAAAATATTTTTTTATAAATGTATCTGCTCTGTGGAGTCTTATTGTTATATATTCTATAATAGTTTATAGCAAAACTGATTGTCCCCCACCTGCACCAAATGATTTTATATCATCATGTGGCTTTAGTGAATCTGTTACTACAGCTTTGAGTATAATAATTTTATTATGGTTATTTGCTTTTACTGTTTTGGAAATTTTGATTAGAAAATATTTAATCGAAAAAAAGTTCCCTAATTTTAAATTAAACCTAAAAATTAAGATACCAAAGTTAATTGTTGCTATTTATAATGTAATATTTTCTATTGGATTTCTGTCGGCTAGTTTTTTCTTTTTTGTTGCTATTATACTTTTATTCATAGCAATGATTATGTGGATATTCAACATCTTTTCATTGTAATGTCCTTTTTAAGTTTGTATATTTATGTGTTATACTTCTCGTATGAAAATTAAAGATATACTCATAAATAGTGATAAGTTACGATTTTTTGTGTTTCCAAATGTATTAATTTTATATGTTTATTTGCAAATAATATTTTTATTTATATATTCGCAGATTAATAAAACATCCATACATTTGTCTCAAACAGACATAGCAACCGAAAATATGTTCGATTTCGGTATTGTATTTATGTCAGTAATAACTTCTTTGTTTATGATATGTTTTTGTTTCATTATGACATTTGTAGAATATATACTAAGAAAAAAAATAAATTTTAAAATAATGAATTTTAAAAATTATCCAAGCATTTTCAATAAAATACATAAATTGCTTTTTTATTTCGGGCTAGTCATAATTTTGGCATATATATCATTTTTGTTTTATAGATATATTTTTACATAACTATTTTCCTCCTATATTTCGGCTTGAGCAATATATTTTTTAGAATTTATTATAAGATTATAAAGTATTTGTTATGCATTGAAAATTCCTCTAATCCGTCACTACTATTTAGTAGTGGCAAAAAAAATTGTATAGCAAAAAATTAAATTTACGAACTTTTTGATATTACAAAACTTAAAACAAACTTGAAGTTCATGCCTGTAAAATTTATAATACATCATGCCGGTGTGAGTATGGAAAGGAATTAAATATAAATGGCTGCTATTGAAGAAAAAACTTATCCTGAATTAGAAAGGGCTATCAGTCCTAATCATGACATTAAACTCTTTGCGGGACGTTCAAATCCTGCATTAGCACAAGAAATTGCAAACGAACTCGGAACAAGTATCGGACCTATGGTTGTAAAAAATTTTTCTGACGGGGAAATTTATGTTCAGGTCAAAGAAAGTGTCAGAGGAGATGATGTTTTTATCATTCAGCCGATATGTAACCCCGTTAATGAAAACCTTATGGAATTATTGATTATTATTGACGCATTCAAGCGTGCAAGTGCAAAATCAATTACGGCAGTTATTCCATACTACGGTTATGCAAGACAGGACAGAAAAACTTCAGGCAGAGAAGCCATTACAGCAAAACTTGTTGCAGATTTGCTTACAACCGCAGGAGCAGACAGGGTTCTTGCAATGGATTTACACACAGGTCAAATTCAGGGATTTTTCAATATTTTAGTTGACCACATTTTTGCTGCGCCGATAATAACAAATTATATAAAAAGTTTGAATATTAATCCTGAAGAAATGGTTGCCGTTTCCCCTGATATGGGCGGAGCCAACAGAACAAGATATTTTGCAAAAAAACTTGACTGCCCGATTGCAATTATTGATAAACGTCGTGACAAACATAATGAAGCGATTGCAACAAATGTTATCGGAGATATTGAAGGTAAAGTTTGTTTAATGTTTGACGATATTATTGATACGGCAGGAACAATTTGTGAAGCGGCAAAATTATTAAAAGCAAAAGGGGCAAAAGAAATCTATGTCGGTGCAACCCATCCGGTTTTCTCAGGTCCCGCAATTGAAAGATTAGGTTCTGCGCCTATAACCGAATGTATTGTAACAAATACTATTCCGCTTGATATGAGCAAAATGCCGTCTAATATTAAGCAACTTTCCGTTGCGCCGCTGCTTGCTCAGGCTATTGCAAGAATTCATGATGATGAATCAGTAAGTTCTCTATTTGGTTTTGAGAAAGAAATGCAAGTTAACTAAATTTTTATTGTTAATATTAATTTATTTAAAAATTGCTAATTAGATTATTTATTTCAATTAGCAATTTTTTTTCTGTGTATGTTTTTATTAATGTATAAGGTTAGAATTACAAATTGCAGGTAGAACATGATTAACAATACTAATACGGATTACGCAGATTACACATTAGGTGCAGGCGCAGGCTATTTATCCTACAAAGGAGCAACAAAATTAGGTGCAAAGATTAGAAAACCTTATGCACAGACTGTTATGAATAATATGAGAACTTTTTCCGAAATCCCGCTAAATAGGGATGCCTTAAAAAAAGCAACCTACGACGGGTATGTTCAGTCGGGATTGAAAGCAAAGAAAGTCTATCTGCATAATGTTACATCTGACAATGTAGAACAAATGGAAAAACTTATAAAGAAAAAGTCATTTATTATCGGCAAAAATTCAAAATTATTCCAAAAATTAAACAAGATAAAAAGAAATCCGAATACAAGACCTCTGAACCCTAAAGAACAAGAAGAACTTGCTCAAAAATTATCACAATATCTTAAAAATAAAGAATACAAAAAGGCATGGCAGGAATTTAAAAATGCTTGCAAAGGTAAACCGATAAGCACATCCGGAACTCCTGACAAAATCATTAAATCTGATAAGGCTCAAAAACTCTCAACAAAATTAAAAGTTGTTGCAAAGGGTGAAAATGCATTCTATTCTCCGATAACAAAAGATATAATGATTAACACGGACAAACTTGGCGGTGCATCATTCCACGAAATGGGACATGCATTGAACGCAACAGGCTCCAAAGCCATAAAAGCACTTGCCATCGGGCGTCATGTGACAAGATTATTTGTACCTTTAATTCTTGCAGTCGGATTATTGAAACCTAAAAAGAAAGACGGACAAGAATCGAACGGAATTATTGATAAAACAACAACATTTATAAAAAATAATGCAGGGAAACTCACTCTTGCCGCATTGATACCAACCATTGCAGAAGAAGGACTTGCAAGCATAAGAGGCGGACAAATTGCCAAAAAAGTTTTAGATCCGAAACTTTTAAAACAAGTGAATAAACACAATTTCTTTGCGTGGACAACATATCTCGCAGGAGCACTTGTAACATCAGGTTCTGTCGCTTTGGCAGTAAAAATTCGTGATGCCATTGCAGAGAAAAAATAATTTTTTCAAATTCTAACCTATGAATAAAAAAATACTTTGAGAATTTCTCAAAGTATTTTTTTGTAAATTGTATTTTAACGGATTAGTTTTTCTTCCCGTATCTTTTGTTGAATCTTTCAACTCTACCTTCAGAGTCAAGAATTTTTTGTTGTCCTGTGTAGAACGGATGGCATTTATTACAAATTTCAACAGTGATGTTGTCCTGAACTGAACCTGTTTCAATTTCGTTTCCGCATACACATTTGATAACAGTTTTTTTGTATTCCGGATGAATATCTGCTTTCATTTTTACCTCTTTCCTTCAGGATTCCAAACCTGAATTTTGTGTAATATTTCGACTGAGTACATTTTATAACGCTAAATTCATGAAATCAAGAGGGAATATAAGTGAATTGTGAGTTGTGAATGGTGAATAGTTGATTTCAATACTATTATACAATTAACAATGGTTAATCCTGTAAAGAACTTTTCACTTTTCACTATTCACCCACAATCACCATTTTTTAAAGATAAAAAATACGGCAAGAACGATTAGGGCAAATCCGACAAGATAGTTCCATTTGAATTGTTCTTTGAGATAAAAAACAGAAAAGAAACTGAAAACCACAAGGGTTATGACTTCCTGAATGGTTTTTAGTTGAGCAGCGTTATAAGTTGAGTAACCGATGCGGTTAGCAGGGACTTGAAAACAGTATTCAAAAAACGCTATACCCCAACTAACCAAGACTACAGCCCACAAGGCAGAAGATTTGAATTTAAGATGTCCGTACCAAGCAAAGGTCATAAAAATATTAGATATGAGTAATAAAAAAATCGGTGCAATCGCTCTAATCATGGCTATTCTCCTTAAAAGTTTTTCAATAAATATAATTATAGGTCAAACAAAGTTGCTTGACATAAAGTATTTTTAATCTATAATTGTTATTACAAAGGAAATGCCGGCATAGCTCAATTGGCAGAGCAACGGTTTTGTAAACCGTAGGTTGTAGGTTCGAGTCCCATTGCCGGCTTTTTCGACGAAAATTCTCAAGCCCTTGTGGCTCAGAGGTAGAGCACTCCCTTGGTAAGGGAGAGGCCGCGAGTTCGAGTCTCGCCAAGGGCAATTTTAGAAGAACCTATTGGCGTAGATAATAAAAAATAGAACTTCCTTTCTGATTAATTGAGAGGGACCTGTAGGGCAGATGAGGATTATGACAATTAAATATAAGGGTAGGTGGCCGAGTGGTTAAAGGCGACAGACTGTAAATCTGTTCACGCGAGTGTACGGTGGTTCGAACCCACCCCTGCCCAAACTTTTTTCAAAAAAAGCGACTTCTTAATGAAGTCGTTTTTTTTGATTTAAATTTTGTAAGGGGGATTGGGTTTGAGTCACTGTTTGTGGTTCGGAACCAGCGAGCCAAAGCCGGAACGGTTTTGTCTGTGGCACACTTGCCACAAAAGGCAAAACATGGAGTGCTGTCTGTATTTTTCAGTCCATTTTGGGATTGGCGGTTAGTTTGAGATTGTTGGCGGAAAGGTGCAGAAAATTAGGATTTTTTCTGTCGGAAGTTTGTTAATTACCCCTATCTCAAACTGGACGAAAACGGACTTTGTTCGGACGA
>JAFUXT010000060.1 GCA_017470815.1 bacterium | reverse complement strand
ACTTTTCCACCCTTTGAACGGAATCCTTTAGGGTTTGAAGAAAGTGCGTGAATTTTTGTACCATTGTTAAACTCAATTACAAATGCCTTTATATCTTTATCGTTATCAATAATTACTTCACCCAATGATTTTGCCGCTACATTGAAGAGTTTTGTCCATTGTTCGCAATAATCAATGTATTCTCGTGCGGCAGATTCATCCGCCGATGAAAACCAAACGGCAGGAACTCGCTTATAAACACAGTCCCTTACATCTTCATAACTTTGTACATATGTCGCTCCTATTCTTCGGGATTTTTCCCAAATTTTTACTTTTGATTTATCGTTCAGCCATCTCAATTGATATGGCAGAAAAAATGATTTACTGTTGTTCTTCATCTTCAGTTTCTGTTTCAGGCGGTATTCCTAAAATTTCCTGTTCAATTTTTGCAATTACATCAGCGGTTAAACCTTTCTTAACCGGCTTTGCCTTACTCATTGCAATAACATCTTCATAACTTTTGACTTTGCCAAACATCGGGAGTAAACGACAGAATGCATAAAATCTTCCGGGATCTACTTTTTCGCCAGACTCCATATCAATGGTTATGTCTTTCATAATTTTTCGTGCAAATTCGTATAATTCCTCGTGAAAAGCAGTTTTTGACTGTGTATATTGCCGTCTTCTCGTATCCCAATCAAACTGTTCTTTCCAATTCATAACTGTTTTTCGGTTAAGGTTCAGTTCTCTTGCGATAGTATCAATGTTTTTTAATTTGTAGACATAAAGATGCTCGGCATCATTTATTAAATAATCTTTGTTATTCAAGTTCTGACTCCAAGTTTTTTATTTTAGTTTCAAGTGCTTTCATTTCAGACTGCACCTCGTTTAATCTTTTCATTGTGACGAGTGCTTTTTCTGTATCAAGTTTAGAAATCTCTTCATACGGATTCAGAAGAGAACGAATTAGAATAACCAAGCCGGAGCCTTCAGTATCTAAAGTACGGTAGGTCTTTTTAGATTCCGCAAGCATTCCTTTGAGTTGAAGTCTTTCGGGATTCATGGGTTCACCTCACGTTTCAAAATCGGACACCATAAGTTGTTGTCGATTTTACTTTCAATTCTTGACAGTAATGCCGCATGGTATTGGTTAGTCTCAAGCAAGTCTTTTAAGATTTCAAAATTATTCTGAATAATCTTTTCAAATGCTTTAACTTGCGACTGGTGATATATATACCAAATCGCAAAAATGAGAGCCGGAAAGCCGACATTCTCAATAAATGGTGATAGTTCTTGTAAAAATTCCATATAACTCCTTTTTTTAATTGGAAAGAAAAGGGGCTGCGAAACCGTAATAATACGGCTCGCAACCAAATAACAAATTAATGTGTTGGGGGGGTATGTATGTCTTTAGTTTAACTTTGCCTTTTGGTTCTTTTCAACAGACAAAGGTTAAGGAAATTTGACAGACAAAAAGTCTTAACTTTTGACCGTTGAAATGGTCATGAATGCAAGTTTATAGTGAGAGTACACAAGTTTTTTTATTACCCCATTAAAAATTAAGAAGGTTTACACATGAAGTATTTTGAAGTTTTCAAAGCCGGCGTTTATCCGCAAGGCAAATTTACAAAAAAGCAAATTGCAGAAATTGCATCAAACTATGATCCAAAGTTCTGCGAAGCTCCGATTACTATCGACCATCAACAATCCGGCCCTGCATACGGATGGGTGCAAGATGTAAAGGCAGAGAATGACAAGTTAAAGGTATGTTTTAAAGACGTGCCGGAAGAATTTGAAAAAGAAGTTAACGCAGGGAAATATAAAAAAGTTTCCGTTGAGTTATACAGAAATCTTGAAGGCAAAGGTGCATATTTAAAAGCAGTTTCATTCTTGGGTGCGGCAATTCCTCAAGT
>JAFUXT010000021.1 GCA_017470815.1 bacterium | reverse complement strand
TCTCAAAATTGTCGGACACATTTTCCCCGATTTTTGGGCAAATTTTTCAAAACGGTCGAAAACGGACTTGCCGAAAATCTCAAAGTAACCGCCAATCTCGCACTACATGTCCGTTGCCGCTATTACTGCATTTTAGCCATTAAAAATTTTTGAAACTTCGTCCGAACAAAGTCCGTTTTCGTCCAGTTTGAGATAGGGTTAATTAACAAACTTCCGACAGAAAAAATCCTAATTTTCTGCACCTTTCCGCCAACAATCTCAAACTAACCGCCAATCCCAAAATGGACTGAAAAATACAGTCCTGTTAAAAGGTACCTGTTAAAGGGTATTGGGTTCTCATCCTCATCTCACTTATTGCAATAAAAAAATCACCCTTTCGGGTGGTTTTAAATGGAGGAGGAGGTGGGATTCGAACCCACGGAACGCTTGCACGTTCGACAGTTTTCAAGACTGCTCCGATCAACCGCTCTGGCACTCCTCCAAAACTCGTTGTTTCGTGTAGTTCTATTCTATATTATAAATATCCGTTGTCAAGTTTTTTACTATCGCAACTTATACCAAAATTTATTTTTGCTATAATTAGGATACAATATAAGTTTCATGTGTCCGTTTTTGTCATACAGGCATGTTATAGTGGTCGTATAGTTGAAAAGGAGAAAATTTATGTCTGATTTAAAACCTAATGAATTACAGCAAAAATGTATAGACAAAATTGACGGGAAACTGCTTGTTCTTGCAGGCCCCGGTACAGGTAAAACTTTTACCGTTATTGAACGGATTAAAAATATTATAAAAAACGGCACCAATCCGGAACGAATACTTGCTCTTACTTTTTCTGATGCTGCCGCAAACGAAATGAAAAATCGTCTTGACAAAGAACTCGGCAAACTTGATTCCGGTGTGCTAATCTCTACTTATCACAGTTTTTGTCTGAATATTATTAAAAATCACCCTCAGGATTTCGAGTTACCGGACAATTATAAAATTATGTCTGATACGGTCAAAATAAAATTCTTGCGTGAATGTATTGATGAAATCAATCCTGTTGCATACAGAACCAAAAAGAATGATCCGTACTTTTTTATTGATGAACTTGATAGGCAGATTACTGCCATAAAAAAATACAGATTATCGAAAAAAGATTATGACCACAATATTGAATACAATCAGGATTGGAAGCCTGAATTAAAAAGAGCGGAAGAAAAACTTTTGCAATGCCGGCAAAGCGAAAAAAAAATTCCTGCTTATGTCGTAACTGATGTGGAAAAAGCAAAAAACAAACTTGCCAAAGCCGATGAGTTATGGAAAATTTATGAGTGTTACAAAGCAAAAATGGAAGCAGAACACTATATTGATTTTGAAGATATGATAAATTTTGTGCTTGAAAAATTTGATAATGATGCTTCATTTTTAAAAGAAGCGGCAAATGAATATGACTATTTACTTGTTGATGAATATCAGGATACAAATAAATCTCAAAATGAAATAATTATAAAATTAGCACAAAATATGGAGTCAGGGAATGTGTTTTTGGTGGGTGACGATGACCAATTAATCTACACTTTTCAAGGTGCTAAACTTGATACTATGGAAAATTTTGTTGCTCTCTTCCCTGAAACAGAAATTATTTGTCTTAAAGAGAATATGCGCTCGACTCAAACTGTTTTGGATTATGCAAGGCAAATTGCAATTCAAGATGAAAACAGGCTTGAAGAACGACCTATATTTAAACAGCGTGGAGTATGCAAAGAACTTACCGCAAAAAATGACAAAATAACAAAATTCGATAAACCTGTACGATTATACAAGTATAAAAATGCCCTTCAGGAAATGGATTATATAATTGATGAAATTGAAGAACTGATAAATTCGGATTCCTGCCCAAAAGATGACGACGGTAACAAAGATTTGTCTGAAATTGCTGTTTTATCAACTTCTAATGATGAACTTGAATCTTATGCACAGATGCTTAAAAACAGAGGTATTCCGTATGAATTAAAAGAAGGGAAGAATGTCTTTTCAATAAAATCTGCTTTGGAATTTTATTATTATATGCAAATGCTTGTAAATCCCGAACTAAATAGTGATAAAATGCTCAAACTTTTATTGCTTCCGCCTTTTAGTATAGATGCAAAAGATTACGAAACTTTATTGCTCAATCTCCCAAAAGACGGCTCTTTTATCAAAACTATGAGGGAACTTCTTGCTATTAATAAATTTGCAGATTGTAATAAAATCAGGAATTTTCTGTCTGTTTTCGATGATTTGCAGAGTTACAGAGCAAATGAAACACTGAAAAATGTTGTTCTTCAAATTGGTGTCAAAACGGGAATTTTTAAGTTCTTTTTTGAAACCGAAATCAATCGAAATGAAAATATTGCGGGATTAAAAAAATTGGTTGATGAAGCGGTAAATTATTCTTCAACCGAGGGAAAGATTTTACTTGAAGATTTTACTCAATATTTAAAGATGGCTTATGATGGCGAAACTATAATTAAAACAGACAAGGCACCTGTTAAATATAATGCCGTTCAATTGTCAACTTATCATTCATCTAAAGGCAGAGAGTTTGCTTATGTTTATATGCCCACTCTTATAAATGAAAAATGGGAAAGTTCAACAAAATCATATAAAGCAATAATTCCTGTTTCTCCTGATGAATATAAAGATGCAAATGAACTCAAAGAAATAAAAATTTCCGATAAAACAAAACTTTTGTATGTTGGAATGACAAGAGCAAGACATTCGCTTTATTTGTCTTATCCTGAAAGTATAGATGGAAAAACCAAAAAACTTTCAAAATTTATATCTGTTGCTCAGGGTAATGATGAATTTGCGGCAGATGAAAAAACTGCTCCCGATTTTGACGAAAATCAATATTGGAGTGAAATGACAAAAGAACTGATTAAGCGTGATTACGATTATAAAACCGAATTTAATGAAGTAATTGGAGCAAAATTAAAAGACAAATATTTTGCACCGACATCAGTAAACGATTATATCGGTTGTCCGCGTAAATATTTTTATGAACATATTATAAACCTGCCTGCAAAAGATGGAAACGCTGATGCAATGCACTTTGGTTCTTCGGTTCACGAAGCCTGCGAAAAGGCTGTTAAATACGCAAAAGAAAATGGATATTATCCTGATAAGTCGCTATTTATCAAGTATTTTACGGATAAATTATATACATACAATCTTTCAAGTCATCAGGCTTATGGTATTTTAAAAGGCAGAGGGGAAAAAGCACTTGAGGCTTTTTATGTTCAGTTGTGTAATACCCCTGTAAAAGAGTTATATAAGGTTGAAGAAAAAATTGAATTTGAATTTGAGGGGATAAAATTCAAGGGTATCATTGACAGAATTGATAAAACATCCGACGGAAAATATCGTATATATGATTACAAAACAGGAAAAGCAAAAGACGGAAGGATAATTTGTCCTGATGGTGAACACGAAGATTATTATAATCAGATAGCACTTTATAAGTATTTCTTTGAAAAGAAAGAAAATTGTGAGGTGGTTACTACCGGATTTGTTTTTCCGGAAGAATTTGAAAATAACTACGATTTGCCATTAAGTAATGCGGATTGTGAGGCTGTTGCCAAAAAATTCAAAGAAGCGATTCAGGGTATCAAATCTTGCAATTTTGAACCTGTAGAAGAAAAAGAAAGGGAAAAAAGTGTTGCCTGCAAATATTGTCAGTACAGAGATTTTTGTAATTTGGATGTGGTATAAAAATCTTTGTTACAATTTTGCTATAAAAAGGTTTTAGGCTAAAATCGTATTATGAAGATTGCGTTTTTACCGATAGATAACAGACCTGTTTGTTATACAATGCCTGAAATTATTTCAGGCATTGATGATTGCGTGGAATTTTCTATTCCGCCAAGAAATTTACTTGGAGATTTGACAAAAATGGCTGATATTGACGGTATTTTTAAATGGCTCGAAAATCTATCCGAACAAGATGTTATTATAATGTCGCTTGATACTTTAATTTATGGCGGACTTATACCATCACGCAGAGGAAAAGAAACTTTGGGTGAATTAAAATTGCGGCTTGAAAAACTCAAAAAACTGCTACTGTCAAAAGGCGCAAAAATTTATGCTTTTTCAAGCATAATGAGAATTTCAAATAATAATTATAACGAAGAAGAAAAAGAATACTGGGCGCAATACGGGAAGAAAATTTTTGAATATTCTTATAATATGCACAAAAACGGTTTTGCTCAGACTGATGTACCGCCTGAAATTATAAAGGATTATCTTGAAACAAGAAAGCGTAATTTTGAAGTCAACAAAATTTATCTTGATTGGCAAAAAGAGGGAATTTTTGAATTTTTGGTATTTTCAAAAGATGATTGTGCACAATTTGGGCTGAATGTGAAAGAAGCACAGGAACTTGAAAAATTAGGCGGATTTACCAAAACAGGCGCAGATGAAATTCCTTTAAGTCTTTTATCAAGAGCGCTAAATAAAAAACTCAAAATTTGCCCTGTATTTTTAGAACCTGAATATAAAAATTTAATTTCAAATTATGAAGATGTTTCGGTTGAAAATTCGGTTAAAGGGCAGATTGAACTTGGGGGATGTGAGGTTTGCGCAGATGAAAATGATGCGGATTTGATATTGTATGTCAATAATTTTATCAAACATCAGGGCGAAATTGTTATGAAAGTCGACACAAAAAGTTTTGACAGAGAGTTTAAAACCCCTGAGAAACCATATATGATTGCAGATGTGCGATTTGCAAACGGCAGTGACAACGGATTTATTCAGGCATTATTTAAAAATAAGATTTCAGATAAATATTTTTACGGTTACAGTGCTTGGAATACTACGGCAAATACATTGGGAAGTTTAATTTGCGGTGCAAAGTTTAAATATTTCGCTCAAAAATATAATAAAGAAAATTTTGAAAGATTACAGATAACAAGATTTGCAGACGATTGGGCATATCAGGCAAATGTTCGCCAAATGCTAAAAAAAACAGATGAAAATGAATTGAAAATTTTGATGAAAGAATTTGAAATCGTATTAGGTAATGTATTTAATTCAAAAATTGACTTAAAGTATTCATATCCTTGGCACAGATTATTTGAGGTAGAAATTTGGATTTAATTGATATAATTTTGTTATCAGTCGCTTTGGGAATGGATTGCCTTATAGTTTCTTTTTCACAGGGTTTAATATTCAAATCACAGCGCAGAAAAAACTCCCTCAAACTTGCGTTAACAATGGGTTTATTTCAGGGTTTGATGCCGATAGTCGGTTATATTGCAACGCATAAAATTTATGATTTTCTTGTACCCTATAGCAAATGGCTGGTATTTTCAATTTTTATGTTGTTAGGCTTAAATTTTATTGTTCAAAGTTTTAAGCGTGAAATTTGTGAGAAAATTAATTGTATAGATTTGAAATGCTTAATAGGGTTAGGGATTGCAACAAGTGTTGATGCGTTGATATCAGGTGCAAGTTTAAGGCTTACTCATACGGTTTTGTGGCTTGCGTGTTTAATTATCGGTTCAGGTTCTTTTATAATGTCACTAACAGGTTTTTGGACAGGTAATTTTATATCAAATATAAGACCAAAACTTTTGCACATTTCAGGCGGATTAATTTTAATCGCTCTTGCAATTAAATCATTGTTATAATTTGATATTGAATTGGCGAAGCAGGCTTTATTCTGCAGATGAATGACTGTAATATAATTATTTTTGTTAACTATATAGGATTTACCACAAAAATAAGTTAAAATCAGCACCCACCCCAACCTTCCATCGTGAGGGAGGGTGAAATTTCAAATTGAGCAGAATGTGAAATTTAGAAATTTGGGTGGGTGATTATCCGTTAGGGATAACCATTTTGCCAAAATTTTGTGGTAAATAATATATAATTGCCTTATTTTTTATTTTGTTTTAATACCCATTCGTCAAACATTATTCCTGAATATTTGTCAGGCATCATACAATATAAAGGCATTAAAATTACTAATTTATATAGTACAGATAGTATTTTCTTTAATATTTTTCTTTTCATATCAGTTGTCTGTCTAAATGTGTGATGTATTACTTCATAGTATTATTCACAATAATACACGAAAATCAGTTATATGCAAGAGAAAGCAACGGATTATTATAAAATAATTGCTAATAATGTCAAAATTTTAAGAAAAAATGCAAAACTGTCTCAAGAAAAATTTGCTGAATCGGTAAATTGCTCAAGAGAATATATCAGCAGACTTGAAAATAATCATGAAAAAATAAGTTTGGCATTGTTATTGTTGATTTCGCAAGTTTATGGCAAGAAACCGGAAGATTTATTTAAATAAGTTTTATTTATGGTATGTTTCGCCTTTAATTATTTTGAATGCGCGGTATAACTGTTCAACAAGTATCAGTCTTGCAAATTCGTGCAGAAAAGTCATTTTTGACATACTCATTTTCAGATTTGCTCTTTGCGAAACATTTTTTCCGATGCCACAGGAAGAACCGATTACAAAAACAATTTCCTGAGTGCCTGAGTTTGTCAGTTCTTCAATTTTTTTTGCAAATTCTTCACTTGAAAATTCTTTGCCCAAAATTTCCATAGTGATTACAAAATCAGTTGGTTTGATATTTGATAAAATCTTTTCTCCTTCTGATAACAGAACCTTATTTTTCAGATTTTCGTCTTTAATTTCAATCGGATTAATTTCTGTGACATTGATTTGCGCATAAGGAGTGAGCCGTTTTAAAAATTCGTCAATGCCTGATTTTAAAAATTTTTCTTTAATTTTTCCAAGTGCAATAATTTTAATTTTCAATTTTTGAATTGTCACTTTCTATATAAATTGATCTTGACGGGAATGCAAAATCTATACCATTTTCTCTGAAAGATTCAACAACCTGTTCGATAAATTCCCCTCTGACTTTTAAAAATTTGAAATAAGAGCCTGTCTTTACATATCCCATAAATCGGATATTGATTGAACTGTCGCCCAAATCGTGAATGGCAATAGTAAAATCGTTATGGATTTCTTTGTGTTCTTTGCCGATTTGTTCAAGTAGTTGTTTTGCTTGTTTTATTTTTTCATCCGTTGTTGAATATGTAACACCAAAAGTTATTTTCAAAAGTCGTTTACGCGCCTGAGAAACATTTGTGACTATTGCATTTGCAGCCATATTATTCGGAATGGTGTTTAAAAAGTTATCCAAATCTCTTATTTTTGTTGAGCGTATTGTAATATCCTCAACATAACCCTCAATTCCGTTTACTTTTACATAATCTCCGATTTTATAAACTTTATCAGATAAAAGTGATATGCTTCCGAAAACATCTGCCAAAGTGTCTTTTGCCGCCATACCTACTGCCAAACCACCGATTCCGAAACCTGCAATAATAGATGACATTGAGTAACCGTGAGTTTGCAAAAGTCCTGTTATCGCAAGGAATATCAACACAATTTTTATAATTTTGATAATTATTGGCATGAATCTCAAAAGCGGAGAATTTGATTCCTGAGTTTGTATTTTGGTTCGGATTTTTTTATCTACAATATTTATTATTTTAAAAAGTATCAGTATGAATATTACATTTAAGCCTATTGCTATTAATTCGGACTGAAGTTTCGGGTCAAGTGACATTGTTTGTATCCTCGTAAATTTATGTATGTTATAATCTTATTATAAAAGAAAAATATTTAAATATGTTGGATTTTTTGAGAGAGAATAAAAAAGTAATAATAGCAGTATCATTGGGTTTGTGCCTGTGTGCAGGTGTCATGTTTGAACGCTTATATCAGCCAAGTGTGAAAACTATAAAAATTTATTCTCAAGGTCTTGAGAATTATAATTCAAAAGATTATTCTAATGCGTATTATCTTTTTTCAAGAGTTGGATATTTTTCAAAACTGAAGCCTGTCGCTCTTTATCGTCAGGCATTGTGCGCTCATGCTCTTGGAGATGAAGCATCTGAAGTTGATGCTTATACTTCGTTATTCAAACATTTTCCGACAAGTCAATTGAGCACAGAAGCAAAGTATAAAACGGCACAACTTATAATTGATTTAGACCCGCAAAAAGCAAAAAGATATTTCAATGAAATAATTTTATCAGGTGCTGATGAAGATTATAAAGTCGCATCCGAATACTACAAATCAAAAATTGAATCTGAAAATCCAAAAACAAGATTGAAAAAATCGGATATAGAAAAAGGGTTTAGAAATTATCTTACAAAGTATCCTAATGGCAGGCTTGCCCTTCAGGTTGCAAAGAATTGGGAAATATATAATCCTGCAATGAGTTCATCTGATTATACTCTTGTCGGGAAGGCTCTTATGCTTTCAGGTATGTATAATGATGCGGAAAAAGTTTTAAACAGAGCAGATACAAAAGATAATTGGGCAGTTGCCGGTCTAAATTCTTTTAAACTCGGTAATAAGGTCAAAGCCAACAGTCTTACTATTATCGGAGTATCAAAATATGAAAAAAATGCACAGAAAGAGGATTACAAAGCAATAGTTGATGAATATATAAATCATAGTGACAACGCTTATGATTCAGCTTCGGAACTTTTAAAAATTGCACAGGGCGAAAATAAAGATTATATTTGGAATTTAAAATGTAAAAATGCCCCCAAATCTGACAAATATGCTTGCTATGAGGAATTATACGCATCATACCCCAATGGTGATTATGCACAAAATGCGATGATAAAAACTATGATAGGCAGACTTTTGAATAAAAATTATGCCGGTGCAAAAATAGTTGCTGATGATTTTATAATAAAATATCCTGACAGTGAAAATCTTGATATGGTAATGTTTTGGCGGGCAAAAATTGAGCAGAAATATACTCACAACCCTAATTATGAAATCTTTTACCGTAATGTTATAAATAATTTTCCTGATTCTTACTTTGCATACAGGGCGTTTTGGATTGTTCAAGGGCTTAATTCTTCTGTTATGAATACAAAACTTGAATGCAAAAAGATAGAATATCCTTACAAATATCCGCCAAAAGGGAGTGTTTTATATAATCTTATTTTGGTCAATGATTACGATATGATAAATAAATACACGAAAGACGGATTTATAAAAAGTTGGGTTCAATATAAGAAAAATAATTATGTATCGTCATCTTATACCGCCCAAAAGGCTATGGATAAGTTAAAAAACAAACCACCAAAAGATGACCCGCGTTGGCGTCTTGTTTATCCTTTGCATTATTTTAAACAGGTAGAGAATAATGCAGGACATTTCAAAAACGATACGGCACTTATTATGGCTATTATAAAAGAAGAAAGTCATTTTAATCCTTATGCACAATCAGGTGTCGGTGCAATTGGTTTAATGCAATTAATGCCCGAAACAGCACATGAAGTAGGCGAGCGAAACGGGTATCAATTTAATACTACAGATTTGTTTAATCCTGAATTTAATGTAAAACTTGGAAATATTTATTATTCGCAATTGAGAAATGCACTTGATAACAAAGATATTTCTGCAATTGCGTCATATAACGGAGGTATCGGTTCGGTTCAAAGATGGAAAGAAAATCTTGAATATACCGATACGGATGAATTTGTTGAACAAATACCTTATGATGAAACTAAAAATTATGTCTATAAGGTTATGAAAAGTTACTGGAATTATACAAGAGTTTACCAAAAATAAGACTATGACATGCGATAAAACCCCTCAAAAAATTACAAAAATATTTGATGAAATTTCTGGTTATTATGATAAAATGAATAACTTTATTTCGCTTGGCACCCATTATTTTATAAAAAAAATTGCGCTCAAAAACCTAAAAATCAGGCAAAATTCTTATATTTTGGATCTTTGCTGCGGAACGGGTGATTTTACGCAAATTATTGATAAAATTGAGCCGAAAGCAAAAGTTATCGGGCTTGATAATTCTGTTGAAATGATAAAACTTGCAAAACATAAAAATCCGCAAAAAGTCTTTATGCATGGGGATTGTACCAATTTACCGTTTAAAGACCGAGAATTTGATTATATTACAGTCGGTTTTGGTTTGAGAAATGTTGATAATCGTCAAAAAGCATTATCAGAAATTTATCGAACACTAAAAACAGGCGGAAAGTTTATGCATCTTGATTTTGGCAGGCATGGATTCGGGGGAAAATGTTTTGATTTTTGGGTTCCAATATTGGTAAAAATTTTTGGTGTAAACCACGAAAATTATCATTATTTAATTGAGTCAAAAAATGAATATCCGGAACCCCAAGTACTTATCAAAGAATTTGAAACACATGGGTTTAAACTTGTCAAACGGCAGGATTTTTTGTTTGGAGCGGTATCATATCAGATTTTGGAAAAATAATAACTGGAAAAGAATCTAAAGAAAAACTTAAATAATTAAGAAATAATATACAATACCTAAACTATTCTGTAATCTTTACATCCGCAAAAGACACTTGTTATGGCATTTATTGTTTTTTGCACAATTTTGCAATCGTTTTCATTAGGAAGAATTTCGACATTGACAACTGCTATATTGCGTTCAAGACAGGTTTTGAGGTCAACGTTTTTAATATTGTTGCTTCTGCTTGCTATTATTCTCAAATTCGGAAACATGTTTATTACATCAGCACTGACAATTGATGGAGTATAAATGTTTAAAACACTTGTTTGTTCCAAATCATTTTTGTCAAGTTCTCTGACAGTCTTTTTATTCAGGCTGTTTGAAATCAGTTTTATGTCAAAATTGTGAGTTGATTTTTTTTCAAAAAACGGTTTTTCACTTTCTCTGTAATCAAAAAATAGCATTTTGCAGGTCATAATGGCTCCTTTTTTATTGATAATTCAGGAATTTTATATAATTTTCTATCACTCATAAGGCTAATATTTCAGAATAAATATTCCCAAAAAAGGTAGTGAAATGTGGTTTTAAAATTGTTATATTAAGAATGTAAGTATTTTGTACTCACAACGCCAAGTTACACTGCGACTTCAGCAGACATGCAACAATAGGGCAGAGTACAAACACGGATGATAATTTTGTCAGATGATGCATGACTTGACAAATTTGTCTCCGTAAAAAAGGCATGGCTTTCGGGATATAAGTCATGCCTTTTTGCCTTTTGGCATGCCAATTTTTTAGAAAATTATTGAATATTTTACAAAACTTAACGATAGCGAAATCATGCCAAAACCATGTATTGACATGGTTTCAAGTAACCTGATAGTGCCTAAAAGCATGTATTGACATGGTTTCAGGGGTGTTGAAATTGTGCTAAAGCCCGCATGCGTAGTGGTTTAGGGGTACGTTACAAAACTTAATAAGCGCATGATTTACTCTTGAAAAAATAAACTTATTTTCTATAATGTTGTTATAGAGTTGAAAGTCATTGATTTGACGGGCTTTAGGGGAGATATGTCAATATATCCTTTTTGGGATATATGCATGTTAAGTACGCTTAATAAATGGAGATTATATAAATTGTTAAGAAGTAGAGATATGGGAAGAGCAGTTGCGGTGAGACGCTGGACTGAAACTGCTGTTGAATGTTATAAAAGGGGTTGTAACTGCGAAGGTTGTTTTTATCAGAAATTTTTTAGCGGTTCGCCTCAAAAATGTCAGATGAAAGCATCCGTTTTAGAACTTGTCAGAACAATAGGTACACCTAATGTTGAGTTGCCTCAAATTTTGCCTGACGAAGAAAAAGAAGAAATTATATAAGCAAAATTAATCTTTGTAATATTCGACTATTTTGCGGATAATTGTCTTGTTATTTTATCATTTACCCCCTTTAAAAATAACGGTGTATGTGTTATAATGACAAAGTGACATGTGAAAAATCGGAGGTAATTATGCACATTCATGTTAACGGTAAAAATATTGAAATTACCGATGCTATTAAGGCTTATGTAAAAGAAAAAATCGGCAAAGTTGCTGCTCGTTATGACCAAATTCAGGGTATTGATGTTGTATTGACGGTTATCAAGAATCCGTCTGCAGAAGGTAAACATATAGCAGAACTTACCTGCAAAACAAATTCAGGTACTATTCACAGCGAAGAAGCCGCTGAATCAATGTATGCAAGTATTGATTTGTTAGCAGATAAATTTGCAAGACAAATTACAAAATTTAAAGATAAAAATATTTCTTCAAGTAAAGAATCTATCCGTAATGTCATTGAAGCACCGGAAGAAGAAGCAGAAGAAGTATAAGATTAAAATTATTAAAAGAAAAAAGCGGGAATTTATTAAAATTCCCGCTTTTTGTATATTATTATTTCCGTAAAGAACTATTCACTATTTAATTTTTATCCGATAACAGGCGGATTGAATACTCTTGTTGCAAGTTCTTTGTCCAAAGCCAAAATGCCCTGCTTGTCATCGCCGATAAGTTCAAGTTTTGCAAGAACTCCGCCTACACTTGCTTCTTCTTCTACCTGTTCTTTTATATACCAGTTTAAAAATATTAGTGCGGCTCTGTCTTTTACTTCGTCTGCGACATCGGCAAGGGCGTTGATTCTTGATGTTACATATTCTTCGTGTTCAAGAACCTGTCTAAAGATTTCAACAGGAGTTGTTCCTTTGATTTCCGGTTTGTCTATTGCAAAAAGTTCAATGCTCCCGCCTCTTTCAAGTACATAATTATACATACCTTCTGCGTGTGCTTTTTCTTCCTGCATCTGAATATCAAACCAATTGACAAAACCTTCAAGATTCATTTCCGAAAATTTTGCTTTCATTGCCATATACAAGTATTCTGAGTAATACTCTTTGTTAATTTGGTCGTTGAATGCAGATTCCATTTTTTTGTCGATTGCCATATTTGCCTCCTTTTTCTTATGTGAATTGTGAATAGTGAATAGTCGGTTTCGGTGCTAAAGCACATTTTGTTGTTCCTAATTCTGAAACGGTTTATTCACTTCTCACTACTCACTATTTACTAATTGTTCTAACAATTTCTTTTGCAAGTGCTTCAAGTTCTTCTCTTTGAGTTTGTTTAACAGAAGATTTGACTGTAATTTTGTTTCCGATAATTTCGGTATTTTTCCATTTAGAAACGATTTCTGTTATGAGGTTTCCTGCCGTTATTGCCCACGAACCGTTTTCGATTATTGCAATTTTACGGTTTTGAATATTGTGTGCAGTCAAATCGTTTAGCAGATTTTCCATATTAACAAATATTCCCATGTTGTATGTTGTTGTTGCAAAAACGATATGCGAATATTTAAACGCATCAGATACAATATAAGACGGGTGTGTAACTGATGCATCGTACATTTTGATATCCTTTACTCCCAATTTTGCAAGTTCACCTGCAAGAATTTCAGCACAATTTTGAGTATTGCCGTAAACTGATGTGTATGGTATCAAAACAGATTTGATTTCAGGTTCATAAGTTGACCATTTTTGGTATTTATCAATAAATACATTCAAATCTTTTCTCCAAACATAGCCGTGCAAAGGGCAAATCATTTCAATATCAAGCCCTTGTGCTTTTTTAAGAAGCATTTGAACCTGTGGTCCGTATTTGCCGACAATATTTGTATAATAGCGTCTTGCTTCGTCCATATATCTGTGGTCAAAATCCACTTCATCCGCAAAAATATTTCCGTCTATTGCACCGAAACTTCCGAAAGCATCTGCTGAGAATAAAATTTTGTCTGTAGTGTCGTAGGTTACCATAACTTCAGGCCAGTGAACCATAGGAGCCATAACGAAAGTAAATTTATGTTTTCCTGTTTCTAAAGTGTCACCCTCTTTTACAATCACAAATTGTTCATTTGGGATTTCAAAATCAAAAAATTGCCCAAGCATAGTTTGAGTTTTTGCGTTGCAGACAATTTTCACATTCGGATATTTATTTACAAGATTTCCAATTTCTGCGCAATGATCAGGTTCCATGTGGTTAATAATTAAATAGTCTAAATTTCTGCCGTTCAAAACATGTGTTACATTTTCAAAAAACTGATGTGAAACAGCCTTATCAACAGTATCAAGTAATACGGTTTTATCATCCAAAACTATGTATGAATTATAAGAAACGCCAAGCGGTACATCATATACACCTTCAAAAAGTGATATTCTTCTGTCATTTGCTCCAACCCAGTGTAAATCGTTTGTAATTTGCTTTGTATTATACATTATTCTCTCCTTAGTATCCAATCTATAATAACATAAAATAAGACAATCTAAACTATATTTTTTCGTTACATTTCTTCATGATTGCATGAAAATAATTTGCCACGTACATGAAAATGTAATAGTATTATTATTGATAGAGTGTTGTTTTATAGGGATAGGTAAAATGTTGAAAGAAAAAACAAATGAGAGAACTTTGACTCCGCAGGAAGTCAGAACAATTTTAAAAACAGACAACAAGGAGATTGTTGAACTTTGCAAAAAAGCATCAATAAGACCAAAGAAAAATGAAAAAGGTTATACTTATTTTTCTTATGATGAGGTAAAAAACTTGCGTAAGGTTCAGGCTCAAATAAATGGAACAGCAGATGCTGCATCAAAATCAACTGGAGTTGCTGTTGCTGCTCCTGCAAATCCTGCTATCAGAAGTATTTTGAATTCTTTACAGGATTTGGAAACAAAATTGAGCGAAAGAATTTCAAAAGTAATTGATGAAAAACTTGAAGGTATGGATGATGTAGTTGTTGAACTTATCAGATGCAAAACTGATAATGAAACTTTGAAACAAAAAATTGTTGATTTGAATAAAGAAATTTATCAACTAAAAAATGAAGTAAACAGTTACAAATCCGTAGGTTTTGGCTTATACAGAAAAAAAGAAATCTATATTTGGGAATAGGATAAAAAGTGAATAGTGAATTGTGAATGGTGAATAGTCGCTTTTGGCTATTATTTTACCGTTTTTGAAAATATTTTATCTTATACAGTCAATTCACGATTCATGACTCACTTTTCACTTATTAAGAGAGGATATTAAAATGGCGACAAAAGATGCACCGGAAGTAAATATTAGCGAAGAAAGAAATAAAGCACTCAAACTTGCGATAGACAAAATTGAAAAAGATTTTGGCAAGGGTTCTATTATGAAACTTGGCGATAAACCTACCGTAAGCGTTGATTCTATCCCGACAGGTGCGTTATCTTTAGATGTTGCTTTGGGTATTGGCGGTATCCCAAGAGGTCGTATTATTGAGGTTTATGGTCCTGAATCTTCGGGTAAAACAACCCTTGCGCAACATATTGTTGCAGAATGTCAGAAAAAAGGCGGAATTGCCGCTTATGTAGATGCCGAACATGCTCTTGACCCCGAATATGCAAGAAATTTGGGTGTGGATGTTGATAATTTACTTATTTCTCAACCTGATACAGGTGAACAGGCACTTGATATTACTGAAGAACTTGTTCGTTCAGGCGCAGTTGATATCGTTGTTGTCGATTCTGTTGCCGCACTTGTTCCGAAAGCTGAAATTGAAGGTTCAATGGAAGACCAGCAGATGGGCTTGCAGGCTCGCTTAATGTCAAAAGCATTGAGAAAGTTAACGGGTATTATCGGCAAAACCAATACGACAGTCATTTTTATTAACCAATTAAGAATGAAAATCGGTGTTATGTATGGAAATCCTGAAACAACAACAGGCGGAAATGCTTTGAAATATTATTCATCTGTCCGCATGGAAATCAGAAAAACAGAAACTTTAAAAGGTGATGACGGTGAAGTAGGTATTCATGTTCGTGTAAGAGTATTGAAAAATAAAGTTGCCCCGCCATTCAGGTCTGCTGAATTTGATATTATTTTTGGTAAAGGTATTTCAAAAATCGGTAATATTCTCGATGTTGCCGTAAATCTTGATATTGTAAACAAAGCCGGAGCATGGTTTAGTTTTAATGAGGAAAAACTCGGGCAAGGCAGAGAAAAGGCAAAAGAATATCTTGAGCAAAATCCTGATATTCTGGCTCAGGTTGAAACACTTGTTCGTGAAAAATTAGCACAATAAAAAGTATTGTAAAGAAATGTAAATACGAATTTTTTGCCTCTAATTCAATTATATATTGAATTTTAGCATGTTGCAGATTTTTTTTCTTTTTCATGGTAGCAATTAAAAAAATGTTCTGACTTAAAAAAAGAAAAAAGCAAATAATAGGAGGCAAAAACATGCAAATTAGTGCAATCAGAAATTTTAATTACGGTCAGTCTTTAATGGCTCATAAGGCAGTGGAAAATCCTCAGCCTGAACAAAAACCTGTTCAAGATGAAGGTTTAACTGCATCTTTATACTTTACGGGTAATAAAAAAGGTAAAGGCAATGTAATGCGTAACGCTACAATGGCAGGTGTTGGTTCATTGTTATTATTAACAACAGTTCCGTCACTAACAAGTTGCGATAAAGATACTTATAATGTCACAGCAATGGCAAGTGATACTGCGTCTGCAATTGCGAATGCAGATGCAGATGCTAATGCTAATGCGACTGTAAATATTCACGCAAGAGGTTGTTGTTGTGATACTTGCAGAAACGGTAAAGATACTGTTTATAAATATATAACTCTACCGGGCGATACTCAATACATCTATGTTCCTCAACCGGGCGATACCGTTTATTTGCCGGGTGATACCGTTCATCATACAGATACTGTACATCACCACGATACAACTTATATAGAAGTTCCGAAAGAAATTCCGGTTTATGTATATGTTGATACCGGAAGTTACCATGTAACTCATGATACAATCACAAAATGGATTGACAGATGGCAAAAACCGATTCCTTTGGATACTTTACACAAATGGACTGAAAAATTTGATATTGACGGTGGCACTCCGGGCAGAAATAATATTGTAAATTACCAAGCAATTCGTGAATGGGAATATGGTGACAGATTTGTTGCTAATATGAATCAATTGGAATCTTCTAAAAATATTCTTGTTTATGACAGAGAAGACTTAGATTGGACAGGTAACCACAGAGGCTGGGGTAAAGATGTTTACAGAATACCTACATCAAACTTCAAAATCCAGACTTACAGCGGAAAAACATTAAATTCTCCAAAGGGTATCTTCTTTGAAACTTATGTAAATCCTTGGGATCAAAATACTTCTATCTACGATAATAATTTAGTTCAGAGATACTTCTTCCAGACTGCTGGTGACAAAGTTAATGTTTATTCTTATGATGCTAAAACAGGCTTATACAGAGAAGATGGTGAATTTAGCAAAGGATATTTGGATAAATCATCTGTTGGAAGCAACATCTTGTTAACCGACCTTATCGCTTCAGATCCTGATATCAAATGGTCAAATAACCCTGATTACTCTACTGAAGATCATATGGTAGGTGTTAAAGTTGTTACAGTAAATGATGAAGAACTTCAACTTATGTATGTAAGAGCAAAAGATGATGAATTCGCTGAACAACACTATGGCGTAGCAAATAACTAAGGCAAATAAAATAAACACAAACGGAAAAAAGACCCCTGTCATAAGGGGTCTTTTTTTGTAAATATTTTTTACTCATATTAGCAAAAAAGTTTTTTATGTGTTTTGATATATCTATAGAATAATTATTCGGGATTGTATGTATATAAACAAAATTACTACTTATGCTCCGCAAAAAGTTTCTTTTCAGCGGAAATTAACAAAAGATGAAGAACAGGATTATAAAAATAACGGAATTAAACCTGCTCTTGGTTATCTTGGGACAAAAGAAGTCGCAATGATTTTACACGGAACTTCGTACCCTGAAAGCAGATTAGAACAAAATAAGAAAATAAATAATGATATCGGTGTTGGTTCTCCTTACGGTAAAGTTGCGGCTCAACTTATGCCGTTTGAAATTTTGCATGGTTTTACGTGTAATCAATTAGGGCCAATCGGGGAACTTAATTCAGTCAGAGAATATTCGCCTTATAAATCTTCTGTGGGTAGCAAAAATTATTTGTTTATAGATTTTAATAAACTTACCGAAAATAAATACGGGCATTTGTTGCAATCAACTGATGTTACCGGCATTGTATCTCCTGTCAAAAAATCTGATAATAATTATGCATATTCGGACTTTCCTGAGGCATTTGCAAACTATGATAGTCTTATAAAAAAAGCATATTCAAATTTTGCAAGGAAATTAGAGCAAAAAGATGTGCGTGCAATCCAAATGTCAAAAGAATTTGCTCAATTTATGGAAGATAAGCCCGAAACAGAAACTTATGCAATCTTTTTTATTTTAAAAGATTTGTACGGAACTGACGATTATACAAAATGGAAAGAAATTGACAGAAATTTACCAAAAAATCTTGAAAATGAAGACGATTATGAATCACATTTCAGAAAAGAACAACTAAGGTTAAAAACGGGTACAAAATATGAAGAATACTGTTTTGGTCAATATCTTCTTGATAAACAAATAAAAGAGAATACTGATTTAAGAAAAGAATACGGATTTAAATATATAAGTGATATGCTTGTGGGATTTTCTCCTGCGGATGAGTGGGCGCATCAGGATTTATTTTTAAAAGATTATGCAATCGGTTGTCCTTATGGCGGTCCAAATGGCGGAATACAAAAGTGGAATGTTCCTGTGCTTGACCCTAAAAAATTATTTAATGATGACGGAACATTAGGCTGTGCAGGAGAATATTTAAAGTCAAAACTTGATGATGCACTTGATAATTTTGATAATGTCAGAATTGACCATGTTTTAGGGCTTGTGGACCCGTTTATTTATTCAAAAGACGGTCACAGGCAAGGTAACATCAATGATATGCCTGATATTGACCCAGATAAGAATTATCAAAAAGTGTTGAGTAAAATTATTCTGCCGACTTTGGAAGAGCATGGCATTGATAAATATACTCCTGTTTGGGAAGATTTGGTGACTGAAACTCCAACATTTTCAAGAATTTATTATCAGGAAAACGGCTTACCTGGGATTACCCCTTTGGAATATAAAAGAGGGGAATACTATAAAGATACAAAAAATTGGGCATTAGTCGGTTCTCATGACAGTGATCCTGCCCAAAAAATGATTAAAAAAGATTGGGTAAGAGCAAACGAAGCGTGGAATCCGATGTATCTTGCTGGGATTTTGAATGCCTCGCACGATAGCAGTGAATACTGCAAAAAAATCGCAAATGATGACAGCGAAAGAGTCAAAGCAAAATTTGCCGAACTTTTTATGTTAGGTGATAAAGTTCAGGTTTCGTTTGCGGACTTTTTCGGAATAGACAAAACTTATAACGAAGGCGGACATGACGAAAATCCGAATAATTGGAAATTGCGTCTGAATAATGATTATGAGGACAGTTATTATAAAAATTTATCATCAGAACACCCTACTGCAATAAATATGCCGGAAGTTTTAAAACTCGCAGTTCAGGGCAGAGCGGATATGAAAATTGCACAAGGTGCTCATCCGCAGGAAGTTTGGGATGAAGCGGGGAAAATCTTGTTTGTGCTCGATAAGTACTCTCAAATTTTGAAAGAAAAAGAGTAAATTATTTATTTGGACTTTAGCCTGACTTGTTATATTTTTCGGTTATAATTATTTTGAAAAGAGGGATTTTTTATGGCTGAAACAGACAGAATTTTTGAATTAACCGAAAAATATTTTACTTCACAGAATAAAAATGAAATTGATACAGAATTAAAAGAACTGCTTTTACCTTATGGCAAGGGTTCAATTGGGATTGCTCAAATTAATCCAAAAGTCGGCGATATCGAATATAATTCAAAAAAAATTGTCCAATATATAAATTTTGCTCAAAGTATTGGGCTTGATTTGGTTGTTTTTCCTGAACTTATTATGTCAGGGTTTCCGCTTGAAAATTCAATAGAAAATCATCCGATTATTGCAAATGAATGTGTAAAATGGCTTAATGAAATTGCAAAAATTACGACTAAAACAACTGCGCTTGTTGGCTTTGTCGAGCCTTATGAAGATAAATTTTATGATTCCGTTGCGGTTTTGAATGGGGGTAAAATTACTGATATTATAAGAAGAAAATCTTTGCCAAATAATTCTGAATTTAATGATTTTAACTGTATTACACCTTTTGAGTCTTTAAATAATATGATTACCGTAAACGGTATAAAATATGGAATTTTAATTGGTGAAGATTATTGTAATACTGAACAAAATGCAGATGTAATTATAAATATTTGTGCTGTTCCGACAAAAATTAAAAATGAACAAATTAAACACAGTTTTATGTCATCTTTGGCTCAAAAATATTCAACCCCGCTTGTTTATGTAAATCAGGTCGGTGCAACAGATGGGGTATCTTTTGACGGGACAAGCAGAGTGTTTAATAAAAACGGTGAAATGCTTGCATGTGCAAAATCTTTTGAAGAACATTTTTTGATAGTTAATCCTGTAAAAAATTTGGGCAAAATTTATCCGTCTGTAATGTTGTCTTGTAAAGATAATCAGTCACAATTCAGTCTTGATTATGAACCTGATATGGAAAGAACATATAAAACTTTAATTCAGGGGATAAAAGATTATTTTGGCAAAACAGGGTTTAGGCGTGCGGTTTTGGGCTTATCAGGCGGACTTGATTCAACTGTCTGCGCAGTTTTATTAACTGATGCGTTAGGTAAAGAAAATGTTTTCGGGGTAAGTATGCCTTCAAAAATTACTTCCCAAACAAGCAAAGATGATGCTCAAATTTTGGCGCAAAATTTGGGGATAGGTTTTACGGTTTCACCTATAAAAGATATGTTTGATACTACAAATAATTGTTTGCAAAATCTTTTTGCTGATGTGGAAAAACATTGGGATAACAGATATAAGCAATCGTTTACGGCAGACAATATTCAGGCACGTTCAAGAGCGATGTTTTTGTGGGGTGTTAGCAACGAATTTGGCAGTTGTCTGCCGATTGCAACTTCTGACAAGTCAGAAGCCTATATGGGTTATGCCACAATTAATGGCGATATGTCAGGCGGATTTGCGCCGATTGCTGATATTACAAAGACAAAACTTTTTGCGCTTGCAAGGTGGCTAAACAAAAACAGAGAACAAAAAAATGCTATTCCTCAAAGTGTAATTGATAAAAGACCCGGTGCTGAACTTGCGATTGACCCGAAAACAAATAAACCTTTGATTGCAGAAGATGCACTTATGCCGTATGAATTTTTAGACGAAGTAATCTGGCGGATTGAAAATAAAAAAGAAAATTATAATATTATGCTAAATTCAGAGTTTTTATATGAAAAGAGCCATCCAGTTACAAGAGAACAAAAAACAATGTGGCTTGATAAATTCTATCGCAGAATGTCAACGGCATTATATAAGAAATCAATTATGCCGCCTTATGTAATAGTAGATTCCCCATCATATAATTCAAAACAGCCGATAACATCTTGCGGTATAAATTATAAAGGTTTTGAGCAAAAAGAAATTGAACAAAAAATTCAACAGTGGTTATAACAGGAAGCGACCTCCTTTTTTAAGGGAGGTCGCTTTTTATATATAATCCGAACTTCACTCTATTTTATTTTTTTAGTTTTAATTTTTGCCCCGGTTCAATGATTACCACATAATTGTCTGCTTCATAGTGCAAATCATTGATTTCCATAAGTTCTTTTGTGTGTCTTAATATTTCAACATTTGACGGAGTATAATCTGCTTTGTCTTTGTTGAGTTCTTTGAGATGTGCTTTTGCGATATTCCAAACGCAATCGCCTTTAACTACTTCGTATTCATCTCCGCTGACTGTTGCAGGCTCACGCTTGTTTTCTGCATCATTTGCTTTTGCAACTTCTTCTGCTTCTTTCTTTTCTTCTTCAGTTGCAGGAGTTTTAGTTTCGTCAGTTTTGTCAGTTTCATCAGTTTTGTCAGTTTCATCAACTTTGTCAGTTTCATCATGCGTATCTGTTGGTACAGGTGCCGGAACTACTTTTGTTGAATCAGTTTCTGTTTCTTCCTCATCGACTTTTTTATCATCGGTTTCTTCGATAACTTCTGTTTCAATTTCCGGAATGTCATCATCTTCTTCTGTTTCTAATTTTGGCATAAATGCTTTAGATGGTCCTGTTGTCGGCGGAATATTTTTTGCAGAAAATCTGTCTGCAACGTAAGCGTATAATGCGGTACCCGCTACAACAACTGCTGCTATGGCAATTGACCATTTTCCTTTTGGAGTTTTTGCAAATGATTTGAATTTTGTCCAGCCTGATGCAATTGCATTTTTAGCTTTTCCAAACAATCCTTTTACTGATCCCCAAATACCTTTCGATTCTTTTGTTGTTGCGCCTAATGCTTTTTCGGTATCTGTCAAACCGTGTTCAATGAACGCTGATGCGGATTCTTGGGCAGACTTTGCACCTCTGCTTAAACCTAAATTGTTATCTATAATACTTGGGCTTAATGGTGTTTTTTGAGATAGTGCTTGTTCTACTTCTCTTTTAACGAATACGCCCATAGATTCCTGTGCGGATTTTGGTGTTCTTCCGATACCCAACATATTATCGGTAAATTCCTGTAAGCCTTGTGATGCAGGAATAGTGTGTTGTCTTACGATATTTCCTGCTTTAAATGCTTCTGCAGATTCTCTTGCGGATTTTGCTGCTCTGTCTAAGCCTAAATTGTGGTCAATGACACTTGGACTTAACGGAGTTCTTTGAGATAATGCCTGAGAAACATCATGTTTAGCAAATACTCCGAATGACTCCTGAGCGGATTTTGCTGCTCTGTCTAAGCCTAAATTGTGGTCAATGACGCTTGGGCTTAACGGAGTTCTTTGAGATAATGCCTGAGAAACATCATGTTTAGCAAATACTCCGAACGATTCCTGAGCGGATTTTGCTGTTCTGTCTAATCCTAAATTATGGTCAATGACACTTGGGCTTAACGGAGTTCTTTGAGATAATGCCTGAGAAACATCATGTTTAGCAAATACTCCGAATGACTCCTGAGCGGATTTTGCTGTTCTGTCTAATCCTAAATTATGGTCAATAACACTTGGACTGAGTTGAGTCCTTTGTCCAAAAGTCTGTTCAACTCTTTGTTTTGTCTGAACAGCGGCTTTTTGTGCTTGTTTTGCTTGTCTTGCTTTTTTCTGTGCAAGTTCTCTTGCCTTTCTTACATCAGCAAGAGTTTTCTTAGGTTTTGCACCTTTTCCGTCATAAGTATGCAAGTTTCCATCGCCATAGCCGTTGCTACGGAAATTCCCGATTTTACTCATCTTAATTTCCCCTTAATTTTAATCCCCTGTGTATATATAAAGTATTTTGTGTTTAAAAAATTGATAAACTTTATATATCTTTTTAACATTTGTTAACATTATTCCAAAAGTGCAATAATAATGGGCATCATGGTTTAGCCGAATTTGGGGTATTAAAATTTATAATTACAAAAAATATTAATAAGGAGGTTTATATGATAGTTGAATTGAACGAACAAAATTTTGATAAAGAAATAGAATCGGGTCTGAAACTTATAGAATTTTATGCAACTTGGTGTTCTTATTGCATGAAACAAAGAATTGAACTTCAAGAACTTGAAAGTTCGGATATAAGAATAGGTATTGTTGATGGTGACGAAAGTCCAAATATTGTAAGCAGATATAAAATAGACGGTTATCCGACTTTCATTTTATTTAAAGACGGAAAAAAAATTGCAAAATTTTCAGGATTTCACAAAAAAAGTGAATTGCTTAATGTATTAATGAAATATGTTTAGAATTTATCTTCAAGTAAATTGTCGCTGTTTGCGGATTCAACAGCCATACGGTCGCAACGCTCGTTAAACTCGTGACCGGCATGTCCTTTTATCCAAATGAATTTGACATTGTGAGGTTCTTTTGCTTTTAATAACCGCTCCCACAAATCACGGTTTTTTACCGGTTCTTTTTGAGAATTTTTCCAGCCTTTTTTAATCCAGCCGTCAATCCATTTTTGATTGAACGCATCTACAAGATATTTTGAATCGGATGTGAGTTCTACATCACAAGGTTTTTTGAGTGCTTCAAGTCCTACAATAGCGGCAAGAAGTTCCATTCGGTTGTTTGTGGTGTTTTTAAACCCTTGAGTAAGTTCTTTTTTATGAATATTCCCCGCTTCATCCTGCGCCATTAAAATTGTTCCGTATCCGCCTTTGCCGGGGTTTCCCGAACATGCTCCGTCTGTATATATCTTTACTAACATATTATCCCTCCGTAATATCCCAAACTTCCAAAATATCGTCAGGAATTTTATCCAAAAATCTTGACGGTTTGGAAAGTACCATTCCCATTGAATAATCGTACATATCAACAGGGTACGAAATATACAAATTATTTTTTGCTCTTGTTGTTGCAACATACATAAGGCGCAATTCCTCGTCCATTTCTTCTTCAGAATTAAACGAATAAGCACTTGGGAATCTGCCGTCAACTGCGCCGATTATAAATACGCTGTCCCATTCAAGACCTTTTGCGCTGTGTATTGTTGAAATAGTCAGTGCTTCATCATCAATATTATTTTTATACATCCCTTCGACACTGGAGTCAGGCGGATCAAGCGCCATATCGCTTAAAAAATCTTCAAGATTTTTATATTGTGTTGAAAGGTACTGCAAATGCTCCAAATCTTTTTCACGCTTACTAAAATCGTCATATTTGTCATGCAAAATCGGGCGGTAATACCTGATAATTTCTTCCATAATTTCAGACGGTTTTTTGGTCGCAATCGTAGAGCGTTCTTTACTCAAAAGTTTTAGTAACGGTGCAAGACTTGTCATTTTGTTTGACGGTAAAAGTTTTATATCAGGGTCAAAATTACCTTTTATAACAGGCAAAATATTATTAACCGCCGCATTACCGACTCCTCTTAAAAGAAGTAAAATTCTTGTAAAACTTACCACATCATCAGGATTGACCAATACTCTCAAATGAGAAAGAACATCCTTGATATGAGCAGTTTCCATAAATTTCGGACCGCCGAATTTTCTAAAAGGTATTGAGCGTTTTGAAAGTTCAATTTCCAACGAATAAGACATTCTTGCGTTTCTTGCAAGGACGCAAATATCTGATAGCGGTACATCTTCGTCTAAAAGTTCCAAAATTCTCTGACAAATAAAATCTGCTTCCATCTGTGTATTTTTTGCACAAATCAGCGCAGGTTTGACAGGTGATTCAATTTGAGAAAACAGTTCTTTGTCATATTTTTCCTTTGCTCTGCCGATTATTGTATTGGTTAATTTCAGTATGTTTTGAGTACTGCGGTAATTTTGTTCTAATTTTATTATTTTTGTATTTTTAAATAATTTCGGGAAATCAAAAATATTTTTATAGTTTGCTCCTCTGAATGAATAAATACTTTGTGCATCATCTCCTACCGCCATAATATTTCCGTGAACCGAAGCCAAAAGTTTGACTACATCAGCCTGCAAAGTATTTGTGTCCTGGTATTCGTCAACCATAATATATTTGTATTCGCCTGAAATTTTTTGCCTTAATGAGTCATTATTTTCAAGAAGAATTTTTAAATATACAAGCAAATCGTCATAATCTAAAATTGAATTTTCTCGCTTATAAGCAACATAATTTTTGTGAATCTCAAGAATTTTATCAATGCAGTGCTCAAATTGAGGAAATTCTTCCTCTATAATTTTTTTAGCAGGGATAACTTTATTTACGCTTTTTGAATACATGTCAAGAATAGTTGATTTTTTGGGGAATCTTTTTTCTTTCTTTGGAAACATTTGCCCGACAATGTGGTTTATTATGTCTTCACAGTCACTTCTGTCCATAATTGTAAAATTATTTTTGAGTTTTAATGCGGAAGCATATTTGCGCAGAATTATATTCGCAAAAGAGTGAAAAGTCCCTCCTGCAACTTTTTCACAGCGTTCATCAAGCACAAGTGATGCTCTTGATAACATTTCGTGTGCGGCTTTTTTGGTAAAAGTTAATAATAAAATGTTATTCGGTGCTGTGCCATCTTCAATAAGTCTTGCTACACGATAGGTCAATGTTTTGGTTTTGCCTGATCCTGCCCCTGCTATTACAAGCAAAGCCCCGTCATTAAACATTACTGTTTCAAGTTGTTTTTCGTTTAAATCCTGCGAATAATTTACCTTATAATTTTTACATTCGGGGATGCGTTTTTTCAGCACATATTTTTTATGTGCAGGTTTGTGTTCTGTTATAGTTGAAAGTTCTTTTGCCATTAAATCCCCTGTCAAAATTTATTATAGTTTAACTTTATTGTTATTTTCAACACAATTTTTGTAAATTTTTAATAAGTATGGTTGTAAACAGTTTTATTTTTTTTGAAAAAATGTAAATAATATTAATATGAAAAAGATTTTTTCGGTTATTTTTGGAATATTTTTATTTTTCATGATTCAAACAAGTGCGTGTGCAATTTTGCCTGCACCGCCGCCGAATCCTGATGCAAAACCTGTGCTGATAAAAACTCAGGGATTAAAAGTTTATATTCCGCAAAAAGATATGCTATCAACTACTATGAAGCACGCATTTATGGATTGGCAAAAACACACAGGTGGGAATTTTACTTTTGAATTTGTCGGAACAAAAAGCACGGCAAATATGGAAGTAATATTTATTGAATCCGGGATGGGTGCGATATGTCGTAACGATAAGGCACTTGGCTGTTGTTCTTTTGTTTCTGCAAAAACCGTACACGGTAACAAAAGAATTTTAGGAGTAAAAATTTATATTTCTGTTTACGATATGAACGGAAAGCCTATGACCAAAAATCAGGTTTATACTATAATGCTGCACGAAATTGGACACGCATTGGGACTTCAACATTCAAAAGATAAAAAAAGTCTGATGTATGAGGGAACAAATTCCGAAATGGCTGAAGTTCAGGAAATTCAACCTGAAGATGTGAAAACTCTTTATGAATTGTATGGAATAAAATAGTATGAAAAAAATATTTTTATGTCTTTTATTGTTTGTTTTTGGTTTTTATTGTCAGGTAAAGGCAGAAAGTGTTTGGCGCTGGAGCAATCCGCAAAATATCTCTGTGTATATCCCACAGGGTGATGATAAAACAAGTCTGATGAAAAAAGCGTTTGATGATTGGCAGAGAAAAAGTAAAAATCATATTGCTTTTAAGAGTGCAAAATCAATAGAAGATTCGGATATTGATGTAATTTTTATAGAAAAAGATTTGACTGATTACTGCGGAACCCCTGAAGCAATGGGCTGTGCACAGAACTTTCGTAATAATGGTAATATGCATTCAAGAATATATATTGCAAAAAGACGACCGAAAGGTCTTTTGTTAAGTAATACGCAAGTTTATGCAGTTATGCGGCACGAAATAGGTCACAGTTTGGGTCTTGCACATTCAAAAGGTTATAATGACATAATGTTTGCATCAACAAACCTTGGCATAGCCATAAGGCAAGACATTGGGACTAATGATATTCGTGCATTGTATTCGTTATACGGAATTAATCTTCGGTAGTCTGTTTTATTACAGGGGCAGGAGAATTTTTATCAATATAAGTCCAGCCGTTGAGGTGGAAAAGTCTTAACATATCCGTATTTATTATATCCTGATTTTCTGTTACAGGAGTACTCATAATACCTAATTTTCTTGATGAATCATTTAATCCGAGTGCGTGTCCGATTTCGTGGAGCATTACGGTATAAATAAGATTATTTGAATTTTTTGTAGGATTTGGGGCGATAATTATATTTGCTTTAGTAATGGCACCGCCTTTTATGGTTAGTGAATAACAACCAATATCACCGTCAGTTCCGTCTGTTTCATCTGCAAAATCAACTTCAATATCGGCAGGTGGAGTTGTTACATATTCAAATTTCAATCTTGAATTGCTTTTTTCAACCCATTTTTGGAACGCTCTCTGCATCATTCCGGTATAACTGTCATCTGCAATATAAACTTTGATGACCTGCTTGGTCCAATGCGGTCCATAGTTACCTTTAGCCAATGTACTTGTTCCGGTAAAAATGAATCCTGTTAAAAATATTAACAAAGAAATTATAAATTTTTTCATAATGTTCATAATTCAATCCCTTTAAATAATTCGTTTATATCAACTTCAAGAACTTTGGCAATTAAGTATAAGTTTATTGCGTTAGGAATTTGTTTGCCTTTTTCAATTGAGTTTATAGAAGTAGGACTCATGCTTACAAGTTCTGCCAATTTTTCTTGGGAAAGTTCTTTTCTGTTTCTTTCCGCTTTTATATTTAAACCTAATGCTCTTGTATTCATAAAAGGATTATCGTGTATTGACAAAATTTTTTCAATAATATAAACTGTAATAAAACTACAGTTTACTTAATAAAATATATAATGAAAGTGAGTTTATTATGGGCAAACTTACGAAAAAAGCAGAACAGGTATATGATGAAATGAATAATGTTGAAATGCTTTTGACTTGTCTAAAGCAAAGTATAGATATTTGTTCAAGAGATAATATTGAAGATTGCACGCATTTGCTTGTACTTGCTGAAATTATCAGTGAAAAATTTGAAAAAACAGTATGTGATTATGAAGAATTATGTTATGAGGTTTAGTCTTGAATTAAATAATTTTCGGCTTATAATTTAGTTATCCATAGCGGTATCGTCTAGTGGTCAGGACGGCAGATTCTCATTCTGCAAACACGGGTTCAATTCCCGTTACCGCCGAGTATAAAAAAGCCTATGACATAAGTCAAGGCTTTTTTATTATTGATGGTTCGCTCATATCACTTAGACATTTTTCTGTTTGAAAAATATCAAAGGTTCAGCCTGACGGCATACGAGGTTGTAATTTTCGGGTTTCCTACCCTCAAAAACAACCTCAGTAAATTCCCGTTTTGTGTGTTGTTTACTGCGAGCGACTCAAGACAATTCCCGTTACCGCCGGGAATAAAAAAGCCTTGAATAGTGTTGTAGTTTTTATTAAGTTTTTTTTACATGTGTTGTTATAAGTATGTATATTTTAATTTTTCATGATAATATTTTTTTGATGATTTTGGTCAATATCAAATTGATTGAAGTGACATATAGTAGCCGATAATAGAATATAAATTGAGGTTTACGTTATTAAAATGATAGGAGTGTAGGATGATTGATAATCTTTCCAAAGAAAAAATTTTGGTTACGGGCGGTGCAGGATATATAGGGAGTCACTGTGTATTAAATCTTTTAAATAACGGTTATGAAGTTGTTATTTTTGATAATCTTTCAACCGGACACATTGAAACTGTTGAGACCTTGCAAAAATATGGGAACGTAAAATTTTATAAAGGCGATTTATTAAATCAAAGCGATATTAATAATGTGTTTGAAGAAGAAAATATCAAGGCGGTTATTCATTTTGCGGCATTTTCTCAAGTTGGTGAGAGTGTTAAAAATCCGAGAAAATATTACAGAAACAATGTATGCGGAACTTTAAATCTTTTAGATTCAATGCTTGATAACAATGTAAGAAAGATTGTTTTTTCATCTACCGCTGCAACTTACGGGGAACCTGTTTACACCCCGATAGATGAAAAACATCCTCAAAATCCGATTAATGCATACGGGCAGACAAAACTTATGCTTGAAAAAATTATGGATGACTACGATAGGGCTTATGGTTTAAAATCAGTGAGATTGAGATATTTTAATGTTGCAGGGGCAGATAGCGACAACAGGGTAGGAGAATGGCACGATCCGGAAACGCATTTGATTCCGAATATTTTAAAATCAACTTTTTCAGGTGGCAGAACATTTGAAATGTATGGTAGTGACTATGACACAAAAGACGGTACCTGTGTAAGAGATTATATTAATGTCGAAGATTTGGCTAATGCACATTTTTTGGCTTTAAAATATCTTGAAAATGATGGAAAAACTGACTATTTTAATTTGGGAACAAATGAGGGCAACACTGTAAAAGAAGTTTTTAGGTCTTGTGAAGAAGTTACAGTGCAGGATATTCCCATAAATCTTTGCCCAAGACGTGAAGGTGACCCTGCAGTTTTAGTTGCTGATAATTCAAAGGCAAAAAATATTTTGTTATGGACTCCTAAAAAAGATTTAAAATATAGCATTAAAACGGCATACGAATGGGAAAAAATTCTCAATAAAAAATTAAGTAATTAATTTAGTGGGAAATAAAATGAAAACAATCTTAATAACAGGCGGAACAGGATTCATTGGTTCTAATTTATGCAAAAAACTCATAAGTGATGAAAATAACAAAATAATTTGTGTTGATAATAATTATACGGGTTCATTGGATAATGTCAGAGAACTTTTAAATAATCCCCGCTTTAAGTTTATAGAACATGATATTATTGAACCGCTAAATATAGAAGAAAAAATTGATGAGATATACAATCTTGCTTGTCCTGCATCTCCTTGCGCATATCAGGGTGAAAAGGCTATATTTACCACTAAAACTTGTGTTTTAGGTTCATTAAATATGCTTGAACTTGCCAAGAAAAATAATGCAAAAATTTTGCAATCCTCAACAAGTGAAGTATATGGAGAACCTCTTATGATTCCGCAACTTGAATCATATAGAGGAAATGTTAATCCGATTGGCATAAGGGCTTGTTATGACGAAGGTAAAAGATGTGCTGAAAGTTTGTTTTTTGATTATCACAGATTATATGATGTTAAAATTAAAGTTATAAGAATATTCAATACTTACGGTCCTATGATGGATCCAAATGATGGCAGAGTAGTATCGAATTTTATTTGTCAGGCTTTAAGAGGTGAGGATTTGACAATATACGGCGACGGCTCACAGACCCGTTCATTCTGCTATGTTGATGATTTGATTGAGGTAATTATCAGGATGATGGCAAGTGAAGATGATTTTGTCGGTCCTGTTAATACAGGCAATCCCGAAGAATTTACAATAAGAGAACTTGCCGACTTGGTAAAAGAAAAAATAAATAAAGATTTAAAAATTGTGTATAAACCTTTGCCTGCTGATGACCCGACTCAAAGGCGTCCTGATATAACCTTGGCTAAAACAAAATTAAATTGGGAACCTAGAATTAAAATAAGTGATGGTTTGGATAAAACAATAGAATATTTCAACAGAAGAATTAAGGGAGAAATGTAGTGAAGGTTTGTGTTATAGGTACAGGATATGTAGGTTTGGTTGTCGGAACTTGTCTTGCGGAAATGGGTAATAATGTTATTTGTGTTGACAACAACGAAGAAAAATTAAAACAATTATATCAGGGTATTATTCCTATTTATGAACCGGGGTTGGAAGAACTTATAAATGCTAATGTTTCCAAAAACAGATTAACTTTTACATCTGATGTAAAAAATGCGGTTGAAAACTCTCTTGTCTGCTTTATTGCTGTAGGAACTCCGCAGGATGAAGACGGAAGCGCTGATTTACAATATGTTCAGCAGGTTGCAAAATTAATCGGTCAATCAATTAAGCAATATACAGTTATAGTTGATAAATCTACCGTTCCTGTCGGAACTGCAGATTTGGTCACTGAAATAATAAAAAAGCAAACTGATGTTGAATTTGATGTAGTTTCAAATCCTGAATTTTTAAAACAAGGAGAAGCAGTAAATGATTTTTTAAAACCAGACAGAGTAGTGATTGGTTCAAATTCTCAAAGAGCATCAGAAATTATGCAGGAATTATATGCCCCATTTTCAAGAACAGGTAACCCGATAATTATGATGGATGTAAGATCTGCTGAAATGACTAAATATGCGGCAAATTCCTTTTTGGCAGTAAAGATATCATTCGCAAATCAAATTGCAAATATTTGTGAAAAAGTTGGTGCTGATCCAGAAATGGTGCGAAAAGGGATGTGTACGGATAAACGTATCGGTTCTCAATTCCTGTTTTCCGGACTCGGCTACGGAGGAAGTTGTTTGCCAAAAGATATTAAGGCTTTAACAAAGACCGCAATAGATAATAATTGTGATTACAGTTTGTTAAAAGCTGCAGATGATATTAACAAAAAGCAGAAAAAATTGTTTATTGATAAAATTGTAAATATATTTGGTGAAGATTTAAGCGATAAAACTATTGCAGTCTGGGGACTTGCGTTTAAACCAAAAACAAATGATATGAGAGAAGCACCTGCAATTACAATAATCAATGATTTACTCAAAAGAGGTGCAAAAATTCAGGCTTATGACCCGAAAGCATTTGAGCAAGCGAAATTTTATTTTGGAGAAAAAATAATTTATTCAAAATCATCTTATGATGCATTAAAGGATGCAGATTGTATGCTTCTTTTAACCGAATGGAATGAATTCAGACGCCCTGATTTTGAAAAAATCAAATCTCTTTTGAAAGATCCTGTTATTTTCGACGGAAGAAATCAATATAACGGGGATAAATTAGTTCAGATGGGGTTCAAATATATCTGTCTAAATAAAGTTTGGTAATTATATATTATTTTATACAAAATTTTATGAAATAATCACATGAATATTAGCCTTTAGTATAGGCTGTTTATCTGTATTTTATTTTGTTAAGTTTTTTATCAACGTAATTTGTTTTAGTATGTTGTTATGAATGTTTATGTTAATATCTTGTTGCGATATTCGCAATTGAATCGGTTTTTGTAATATTTTGCCGAATATATAAATTATAGTAACCAAAAATATATTTTATAAAATCTGAATTATTGGAGTGATACAATGTTTAAAAGTTTATCTAAATCAACAACAATAATGTTTTTATTTGATTTTATTGTATTAAGTTTGTCAACTTTTATATGGGCAAGCATTTTTGAATATACGCCAAAAGCAATTGTAATTTTGTGTATTACAACAGTATTGACAGGTCTTGCCGTTTTGTTCTTGAAAGGACATTACAAAATTCGAGAGTTCAATGTTAATATGAAGAATGCATATCTTCTTTTTGAAGGTGTAGTAATGACTCACGTTATTCCTGCGGCATATCTTTTGATATTTGCATCATCGATAACTTCAACAATAAATTTTATTGCGGTTAATATAATTACTATATTCATTATTTTAAGACTTTACAGGGTTTTTTACCATTTTTATTTGTTTAGAATTAAAAGAGAAAAAAATATTTTAATTTTAGGTTCTGATCACAGGGCAAAGGTTATTGCAGATGAAATTCAAGGTAAAAAAGCGTTAAGAATGAGAGTTGCAGGATTCGTTCAAGTTAATGAAACTAATGAAGAATTTGCGCAGGATGATAATGTTCTAATATATAAAGATGTCAATGATTTAAGTCAAATTATAAAAGAAAATGAAATTGATATAGTAGTTATTGCTCAGGCAACGGAGTTGATTATAACTGCGCCTCGTTCTGTTGCGATATACAAAATGCCCGATTTTTATGAAATGGTAACAGGGAAATATTATATTGATGAAAAAACCATAACGGAATTATATTATCAATTCGCAACACAGCGTTCGTACGCTTATGATTTTTGCAAAAGAGTTTATGATATTATTGCAGCATCAATTATTTTGATTGTTACTTTGCCTGTTACGGCATATATTGCTATAAGGGTAAAACTTACTGATGGTGCGAGTCCGTTTTTCTCTCAAACAAGAGTAGGTAAAAACGGTAAAACTTTTCAATGTTATAAGTTAAGAACAATGTATGTAAATGATTATGTTCCAAAAAATGCGCAAATGCTTAATGATGGAGCAGACAGAACAATACCGTTCTGCAAATGGATAAGAAAAGCAAAATTGGATGAAATTCCGCAAATGGTAAACATTTTAAAAGGCGAAATGTCAATTGTTGGACCTCGTGCCGAATGGGAAAAATTTGTTAATATTTATACAAAAGATTTGCCGTTTTACGAATGTCGTATGTGGGTAAAAACAGGTTGGACAGGCTGGGCGCATATTTGTATGCAGGCGGCATATTCTCTTGACGAAGAACGTGAAAGACTTGAATATGACCTATATTACATTAAGCATAGAAATGTATTATGGGAAATTGCTATCCTTATAAAAGCCGTATTTTTGGCTGTCGGAGGAAGGCATAAGTAATGCTTAATTCCGGTAAAGCAAAAATTTTGTATATTGTAACAACTTCTGTGTTAGGCGGAGTGGCTAAATATTTGTTGGAAATGTTAAGATATTTACCTGATAATCTTGAACCTTATTTTATAATGGATGCACCGGGATATTTGTCTGATGAACTTGAAAAAATGGGAATAAATAAAGATAATATGTTTTTTGTTCAGATGACTAACAGTATTTTTGATATTAAAACTCATATTGAAGCAAATAAAAAAGCATTGGAAATAATAAAACAAATCAAACCTGATGTTATACATTGCAACGCAACAACAGGGGCTATTGTAGGGGCAGTATGCGGTGCGATTACAAAAATTCCGACTGTTTACACTGTTCATGGCTGGCCATTTACAAGCGGACTTGCATTGTGGAAACAAATTTTTTACAGAATTTTGGAATTTTTTATGTGCGCAGTTTATAAAAAAATCATCTGCGTCTCTGAATATGACAGACAAATTGGGAGCAAAGCATTACCAATGTACAAAAATAAAATGGTTGCAATTCATAATGGTATTTCAAATGTATCTGAGGAGTTCAGAAAACAACAATTTTCAAGTGATGAATTAAAAATTGTTATGATTTCCCGTTTTTGCCCTCAAAAAGATCCATACACTTTGATTTCAGCCGTAGATAAAGTTAATAAAGAAGGTTTAAATGTAAAACTTGATTTATTTGGTTATGGCCCTGAGTTAGACAGAGTAACAGAATTTATTGACAGCAAAAATAATAAAAATATCTCTTATGTTGGAGAAATTTCTGATGTTGCTCCTGTATTAAAAAATTATGATGTTTATTCGCTGATTTCAATTTATGAAGGTTTACCGATAGGAATAATTGAAGGAATGAGAGCCGGATTGCCTCTTTTAGTTTCGGATGTCGGCGGGAATTCAGAATGTATAAAAGATAACGGTTATCTGGTTTATCGTCAAGATGTGGATGATTGTGCAGAAAAAATAAAACTGTTATGGGATAATCGTAATAACATATCCCAACTTGGTCAAAATAGCAGAAAATATTTTGAAGAAGAGTTTAGCGTAAATCAAATGGCTGGGAAAACAAATAGAGTATATGAGGAGTATTATGAAGTTTAATTTAAAAACTTTACTGTATTTCCCTTTGATTTTTTTCTTTTTACCTGCATTTGCATTGAATTTAACTTTTTTAGGCGGTGCGTATGCTGTCTATCCTTATTTTTTTGTCGTTTTATATGTTGCATTAGCGGTAGTTTTTGCATTAAATCCCAAATCATTTATATGCAAAATTAAAAAAGTCATAAGTTCTACTCCGTTTAAATTTTATCTGATTTATGTTTTAGTAAGTATTTTGGATTCGTTACTTTTATCTGTCTTAGGGGTTGCATCTTTGGGAAATACATTTAGATACATATTAGTGCATTATGTATTGTGTATCTTTCCCGTGTTTTTATATTTTATATTTATAATTGATAAATATATTTCTTATGATAACTTTATAAAAGTTTTTACCAAATTATTCTATATATTGATGATACTCGGTCTGATTGCTTATATCGGAATGTTTTTCAATATAGAAATTATTCAGTCGATTTTTGATTTTTTGGCAAATGTCAGATTTATAAAATTTGCAAATGTTGGGTATAATGGTGTGGCATCAGGGTATGAAGCATACGGATTGCCGCGACTTGATTGTGTGTTTGAAGAACCGAGTTTTTATGCAAGATTTATATTTGTATTTTTACCTTTGATATATAGCGTTGCAACTTCAAAAATAAAATTGTATGAAAACAATTTTGCTAATCTCTTTGTAAAAAAGACAATAATTCCTTTAGCATGGCTGAATCTTATTTTAACTCAGTCACCTATATATTTGATTTTATTTTTTATCATAACATTGTTATATTTTGCAAAAGAAATTATTGTATTTGTAAAGCGCCATATTTTAATATTTTCGTCAATTTTAGTATTTGCAATTTTGTGCGGAATTTTAATTATACTTAATGTTAATTTTGAAGATACTTATTTATCACGAATTATAACTACAGTAACTTCTGCATCTTTTGAAGATTTTGTATTGGCAGAGCCTTCGTTGGGTGGAAGGATAGTATGTTTTATAAACCTGTTTCAGATTTTTTTGAAACATCCGTTTATGGGTGTAGGTTTGGGTAATTTGTCAGATTTAATGTATCATCAGTTATCTGCTTCTCCTGTAATTTTAACTCCGGAAATATATGAAAATATGGCAGTAGCATTACAGTCAAAGCAAAAATTTGTATTTAATTCAAATTTGTTCTTTGCCGATTTGGCTCAGTATGGATTTATAATTTTTGGAATTTTTATATTTTTCCACACAAAGTTAAAACTTACTCTGAATAAAATTAAAACTTATAATTTGAGTTATAACGACCAAGTATATCTTAATGGGTTGGGATGGTGTTGGATATCCCTCACGATAGGTTATTTTTATCAGTTTTATATGACTTTATTTGAACCTTTAATGGTAAATATTTTAATAATTACTTTAATATATCGAATTTTAGACAGGAGGCAAAATGAAAAGAATAATATTCACCGGTGATTTTTTGCGTAATTCGGAAAAATATAATAAAAGATATTTTTTCTGGGTATTCAAGATTTTGAGCCCAATTATAAAAAGTGCAATATCACCTGATATAAAAATTTTATATGATATAAAAAATGATGCCGGAGAAAAATTCTCAAGAGAATATTTTTATGAACTTGCAGGAGAAACAGAGATTAAAGAATGTTATCATAAGTGTAATTTTGATGCGTTTACCCAAGAACAAATTGAATATCTTAAAAAGTTCTTGGATGAAAATACAATTATTATCGGTTCTGAAATGTACACTCCGTTGTGTGATTTGCTGACAAGTTTAGGGTGTAAGGTTTTTGATTTTGCATTTCATTCATATAAACTTTTTGATGATTTGGCTTTTGCTATTTACACAAATGATATAAGTGCTTATGAACAGATGCAAAAATATAAAATTCCGCAAAATAAATTTTATTATTATGCAAATTACTGGAAGGTTTTCATGGAATATAACAATATGATTCCGGATGATAAATTGCAGGATAACTCGGCACTTTTTATAGGTCAAACTTTGACGGATAAATCAGTTGAAAAAGATGGGGTATTTTTAAATATTGAACATTTTGAAAATGAAATAAAAGAATTGTCAAAACAATATTCAAAAATATACTATATTCCGCATCCGTATCTTTACAAAAATTCTAAAGCACACATGAACTATGTTAAGAAAAATCCAAATATCGAATTACTTAATGATGTTTCTACATATAGCGTACTTGCTTCGGATAAAATTAAAAAAGTTATGGGAATTTCAACATCAATGCTTTATGAAGCCCGGTATTTCAATAAAGATGTTCAATATTTCTTTCAGCCTCTTTTTAATATTGATGCACCGTTCGAGCAACATTCTTACACAAGTATTTTTGAAGATTATTGGAATCCGAAATTTTGGGCGGATGTATTGTCACCAATTTGTGATATAAATTCTGATGTTGAAGATGCAAACTATTTTAAAGGTGCTTCTAACAAAATGAGAAATATCAGAGATTTGTATTGGGGCTATGCAAGTTTCGATCCGATTAAGCGTATTCCGAATTTTCAGGAAGCAATAAAAAGGTTGTATGTCAGATATATAGCAAGAAAATTTTAGTAATTATTAAAACGGCAAAGGAAAGAATGTAAATAACAATGATTTTAGAAAAAATCAAAAAATTATCATCTGAAAAGAAAAATTTTTTTAAGAATTTTACTGCAATGGGAATAATTCAGATTTTAAACTACGTTATACCTTTTGTAACTCTGCCTTATTTGGCACGTGTTTTGGCGGTTGATAAATTCGGTTTAATCTTTTTTGCTCAGGCTGTAATGGATTATTTTTCAAGATTTGTTGATTTTGGGTTTAATCAGTCGGGTGTCCGAGAACTTGCAATAAAAAGGGACAATCCGCATAAGGTTTCTTCTATATATATATCTGTTATGTTTGCTCGTCTTGGGCTTATGATTATAAGTTTTTTAATTCTGTCAGTTGTCGTATTCGGGTTTGAGAAATTCAGACAGGATTGGCTTGTTTATTATTTTACATTCTTATCTGTGCTTGGAAATATTCTTCTTTCCACTTGGTTTTTTCAGGGCATGGAAAAGATGAAATTCATCACTTATTTGAATGTTTTAACAAGGATAATTTCGGTTGTGTGCATATTTGTATTTATCAGATGTCAGGCTGATTATTATCTTGTTCCGTTATTTAATTCACTCGGTATTTTAATTGCAGGAGCAGTAAGCGTGTGGCTTGCAGTAAATCAGTTTGGTGTGAAATTATATTTCCCGAAAGTAAAAGAAATATGGATAAAATTAAAAAATAGCAGCGAATATTTTTTAGGCAATGTTTCTATTGCACTGTATCAGAGTGCGAATGCTTTTGTTTTGGGTTTGTGTGTTTCAACAACAATGGTTGCATATTATGTTTCGGCACAAAAGATTTATCTTGCAATATATTTTATGTATATTCCGTTTTATAATGCATTTTTCCCTTATATGTCAAAAAATAAAGATATAAAATTTTGGAAAAAAGTATTTAAAATTCTTGTTTTTGTAAGTTTAGGGCTATCGTTGTTTATATTAATATTTGCAAAACCTATTATATCAATATTCTATGGCCCACAACTTGTTGAAAGTTATAAAGTTTTGAGAATATTTGCAATAATTGTTCCGTTCCATATAATGGCAGGTACAATGGCATTTCCGCTTTTAGGGGCGTTTGGTTATACAAAAGAAACAAACCAATGCTGGGTTATTGCAGGAATAATGCATATTATTGCTTTATGTATATTATATTTAATTCATCAGTTAAATATTTATACCGTAGCATGTATGTATGCTTTCTCTCATGTATTTATGTTCTGTCACAGATTATATTATGTAAAAAAATACAAAATTTTGGAGCAGAAAGGTTAGTAAATGGCTTATACGGTTGAAAAAACAGTAAAAAATGATTTGTGTATAAATTGCGGGATTTGTAAAACAGTCTGTAAATTTGATGCAATAAAAATGATTCGCAACGAGTATGGTGAAGTTAATCCTGTTATTGACATTGAAAAATGTAAGAATTGCGGTCAATGTTTAAAATATTGCCCTCAGGAAAAAGAAAAATTAATTTCGATTGCCAAGGATTTGTCAAAAATGGAATTTCCCCACAGGCATGGTTTAGAGGATAGTAAATATTATCTTGCATGGGATAAAAATACTTCGCAAAGATTAAAATGCTGTTCGGGCGGAGCGGTTACAAAACTTGCATCATATCTTATGAGTCAGGGAAAGATTGATGGTATGATTCATACACAAAGGCTCTGGGGTAAAAGGGGGGATTTGCATTACGGTACGAGGTTTAGTACGAGTATTGAAGAAATAAATGAAAATGTCAGTTCGACATATCAGGCAGTAGATTTTTCTGAAGTTCTGTCAAAATTAGAAAAAGGCAAAACATATTTTATGACAGGAACTCCCTGCGTGATAAGGGGAATAAAAAATCTTTTAAACTCAAATAAGGATTTTAGCGAAATAAAAATCATTACTTGTGCTTTGATATGCTCTCATAATGTTAATTCAACATTTGCGGATTTTTTGACTGAGGCGAATAAACTTTCGGATAATGATTTGTGGCAGGTTGATATGCGAGCAAAAGATGAAACAATGCCTGATGCGAATAATTTTAAAAATTATGTCTATACTAAAGAAGAAACTCTTATGAATAAAAATCGTTTTCAAAGCGGTTGGACACAATTTTGGCGATTTTATTATTTTGCAATGCACAGTTGTTTGTATTGTCCTGATTTTTGGGGTGCGGATGCAGACATTTCTGTCAAAGATGCTTGGGGTAAATGGGCAAGTGAGGATGCTAAAGGTCAGTCAATTCTTGTTATTAGGAATAATGAAGTTTTAAATGATTTTTTCAATTGCGGACTTGAATATGAAGAACTTGATTACGAAACAATGAAAGATCATCAAAAACCCACTCCTGTTTATAAGCAAACTAACGCTATATATAAATTTACTCAAAAACCCTATTCAAATAAAAATCGCAAGTCAAGATTTTTAAGGTATTATATAAATTCGAGATGTTCAAAATTTTTATATAAACATTTTGGATTTAAGGTTACTTATCTTATAATGAAAACAATAAATGCAGTTACATGGTTATTGGAGAAAATATAATGAAAAAAAGCAGAAATATATTAGTTGCAGGCGGGTACGGATATACAAATCTTGGAGATGAAGCGCAATGCGAAGCAACGCTTGAACTTCTTACAAAAAGATATCCGCAATACCAAATTATAAATTTGGTTCCTGATGTAAATCATTCAAAAGATATGCATCCGGATTATTTTCATGAGTATGCGTCAAGAACAGCATTTTTTAATGAAGGACTTCCGTTTAATATATATTCTTTTGGTAAAATATGGACTGTTCCGGTATTTTTATTAAAATCTCTTTGGATATTATTCAATTCTTATCTGGTAAAATATGATTTACCAACATTATTTTTAAATCCTCGGAGTGTGAAATTTTTGCAATTGTTAAAAGAGGCAAGTTTGTTTTACTTTTGCGGAGGAGGATATTTGACGGGTGAAACTTTGTCAAGATTTTGGGACGGTATGTTAATTTGCAGACTTTGTAAAATATTTAATACTCCCGTAGTCATGAGTGGTCAGACTATCGGTCTTTGGGGAAATTTATTTAATAAAATGATTGCAATATGGGGTTTGAAATCCGTAAAAATGATAACTGTCAGAGATGAAGAATTTTCGTTAAAAGATTTAGATAAAATAGGGCTTAATGGTGAAAATTATTTTGTAACTCATGATGATGCGCTACATTGTGCCAAATCGAAAGAAAGACAAATTGATTCCGATAATTATATAACCTTAAATTTTCATTATTGGGGAATGAGCGATAAGCAAAAATCAGTTTATATCGATAAAATAAACAAAATTGTAAATTATGTTCTTAATAATACGAATTATGATATTGTACTTATCGCAATGACACAAACAGATACGCTGTCTTTGAATGATTATTTGAATAAATATCCGAATGATCGAATAAAAGTATATGAATTTAATCTGGATTTCAAAAAAATACGCCGTGTTATTGCAGATTCAAAAATGTGTTTGACAATGAAACATCATCCTATTATTTTTGCTATGGGAGAAGATGTTCCGGCAATCAGTCTTGCGTTTTCAGGATACTATGTTCATAAAAATGTTGGCGCATTGGCTCAATACGGGCAAGAAAAATTTTCAGTCAATTTAGAAGATAATGATTACTATGAAAAGTTTATGGATTTGTACCGTGATCTTACCGAAAAAAGAAGTGATGTAATATCTGTCATACAAAGCAGAAAATCAGAATTGGACAAAAGAAAAGCACTTTTTTTACAAAAAGTTGATGATATACTATAATATAAGGATTTTTAACTCGTAAAGGAGACCGTGATGGAACAATATAATGAAGTCGAAGAAGAATTGAATGTGAATTTTAAAAATATACTTATGGCAATTTGGAACAGAAAGTTTTTTATTGCAAAGATATTCACAGGTGTTTTAATATTATTTATTGCATTAACTTTTGTTTTGCCAAAACAATGGAAAGTTCAGGCAGATTTATATATAAATAAAACAAATAATTCCAATTTAATGGAAATAAATCCTTATGCAATAGAAGAAATTGGGAATATGTACGGAATGTTAGGTGCAAACAACTCACTTTCAAATGAACTTGAAATAATGAAGTCGCCAAAAATCATTGATAAAGTTATTCGAGAAAACGATTTAAGATATGAAAAAATATTCAATATTATTCCAACTCCAAAGGTTGGACAATATTGGACAACTGAAAAATTCCTTAAAAAGAAAGTAAAGTTTGAAAATATTAAAGGTACTAATATAATATCTGTTTCGTTTAAATGTAAATATAAAGACAAATCATATAATATTGTAAAATCTATTGTAAAAAATTATGTAAAATTGCATAAAGAAATAAACAGTGAAAAATCAAAATCGGATAAAGCAATACTTAAATCAGAATATGAAAAAGCAAAAGCGGAATTGGATAAAAAATTAAGCCATTCTTCAGGTTTACCTTCTACATCACTTACCGGAGCAGGAAATTTAACTGCTATGAGTAATTTTTCCCGTTCTGCACAAAATGCAATTTCAAATATTCAAGGGCGGTTAATAAGCGGTGAACGCTCAAGAATTAATGTTTCAGAAAGTGCCGCAAGAGTTTCTCAACTTGCATCAAAATTGGAATGGGCAGAACTTGTTGAGGAAATGTCTGATTCCTCAAAAGTTATTCTGTTAAGAGAACCTTATGAACTTAGAGATTGGGAATATGATTCTCCAAAATTATTAATTTTTATATTATTGGGTATAATTTTCGGAGCATTATTCTCTATAATTGGTGTTATATTGAAAGAATTAACGGATAAGAAATTAGCATATTCTATGCTTGGCAATGATGTTATTTATAATGTAAACAAAGAATTTAAAAAATTATCCGCCAAATTAATATCAAAATCAGATAAAAAAACAGGCTTTATATTATTTGAACAGTTGCCTGAACCATTATGTAACCAATTAAAAAACTCTGCAAATGTAGTATTAATTGATGCCGAAATTTCACAAACATTTAAAAATAGTTTGAGTAAAGTTGACAATGTGATTTTGGTTCTGAGTGTAGGAAAGACTTCCACGGAAGACTATAAATTATTCAAAGATATTCTCACAGATATGGATAAAAATATAATTTGTGAAATACTTGTATGATAAATTATGAATAATATAAAAATTTGTTTAAAAGAGTTAAAAGAAAAATATGGATTGGTTGCGTTACGTGCCGATATGGCATCTGAGGTTACTACTGTTGCCCAACTGCGTGAATTTAAACAGTTATCTTTTGGTATTGGCTTAAATTTTACTGTAAAAGTCGGAGGTTGTGATGCTTTAACGGATATTCATATTGCAAAAGAAATTGGTGCAACATCTATAATTGCACCTATGATTGAATCTGAATATTCTTTGCAAAAATTTGTTGATGTCAGCAAAAGCGTATATGGTAAAAATTTAAGAGATGTAAATTTATATATAAATATTGAAACAATTACAGCATATAATAATCTTGAAAATATACTTTCCTCCCCTTGTATGGATTTTATAAAAGGGGTTGTTCTGGGCAGAGATGATATGGCAAAATCGTTTGGTATATCTCTTAATAATATAAATTCCGAGTCAATGCTGAATATTGTAAAAATAGTTTCCCAAAAAGTAGAGGGGTACAAAAAAGATTTTGTTGTCGGAGGGGGGATTCGTCCTCAAGCAGCAGCCTTTCTAAAATCAGTAAAAGAAGAATATCTGTCAAATTATGAAACAAGAAGAATTGTGTTTGATTCTGATGCAATTTTGAGTACAAATTCGGAAGAAGGTTTACAAAGAGCAGTAGAATTTGAAATTATGTGGTTAAAATATTGTCAAAAATCGAATTATATCGATGATTTTTATGCTAAAAAAAGAATTGAAGAATTAAGTGTTTATACGATATAAAAGCATTGTAAACTTATGTAACAATATATTGTATTAATATAAAGATTTTGCAGTCATGTTCCGACGCATCAATTATAGAGTAATTATATAGGAAAGGACTGCTAAAACATGGGAATGTCAGCTTCACAAGCCAGATTTCTGAGTTTGACGGCTCGCAAGACCAATGTTGAGTACGAAGGTCAACAGATAAACCAACAGCGTACCACATTGTCAAACGAATCGTCTAACTACTATAGCCAACTG
>JAFUXT010000020.1 GCA_017470815.1 bacterium | reverse complement strand
AGCTTTTCTCCTCTTTTACTAATCTAATTCATCCCTATAATTTAATTAAAAAATTCATCGGAGAAATTTTAAAATTCAAATTTCCTGAATTTTAAAGAAAAAACAGTTCAAAAAAGGAGAAAATTCTGTTTTTATTCGTAAATCGATACTGAAATAGAAATTAGAGTTGTTTAATTCGGTTGTGTTTATAACACCACGAACGAGTTTTTTGTTATCATCATCTAAAATTTGATTATAATTATCGACAATTTTTTCTTGTTCTTCTATAAGTTTGTCATACTCTAAAATATTTGTATAAACCGTTGCAACATCTGATAATAGTGCTAAATATACACTTTGTTCATTAAATTTACTCATTTCATAAGTCTTTTGAACACTCTTTGTTTTATCTCTGTTTTTTAGCAGAAAATCTGCTTCGTAGTTTGCTATAAAAGGTAAAACAAAAGCATTTTTGCTGACACTCAAATTAGGATTAAATTTTGGTGAATGAATTCCTAAATAACTTGCGGCTACGCTAAAACTTGGTAATTCGTTTGCAAATTGAGATTTTACACTCTGTCTGTATTCTTCCACCCTTATCGTTGCTTGTTTTGCATTGTGGTTATTATCTATCGCTTCATTAACATATTGGGGCAAGTAATCATCATTGAAACGAGAGAAAAACTCAACATTCAAATCATTTCTATCAACTGCAAAACAAGGAGCAAAAACGAAAAGGGATAGTATTCCCATTATTATTAATAATAATGTAATTTTCTTATTCATTTATCTCTCCGCTTCCTCTAAAAGTGCTTGTATATAAGTCCATGTATTATTTTAATTATACTTTTGAATATTTTAATATAATAATCGATAGTTTGTTTTTTGTCAAAATTTACATCCATTTAGAATTGTAATTATTTTACAATCAGACAATAATATTATATTATAATACTGTAGGTTATTATATATGGGAGAATATTATGAAAATAATCGACTGCGAATTTCACTATTACTTACCTGAATTAATGGAATACCTTTCTAAAAGAGATAATGCAATGAGATATTATCCGGAAAGTAAAGTTTTAGAAGTAAGAGATAAAGTTTTTGCTCATTTTGACGGGGTAACGAATGAATATCCGGTTATTGACGAATTAATGAATTTTGGAGCAGAAAGAATTGCCGTTATGGACAAAAACGGCATTGAAGTTGGCGTTATGGCATCTTCCCCTGCATTAGAAGAATTACCGGAAAAAGAAGCGGTATATTTTGCAAAAAAATCTAATGATGCGGTTGCTGAAATTATAAAAAAATATCCGGATCGTTTCCTTGGAGCCGCAGTTTTACCAACGCCTTATGTTGATGAGGCTATTAAAGAACTTGAACGTTGTGTAAAAGAACTTGGTTTCAAATATTGGCACACACATTCTAATTATAAGAATGAACATTTATATGAAGAAAAATATCTTCCTTTGCTTGCAAAGGCGGAAGAATTGGGTTGCGCTTTTTATGTTCATCCGCAGGCTTCTGATGATAAAGATATGAAAGATATGGGTTACGTATATTCTTCTCCGGGACTTGGTTTTGGCTTAGATGCTATGAAAACATCATTAAGACTCATATTAAACGGGACATTTGATAAATACCCTAATTTAAGAATGATTCTTGGGCATTTGGGTGAATATTTCCCATTTATATTGGACAGAGTTGATAATCGTTTTGAATGGATTAGGGATGATGAAGTAAAAATGAAACATCCTGTTTCATATTACTTTAAAAATAAAAATGTTGTTGTAACAACAAGCGGCAATATGTCTAAACTTGCTTTTGAATGCACGAAAAAAGCGCTTGGTATAGACAGCATTATTTTTGGTTCAGATTATCCTTATGAAAATTTGTCTGATATGATGAAATTTATGGATTCTTTAGAATTAACCGAAGAAGAAAAAGAAAAGGTATTTCACTTGAATGCGCAAAAGTATATTTTAAGTAAATAAGGTTTTAGTTTATTGGCTATTTTCATCGCTTCTTTTTGTTTTTCATCTACCGCAAATAAGGGTAAATGCCGTAAATGAATGGAAAAAACTGCTCTCTTTTTTCTAAAATATGAGCAATATTTTGTGCAATTTTATCTTTATTCATCGCTTTTTAAATTTTGTTACAAATATAATAGTGTACTATTGACAAATATTCTTATTTAGAGATACTACTATAATTGTAGTACTTTTTAGGGAGAGGAAATATTTACATGGAAATAAGGGCGATTAGTAGATATAATTACACAAATAATAATTTTAAAAATAATAAATTAGTAAAAAACTCTCAAATTTCTGAAAATAAAAATAATGTTGTAAGTTTTCCTGATGCTTATTATGGAAGGGAACTTGTAAAAATATCTTCACCATCATTTAAAGGTGCAAGTGGTCTTTCAAAAGCCGCTATAGATATGGCAATGCAAATTCCTATCGGAGACAGGGTTGCGCATATTATGTCAAACATTAAACTTGGAGATGTTGTTTTGGTCGGTTCTGATTTCAATAAAGCACAAACGGCACTTCGTAAATTTGCGAACAAAATTTCTTCACCCATTAAAAGAGAATTTTATCTCCCTGATGCCAGATTGAAGCATAATTATGCATTTTTCAGGCATACGGATGGGGATAAGCATATTTTAAACATTAATGATGATGTTTTCTATATCAGGGTAAATGATACACATTATTCATTAGCACCGGGTTACAGCAGTTCTGTGCATGATGGCAATTTGATACAGTTTTTGGACTCGGCAAAAAATTTCGGGGAACATTTTCATATTAAAGATAAACCTAAAACTAATTTATCAAACTTTGAAAAATTTTTTGTAAATGTCTATGATTATTCAAAGGAGATAGAAAGCAGCGTTAAAAAATTGAATTTTGAAACTTTATCAAAAGAAATTCAACAGGCAAAAGGCACACCTTTAAGAATAGATTTTTCCAGAATTGGAGGTCAATCAAAAGCTATTGATGAGTTAAAAAAAGGTATTTTGTATCCCGTGAAATATCCTGCAGCATATAGCGCAGATGATGTAACAAGAGGTTTTATTCTTTACGGACCTCCGGGGACGGGTAAAACTGAAATTAGCAGGGCTTTAGCGAATGAAGCCGGTATAAATTATATGTATATGAGCGGTACAGAATTCGAGAACAAATATGTCGGTGAATCTGAAGCAAATGTTCGTGCTTTCTTTCAATCATTAAAAGAAAGCCAACCTTCAATAGGTGTAATAGATGAGATAGATGCTATTGGTAAAGAACGTGGAGATAAAGATGTTTATGGTGCAAAGGTTGTTAACCAAATTCTTACATCAATGACTGATTTGTATAATAGTGGTGACGATGTATTTATTCTTGGTTTAACAAATAAATATGATACATTAGATTCTGCGCTTAAGCGTTCTGAAAGATTTAGTAAACATATAAAAGTTGATGCGCCGGACAAAGAAGGTATAAAAGAAATTTTGAAGATTCACACATCAGGCAAAACTTTGGATGAAAATATTGATATGGATAAATTATCAGACAAATTGTTTGAACTAAAGGCTGTTGGCGGTGATATCAAATTTGTTTCAAAAATGGCAAGAGAAAATATGATGAATCGCATTGGTATATACAGAAAAATGGAAGAAGGAACTTTCACTCCGGCGGATATGGAAAATGCAGTAATTACGCAAGAAGATTTTCTGGATGCAATAAAACAATTTAAGGACCAGAATGGGAAATCTATACGACCTATTGGTTTCAATAAATAAGTTTTATCCTATAATCCTGATGTATTTTTCAAATTATCGTGTCACCCGAGCGAAGTCAAGTCTGAAAATATAAAAACTATTTTTCATCTAAAATACGATTTATGCCATCATACAGTTTTTGTAAATCTTTTGATACTGTGTAAGAAGGACATCTCCGCATACGATTTCCGTTATTATAATCAAAAATAACATCATTCAACTCTTGCATAGGCTTAATAAATGTCCTTTTAAGTCTTGCCATAAGTGTAAAACCTATAATCCATATAAAAATTGACGGAAATATTATAATCCATATTCCGACAGTTTGGGTTTTCTTTGCACGCAAACCTGCCTGCTCCATTGCTAATCTGTTTATCTTTGAAAGGGCAGTAATTTCATTAATTGTTTCTTCTTCAACTTTTTTATTTCCCTTAAATGCCGGCAAATAATTATCTGCAATTTTATCAACGGCTTCTTTTTCACCTTTTTCTGTTATATTATTTTTTGCTTTATTTAAATTACTTTCAAAAGTTTTTAAATCTTTTTTTACAGAAATACTTGATAACATTTGTTCTGCGTAATATAGAGATTCGGTGTTACTGCTGTTAAGAGTGTTCACAAATGGTGCTAATCTCTGAAAGCCATTAATTCCTGCAATTGTGATTACAGTAGAAAAAATTAAAATGAATATAAAGGAATAATAAATACGCTTTGCAAAATTCATTATTTATTCTCCTCTATCATTTTTTCTATATCATCACTATTTCCTGTTACAAGCAGTCTGTCGCCTTCTTGCAATTTTTCTTGTGGCATTGGGCGTATAAGTTTATTATCTTTTATTATTCCTGCAACGATAACTTTGAACTTATCAGGCAGTTGAAGTTCTATAAGTGTCTTATCTTTCATAAAAGGCTGAACAGGAATTTCTAACAAATCAAGTTCATCGGAAGTATTATCAAAGAAAATATTTTTGAACAAAATTTTGTTTGCAAATTTTTTCCCGTATTCAAGTTCGGGATTAATAACCTGTTTTGCTCCGATTGCTTTCAAGATTCTTGCGTGAACAGTTTCAGTGGCTCTTGCGATAATATTTTCGCATCCCATTTGTTTCAAAAGTGCAACCGTTAAAATAGAGGGTTCTCTTGAACCTATTGAGCAAATAATCAAATCTCTGTCTTTTGGAGAAAGTTTTGATAGGGACATTTCGTCAATTGCATTTAAACATATTGCATCGGTTACAAAGTTTGCTGCCTCATTTACCAATTTTTGGTCAATATCAACAGCAATTACTTGAAAACCTTTTTCTGCCAATGTTCTGGCAAGTGACATTCCAAATTGCCCTAAACCTATTACTAAAATTTGCTCTTTCATAAATATTTTCTCCTATGTTAAAGATATTTTTGCTTTTGGATAACTTACATCAAATTCTGTAATTTTTGAATTTAAATAATAAACAATCATTGCCGGCATAACCCTGCCTAAAAACATTGTTAGTATTATAACTATTTTACCGAATGTATCAAGCAAAGGTGTTGCACCCATTGAAAGCCCGACAGTTCCCATAGCGGAAACCGCTTCAAATGCAAGTTTTGTATGTGAAACGGATTGAGTTGTAACAAGTAATATAATAGAAATTGTTAAAACTAATAAATAAACAAATATTAAACCTATTGCTTTATAAATCGTTTCATACGGAATTTCTTTATTTCTCACAACATTTTTTCTTCCTGAAAAAATGTTGATACAGGTGATAACCAATATCGCAAAAGTCGTGGTTTTAATCCCTCCTGCCGTACCCCCGGGAGAACCCCCGACTATCATAAGAAATATTAAAGTCAAATAACTTCCGCAGGATATATTGCTCAAGTCAACTGAACCGAAACCTGCCGTTCTTGCGCTTACGGAATGGAAAAATGAATTTAATAATTTGTCCGAAAAACTCATTCCGTTTAAAACCCCGTTTGTTTCCGATATTAAAAATAGTAAAGTTCCCCCTATAAGCAATATTATTGTTGTATTAAAAACTATTGTAATAACGGGAGACAATTTTTCCCCCTTTAAAAATTTTGGTAAAGTCACTGCCATAACAGGGGCAATACCGCCAAAAATAATAAGAAATGCAACAGTAAGAATAATAAACGGATCGCTGTTGTATGGTATCAAATTGTCTGTTATCAACGCATAACCTGCATTACAAAATGCTGATATTGCAAGAAAAATGCCTTGCTTAAATCCGAATACAAAATCGTGCTGAAGATATGAAAATCTTAAGAATAGAATTAAAAAACCTGTAAATTCAAGTAAAAATGTATATTTAAAAATTAAATACAAAGATTCTTTTATTTCTTCCTTGCTTTCTGCATCAAACATACTTCTTGCATTTTTTTCATAGGTAACGGACATTTTTTTACCCAACAGCAAAAATATAACAGAAGATATAGTCATAATCCCAAGTCCGCCGACTTGAATTAAAAGCATTAAAGTAAATTGCCCAAAAGTTGTTAATTGTGTTGCTATATCACTAACAGATAAACCTGTTACGCAAATACCGCTGACTGCAGTAAATAAGGCATCAATAAAAGACATTGAGCCTGAAAACGGAAGAAACAATAAAATTCCTCCCAAAATACATAAAAAGAAAAATGTAGCAGGTAAAATCCTAACCGGAGACTTTATCGCCTCTGAATATATATTATCTATGAATGAACCATATATGCTTTTTAATATTTTTTTCATTGTTAAGAACATTTTAGCATGAAAAGTCAGACATAAGTTGATTAAAATTTGTCCCAATTTAAGTAAATGCGACAACTTTAGAACAATTATTTACCATCTGTATGGTTCAACATAAAACCAATAATTTAATCCTGTAACATGCCTGACCGGTACTTTTACGCCTTTTATACTCCAGATAGCATTTAAAGCCGCCTCAACGGCTTCTTTAGAGCCGTTTGAACTTACAACCTGTGCGTTTATGACATTACCTTTTTCATTCAATTCATACCTGATATGAACCGAACTATCCTCTTTTAAAGGCGGATTCCAATTCCGCTGAACCAACAACGCAACATTTATACGCGAGAAATTGGCAGGGAAAGAACTCATTGTTCTGACATCTTTTGCATCTTCAATTTTTATCGGATTTTTACCTATAAACTTGTAGTTTACAAGATTTGGCAACTGCGGCGGGGTAGCATAAGAAGCAAGATTCATATCATTTCCTCTGAAATGAATCTGATAACCTATTATATCTTTTTCCATATTAGGCAAGAAAGGTTCAAACGGCACACTGTCAAGAACCGCTTTTATTGCTTTGTTATCAAAATCAAGATTTCCTGATGAACGCAAAACACCATACGAAATTATTTTACCGTCTTTGCCCAAATTGAAATTCATTATAAAATCATTATTGACATCTTTTTCAACTTTACGCCAATTTCTGCGCACACAATATTCTATATAGTTAGTGTATTTTGAAAATGCTCTGCTTGGGGTGAGAGGTTGGGGCTTTGGTGCTGCATGGAGCGGAGTGTTCATTTTAACAGTTATTTGTATGGCACTATTTTTGGCTGTATCAACCCTAAAATTTTGTGTATCTTCAGGCTTTACGGATAAATTTTGCGGTTTTACAAGTATATTTTGTTCAATTCGAGGTGTCGGTTTGGAAGGTATTGTTTTTTTACTGCCGTAATGGACAATTAATATTCCAAATGCAATAAGAAGTGATACTATTGATATTATGTTTAATTTATTTATCTTCATTATAACCTCCAAACGGACAAATTATAACATATTTTTTACAATAATAAAACTATTATCCTGTCGGGTAATAGTTTTATTATTGTGATGTAATACATTAGAAATAATCCGTTAAATGTATAAGATACACTAATTATTTTTTTTAAAGGGAGAGAAACAAAATGATTAAAGAAAAATGCATTAAAGTAGTTATTGTTGAGGATTTTAAACTGACACGGGTTGGGCTGAGATGTGCTCTTAATTCAAATCCTGATATTGATGTTGTCGGCGAATCAGAAGATGCAATACAGGGATTAAAGCAAATTGAAAGAACTAAACCTGATGTTATTCTTATGGATTTGGGTTTGCCCGGAATGAACGGAATAGAAGCAATTTTAAAAGTAAGGGAATTTGATAAGGATGTGAAAATTATCGCCCTTACTTCCCATGACAGACAGCAAGAGGTTGTCGGAGCATTGAGTTCGGGAGCCAATGCATATTGTCTTAAAGATATTGATCCTGAAAAACTCGCAAATGTAATAAGAGATGTTAATGAAGGTGTCTGCTGGATAGACCCGATGGTCGCAGGGCTTGCACTAAAATCAATTCCAAAAACTGATGACAGCGCTATTGTCGGAGAAAACTGTGTATCGGAAATAAAAGTTCCGTTGACAGAACGAGAACATGAAGTTTTAAAGCACCTTGTTGACGGTAAAAGTAACACAGAAATTGCAAAAGAACTTATAGTAAGCGTTCACACCGCAAAAGCACATGTTTGTTCAATTCTGCAAAAAATGTGTGTAAATGATAGAGTTCAGGCGGCAGTAAAAGCCGTAAGAGAAGGGATGGTCTGATTTTTCTGCGTTTACCATATAAAAAGAACTTTGGCACATGTGAATTTATGCTTGTGCCAAAAGTTCTTCCACAATTTTTGACGGCAAACCGATAACATTATCGATTTGTCCGTCAACCGATTTTACATACCCGTCAGGCAATTCCTGTATTCCGTAACTGCCTGCTTTATCAAAAGGTTTAAAATTATCAAGATAAAATTTTATCTGTTTTTCTGTCAAATTTTCAAAAGTTACATAAGTCGTGTCAGACTTAATTTTATATTCAAGTGTTTTTGAATTTACAACCGCAACAGAAGTTACAACAAAATGAGTCTTTCCGGAAAGCATTTTTAAGGTGACAAAAGCGTCCTGATAATCTTTTGGTTTACCTAAAATTTTATTATCAAGAACAACTATCGTATCAGCACCCAAAACTGGAATATCAATTCCTTTTACATTTAATTTTTGGGCAACATCAAGCGCCTTATTATATGCAAGACTTTCAACAAATTCGTAAGAGAAAACCGTCTGCGTATGAGGTTCATCATATTCAGACGGTATTACGTCAAAATCCAATTTCATTGTTTTCAAAATACTTGCTCTTCTTGGAGATGAAGAGCCAAGGATGATTTTTCCCATTTGTTTCTCCTTAAATTCTTTAATAACTTCATTGTATCAAAAAATTTAAGGAGAGGAAACTTTTATCTTTGACCGAGCGAACGCTGATATCTCGCTGTTCGTGCATTTATTGCATAGCAGGCAATATTCAGTCTTTGTCTTAACTCAACCATATTTTTTAATGTTGATGCATAGTCATTCATTGCACCCAACATTTTTTCAGGATCAACCATTGATTCTGTATTATCATGGTTATCAACTTTTTCTTCCTGATACTTTTGTACTAACATCCTGTCGATGTAATCTTCTGCGCCTATACCCATATAGAGTATCCTCCCTTAGATTTTGACTATTATCCTATTGTTTGAATCATCCTTACCCTAAAATTAATATTTCAGGTATTTCCTATATATAAATAAAGTATTTTATTATTTCATAATTGCCTCTTTTTTATAATATATTAAGAAATGTTAAAATAAATTTTATAAAAGCCGTTTAAAAGATATAATTTGTTTATGAATGAGATTAAAATTATTTCGCCGGTAAAACAACCCGAAGACATTCCTGTTTTCTGTAAAAATACGCATTGTCGCAGATTTTACTGCTATTATAACAGATTCATGAACGGCAATTTTGAGTTGGTTAATGTATTTTTACAGGCGGCAAAAAGTTGTAATGCGAAATTTTTTATCAATTTTAAACACGATATAACAGAAGAAGAATTACCGGAAATCAAAAAATTCCTACGATTCTTAAAAACTACCGATATTACAGGAATTTATATAAACAGTTTTGCGGTATTAGAGGCAATAAAAGTTTTCAATTTACCGTTTAAAGTCATGGCAGATTCTTATTTTGATATTCACAATCTTGCCGGAATCGATTTTATAAACAGTTTCCATAAGGTTCACGGAATAATTATTACGGAGGAAATTTATCTTAAAAATATTCAGAAAATCAAGAAATTTACGGATCTTTCACTTGCCATTGATTCTGATAACCTGCCTTGGTGCGCTGAAGATATAATAAAACTTAATGCGATTGATTATGTCGTAATTAAGGGAAAATTCAAAGAGTCAGAGGATATTTTGGAAGGTATTGAACTGATTGAAAAAATATTAGAAAAGCCTAAAATGTTTAAAAAACAAAAACTCCCATTTAAGCATACAAGACAATGTATTTATCAGACAAATCATTTTTCGGGAGATGTTGTTAGCGCAGAAGGCAAAGATTTTAAATTCAGTCGTAATATCAAAAATTTTGATTGGGATGTCAAGCGTGTGCAGACTCCAAAGGATTTGAAATTTACAAGCAAATATCGTTTGAATTTGCGTTTGACCGGACTTGCACAAATTAAAGAACTTGAAAATTATATAAAAAAAATAGGTCATAATCCTATTTATTCAATTGAATACGGCGAAATTGTTTCAACCTGTGACCTTTCAAAAAACAGTTTTCCGCAGGTTATAACAAAAGTAAAAAAATTCTGTTCAAAATACGGGATAATTTTTCAACTTTCTACTCCAAAAATTCTCATTGAGCGTGATTTTGACAGGACTTATGAATACGAAAAAGAACTTTTGTTATCAAATCCGCATCCTGATTCACTTATTATCAATAATATCGGTTATTTCTGGTCATTTATTAACGATAGTGATATCAATGATATTCCGTTTGAAATCGGGCAGGGTATCAATTTGTTTAACAGTATGTCGATAAGATGTTTAAATAACCTTGCAAGGATTGATACTGTTGATTTTTCATCATTTCCTGATGTGCAGTCAGCGATAAGAACACTGAAGAAAATAAAAAATGAGATTCCAAACAGAAAATATACAATAGGCGGAAACAAAAGGGTTTCAAGTATGGGCTTGTGCCCGCTAAACAATGATAGTGCCGTCGTATCAAGACTTTCGTGTAAAGCCCCTTGTCATAACGGAACTTATGCTCTCAAAGACCCGTCATTAGATAAGGTATTTCCGTTCACCTGCGACGGTTTTTGCAGAATGCACATGTTTGAAGATACAGTAATGCAGGATTTTGCAAATATTGAAGAACTTTATAATGCTGGAATAAATGAATTTGTATTTGATTTTTCAGCACTTCCGCCAAAGTACATTCCGCTTTTACTGAATAACTTTTTCTTAGCGGTTGCAAAATAATTAATATTTATTCTTTGTCAAACGCTCAATATCTCTTTTTTGTTCTTTTTTGACCATATCTTCACGTTTGTCATAAAGTTTTTTACCTTTTGCCAATCCTATTTCAACCTTTGCAAGACCGTGGACAAAAAATACTTCTAAAGGAATAACCGTGTAACCGTCTTTTTTTATCTTTTGACTTATTTTTAATATTTCTTTTTTAGTCAAAAGCAGTTTGCGTGTGCGTTTTTCTTCGTGGTTATAACGATTACCTTTATCATAATGAGAAATATGACAGTTATATAAAAACAGTTCGTTATCATCAATTTTGCAAAAACTGTCTTTCAGATTTATGGCATTGTTGCGGATAGATTTAATTTCAGTTCCCGTCAGCACGATACCGGCTACAAATTTCTCAAAAATATTGTAGTCGTGAAAGGCTTTTCGGTTTGTAGTAACAATTTTTTTGTCCATAAACTGATTATATCACGGATATAAAAAACACTTACAGGTGTGAAAATCAGAGAAAAATTTTTCTTCCGGTTCCTGCGTTTTGCATTTTTCCATAGCATAAGGACATCTTGTATGAAATTTACAGCCTGAAGGCAAATTCTGCGGTGACGGCAATTCCCCGTTTAATTTCACTTGCTGAGTTTTGTTATTTGGGTTTATTTGAGGGACTGCGCTTAAAAGTGCGGCTGTATAAGGGTGCTTTGGACATTGAAAAATCTCTTTGGTTAATCCGAGTTCTACAATTTCGCCAAGATACATTATTGCTATTCTGTCGGAGATATAACGAATTACGCTCAAATCGTGTGAAATAAACAGAAAAGTAAGATTGTAATTATCTTTTAAATGTTTTATCAGATTTATAATTTGAGCCTGAATACTCACATCAAGCGCACTGACAGGTTCATCTGCGATAATAAGTTCCGGCTCTGATACAAGCGCACGGGCAATTGCAATTCTCTGTCTTTGACCGCCTGAAAATTCATGAGGGTAAAGATTCAGCGCAGATTTATCCAAACCTACCTGTGAAATTTTTTCTTCTACAATCTCTGTTATCTGTTTTTTAGAAAGTTTTGTGTTAATTTTAAGAGGTTCAGATAATATTTGCCCAATCTTCATTTTAGGGTTTAGCGAAGAATAAGGATTTTGAAAAATCATCTGAACTTTTTTGTAAAAATCCTGAAATTCGGTTTTTGTTTTAAGAGTAATGATATTTTTTCCCTCAAAAAATATTTCCCCGCTTTTAATGTCAGTCAGTTTCATAAGAGCCCTTGCAAGTGTCGATTTGCCGCATCCTGATTCGCCTGCGATTGATAAAATTTCACCTTTGCGAATGTCAAGGGTGACTCCGTTTACTGCTCGAACAGTTTGCTTCTGTCCTGTCATACCTTTCTTTGAGGTGTATTCAACATATAACTCATCTGTTTCCAATAAAGACATAAATACATTTTAGGATATTTTTGTATTATGTGCAATTATACATAAAGTTGATATTTTGTATTAAGTGATTATGCAAGGAATGTGTAATCAGAAACGTATTTTCTGTCTATTCTTGATGCCATCTCGTCTTTTGTGATAACACCATCTTTGTTGTAATCAAGAGCGGCGTTTGCTTCATAGTATCTGAGTAATCTGCCGTTTCTGCCGGTTTCACCTTTTCTGCAAAGAACGTCATTTCCTGCTCTTGCCGGTAAGAAAACTAATGCATATAAATCACCTTTGCTCAATTTTGCATTGTCTGCAAAACCTGCCGCTTTTTTTGCTTTTCTTATTGTTTCTTCAACCAAATCAAGTTGTTCTATCGGACTCATTTTTCTGATTCTGTCAACATTAAAGTATTGAGGCATAAAGCAGATTAAACCGCTTGCACCGTTATAGCCGACTGTTTTGGCATCTACACTTGATTCAGAGTTCATTATTGCCACCAAATCTCTGTAATTGCAATTAAGATTCTTTGCAATTTGTTTTACTTTATTCAAAAATTCAGGACCATATTGAGTACCTTTACCTTTTCCTCTTAAAGTCATACCTTGAGAGCACGGTTGAGAATCGTCCGTTTCTTGTGCTCTTGAACTTGAAGTCGAAGTTGGAGCCGGAGTACTTGGAGTTGATGTTCTTGGTGCCGTAACCACACTTGGAGTAACCGATGCAAAAGGATTAGTTGTTGCCTGTGGGATATAAGTGAAAGTCTGCGGTTGATAATTGAAACTTCCAAAGCCACCCATTGTGTAAGGATTAGAATAGCCTGCAGACATGTATGGATTGAATATTGAGCACCCGCCCATCGGCATTACAGGATAATATGGAACTCCTGCAGTTGCACCTGCAAGTCCCAAGAAAAAGTTTAAGCGAGGGTTAAATGCACCGAACATAAAAGGATTACATCCGCCAAAACTTATATTCTGTTGAAAACTCATCATAAACATCCCGTATAATCCCCTTGTATATATATAAAGTATATTAAGTTGAAATAATTGCCTAAATTTATGTAAATTGTAAACAAATATTAAGTTGGTTTACAAATTGATTAATTTTAAATTCCATGTTTATTATATATTTGTAGTGGTAGAGGATAGATTTAATAATGGTAAACGAAACAAAAACACACGAAATTACCGTCGACGTTGTTATTTTAACGATTAAGAACAATGCATTGCAGGTATTACTTGTAAAGCGTACTAATGAGCCTTTTAAAGATAAATGGGCTATTCCCGGCGGTTATGTAAGATTATCCGAGAATCTTGACGAAGCAGCACTGAGGGTTTTAAAAGAAAAAACGGCTGTTGATAACATTTATCTTGAACAGTTATACACTTTTGGTGATCCGTTAAGACATCCGGACGGACGTGTTATTACTTGCGCTTATTTTGCACTTGTTCGATCTGAAGATATTAAAATTGTATCTACAACAGAACTTGGCTGGCACAAGGTTATGGATTTACCTCCATTGGCATTTGACCACAAAGAAATTATCCAATACTCATTAAAACGCACAAGAGAAAGACTTGAAATCTGTCCTGTCGCATATCAGTTGTTACCTGAAAAATTTACATTGACCGAAATGCAAAAGTCTTACGAACTGATTATGCAAAAGAAACTTGACAAACGCAATTTCAGAAAGAAAGCGCTTTCAACTGACGGACTTGTAGAACTTGAAGAATATACTAAATCATCTTCAAAGCGTCCTGCAAGGCTTTATACTTTTGAAAAAATTGAACTCAATTCAAAAAGAGCGCATTTCATCAAAAAAGGAGACAAAAAATAAATGGCAAATACATTATGGTATATCGCAACAGGTTGCGCTGTATTTTTAATTTTACTTATTTTAATGCATTCCCCAAAAGGTGATGGTATCGGTGGTATTGGCGGAGCGTCACATATTTTTGCATCACAAAAAAGTGCAGAAAAAGGTTTGAATAAAATTACGGGTATTTTCTGTGCAGTATTTATAATTTGCTCATTCTTAATCGGATTGGGTATTGTAAAATAATTATTTATGGCAAAAGTAAAATCAAAATGGGTATGTCAAAATTGCGGGTACGAAAGTGCGGGATATTTGGGCAAATGTCCTGAATGTTTGAATTGGGGAAGTTTTGTTGAAGAAGTCCAAAGCGACAGACCTTTAAACATTTCACCGCAAGGTATAATAAATGATTCAAAACCTTCCCTTATCGGTGATATTCAGGTAGGGAAAGAAATCAGGGTCAGTACAGGAATATCTGAATTTGACAGAATTTTAGGCGGAGGACTTGTTCAGGGTTCGCTTGTCTTAATTGCAGGTGACCCCGGAATCGGTAAATCTACAATACTTTTGCAGACAAGCGGAGGACTTGCAAATTCAGATAAAAAGGTTTTATATGTTTCGGCAGAAGAATCAGCAGGGCAGTTAAAACTCCGAGCAGACAGACTTGGGGTTAAAAACGATAATATTTATATTTACCCGCAGACAAATCTTGAACGCATAAAATCACAAATCGAAGAATTGACACCTGATATGGTTGTAATAGACAGTATTCAGGCAATTTATTCACAAACTGTCTCAAGCAGCGCAGGAAGCGTATCCCAAATTCGTGAGTGTTGTAATATATTGATGCAGATTGCCAAAACAAAAAATATCACGATACTTGTTATCGGGCATGTTACAAAAGACGGCAATATTGCAGGCCCTAAGGTTTTGGAACACATGGTAGATACAGTTATATCTTTTGAGGGTGATAAGTATAAATCATACAGAATGTTACGCTCTATGAAAAATCGTTTCGGCAACACTTCAGAGGTCGGCATTTTTGAGATGGGTGTAAATGGTTTAAAGGAAGTTATTAACCCCAATCAACTTTTTTTAAGTGAACGCTCTCAGGAAAATATCCCCGGAACTGCAATAATAGTCACAAACGAAGGAACAAGACCATTGCTTGTCGAAATTCAGGCACTTGTCGGTGCGACTCCTTATCCGTCACCAAGACGGGTCGCAAACGGGGTTGATTTCAGTCGTTTACTGCAAATTCTTGCAGTGCTTGAAAAAAGAGTAGGTTTAAATTTATCAAAACAAGATGTTTATGTAAATGTTATGGGCGGAATTGATGTTGATGAACCGAGTGCGGATTTGGGAATTGCGCTTGCTATTGCAACTTGTGCAAGAGATGTCGTCGTTGACCCTCAAACCGTAATTATAGGCGAAATCGGGTTATCAGGGGAAATTCACCCTGTTAATAATCTGGAAAAAATGTTAAACGAAGCATCAATGACAGGATTTAAAAAAGCGATTATACCTTATGCGAACAAAGATATTTCAAATCCAAAAATCAAGACGGTTCCGGTAAAACGGCTTATTGATGCTATCGGGGCTTGTATTACTCCACAATAACGGTAAAAATTATGAAATTAGAAGAAGAATTAGGGCAAATATTAAAAGAAAAAAAATTGACTATCGCAACTGCAGAATCCTGCACAGGCGGACTTGTAAGTTCCCGATTGACGGATATTTCAGGCAGTTCTGAGTATGTTATGCTAAATTTTGTAACCTATGCAAATGAAGCCAAAAACAAAGTTTTGGGTGTAAGTTGGGATATTTTAAATAATTACGGTGCGGTGAGCGAACAATGTGCGCAAGAAATGGCTAACGGTTTAAGCAGAATAACAAATTGTGACGTTGCACTATGCACAACAGGAATTGCAGGCCCGACAGGGGGTACGGCAGAAAAACCTGTCGGCTTGATGTTTACATCTGTCAGATATAACGGAATTACGACTGTAAAAGAAATACTTTTGCCCCCTGATTTACCACGAATTGAAATGAAACAAAAATTTGCAGACGAAGCGTTAAAACTTGCTCTGTCGATATTGAAAGATAGTCGTATTGCTTAAATGTAAATTCAACTAAAAATTACCCTGCGATTAATTTTGCAAGCAATTCAGGGAATTTTGTAACAAGTGAATCCGCAAGTTTTTCGGTATCAATTTGGGTGCATACAACCTGTAACAAATCAGGAGGAAGATTTGTGAGCATTTTTTCAAGATATTCAGGTTTCATAACGCCCATTGCCTTTACGGTATCTTCTTTTTCTCTGTCTCTTGCTATCATGTGAGTATAAGCATCCGCATCGAAATTCAGATAATATTTGTTATCAGTACTAGTAATTAATAGCGTCAATTTCCGCTTTTGAGTAACATCAAGGTTTCTCAATGCGTTTTTATAATCCAAATCACCAAACTGCGAAATTGTATTAACAAGTTCCGCTGCATTATTTTCTTCGGTTTCCTGTCCTGTAATACTTTCAATCATTTGGCGCAGATAAGTTTCAGGAATTGATTTAAGATTTTTTAGTACAAGACCTTTATCCATATCGACACCTGTCAAAACTTTATCAAGTTGTTTTTCCGGCATACGCTCAATAACCTGACGCTCTGAAAACAACTGAAATACAACTTTTACCAATTCTTCTTTAGGTACTTTTTCAAGCATCTTCATAAGGCTGTCCATTGTAAAATACCTCAACCCCTGTACCAAATCGTCTTTTTCAAGCATTGGTAAAATTTTTGCAAGTTGTGCAGAAGTCATTTGCTGCATAATAATAAGTTTGTTTTTCGGATTTGCTAACTGAAAAAGTTCAATAAGAATTGTAGGATTTGTAAACATGTCTGCGGCGAGTTGAATAGCCGCTTGATTCCCCTGTGCCGCTTCGGCATCAATAATCTCTTTGATACTTTTGTTCTCATACTCAAGTATCTTAGCAAGGCTAAGACCCAGTTTTGAACGCAAATATTCTTGTGTTGCATCAATCGATAATGACATGTAAAAACCTCATGAGTATCCTTATTATATATAACGGTATTTTTTCACCCTAAATTTAACAAACTCTAATTATTGTTACATTAGTTAATAATAGTCTAATCACCTGTAAGACGGCAAAAATAGACCAAATAAATTGTAAAATTTTCTTAACAATTAACCTGTTTTGTAACAAAAATTTACCAAAAAATTACTTTATATAAGTAAGGGAACAACCAAGGGGAATAAAGTCATGAGTTTTGATGTAAATATCGGAAGTGCAAAGCCGGTTATCAAAGCAGCGGCTAATACCAACAACGACGGCGGAAGCGGTGGTAATCTCGGTTATATGATGGGCGGAAATGGTCAAAAGAAAAAAGAAAATCAGGGCAGCCTGTTTTCTTCAAAACCTGATTCTTTTGAATTATCTTCAAAATTACCATCGGATGATATTGATATGCCGGAATCAAATTCCTGGTTTAATAAATTATTGAAAAAATTGGGTTAATGCACATAACATATGTTATCGGCAGTTTTTGTTCACCAAAACTACCTTGCCCCATTTCTTTGACCGCAAAGAAACGGGGCGCAAAGAAACTCCCCGACCTGCACTCCGTTCGCTAATCATTTGTACTTGCTCCACATACAGGCGGGATAACTCACTATCGTTCAAACAAATCCCGCATTGTTGTCGTGTCGCAAACAATGATTGCTCACTGCGTAAAGGTCGGATATCTTGAAAGCGCGCGCCGTAGTTTTAGGCGCGCTAAGAGATTTTTGCCGATAGGCAAAAATACATATTACTGCGTTAGCAGTCTTATGCCGCCGTCAGGCGGTATTGTAATAAGCGAGTTTTTCTTTTTTGGTTCGTTTTTTCTTTTTGCTTCAAGACAAAAAGAAAAAATGAACAGGTAGAAAGTTTCAATCTCTCAATCACTACCGATAACATATATTATGTATTTTTCATTGATGAGTCACGATAATGTTTTTTGATTTGTTCCTGCAAATCCGCAGAAATTTGTATATTTTGAAGTGACATATTATATTTTTTTAAATCGCCGATATTTTGCGTTTCGTCAAGCAAATTTTTTTCAGGCGGAAGTTCGACAGAATCTTTAACTTTTTCAAATTCCGTTTTAGCTTTTTTAGCAAGAATATTTGCAACAACCTCGTCTAAATCACTTCCGCCGGTTGAATATTTTGATGCAATTTCATTAACCGTTTTCCCCTGTGGAAAAGTATAAAGCCAATTTACAGACAACCTGTCCCCAGGGCCAACATGTATTATACCCTTTTGATGAGGAGTGTACATAATATCGTTTTTAAACGGACTGTGCCCTAAACCGATTGCGTGACCGATTTCATGCAAAATAGTATGATATATTTCACCTTCGTCATTATAATCAGCGTGGACAAGTCCTTCTGTTAAACCGATTGTCACTTCGGCACTGTAAAGACGATTACTCCTGTCATACTGAAAAATACAATGTCCTAACGCCTGTCTTTGTACTCTTTTCCATTCGATATTTACATTTGACGAAAGCAGATTATCAACAACAACAAAAGAAACTTTACCGTTTGAAACCTTATGCCATTCATCAAGCGCCTGCCTTACCATTTGGCGATACTTCAAATCCTGCCCCTGCTTTGAATAAAATTTCATCGGCTCAATAAACACTTTTAAAGGCATCGTATTCCAACGCATCAAACGACCGCCTTTTATTGATTCTTGTAAATATGTTTTCTTTTGCATACCTTTATAGTATAATAGAAATTGCACAAAAGTAAAACAGACTTTAAGGAGAGAAAATATGGGTTTAAATTTAGGTAACCTTATGAAACAGGTTCAAAATGTTCAGAAAAAAGCATCTGAAGCACAGGCAAGACTTGCTTCTATGGAATTGATCGGCGAAAGTGCAAACGGCGGCGTTAAAGTAACAATGGACGGTCAGGGGAAATTCAAATCTATTAAATTATCAGCAGAAGTTATCAATCCCGAAAATCCGTCAGCGGTTGATACCGATACAATTGAAATGCTTGAAGATGTAATATCTGCAGCCATCAATGATGCGACACAAAAAGCATCAAAAGAGATGGAATCAACAATGAAAAATGTTACAGGCGGAATGAAAATACCGGGATTAAATTTTTAAAAAATGATATATCCTAAATCAATAGCATCTTTAATTGAACAGTTTCAGAAATTCCCGTCTGTAGGACCTAAATCAGCACAACGAATGGCATTCTTTTTACTGAGAATGTCAAAGTCTGATGTGGAAAATTTTGCAAAAACAGTGATTGAAGCAAAAGAAAATACAAAAACCTGTGAAATTTGTTTTAATCTATCATCTTCAAGTCCCTGCGAAATTTGTTCTTCAACTTCAAGAGATAAATCAACAATTTGTGTTGTGTCTGAATCAAAAGATCTAATTGCGATAGAAAAGACAAATGAATACAAAGGATTGTACCATGTATTGCAGGGTTTGATTTCTCCGATGGATGGAATCGGTGCTGAAGAGATAAGAATAAAAGAATTATTAAATCGTTTAACAGACGAGGGAGTTAAGGAGGTTATTCTTGCGCTTAGCCCGTCAGTTGAGGGAGAAGCAACAAGTTTATATTTAACAAAACTGATTAAACCTTTTGGGATAAAAGTTTCAAGAATTGCGTTCGGTTTGCCTGTCGGTGCGGATTTGGAGTATGCTGACGAAATAACAATCGCAAAAGCAATTGAGGGCAGACACGAAATAAGTTAGAATTATTGTTTTGTGGCAATATCTTAATTTTTGTTCATAATTTTGTTAAATTTATTGTACTTTTTATCTTTTTAAAATAGTATATTGTTAAGGTTACACTATAAGTGTAATTTTATGTTTTAGGATTCAAGGATATGAGGTAGATAAAAGTGGAAAACATTGTAGCAGACCTTTTTGCAGCCAAAGAAGCACCCGGTGCAACACATGGCACCAATTTCAAATCAAATATTAACCCTGCAAATATTAAAGTTGTCGGAGTAGGCGGAGGCGGAGGAAATGCCGTTAACCGAATGATTCGTTCAGGGTTGTCAGGAGTTGAATTTTGGCTATTGAATACTGATTTACAGGCATTAGCGCAAGGACAAACAAAAAACAGAATTCAACTGGGTTCATCTTCAACTCAGGGACTTGGTGCAGGAAATGATCCTTCTGTCGGGGAAAAGGCCGCTGAAGAAGCGCATCAGGAAATTACACAAGCCTTAGACGGTGCTGATATGGTGTTTATAACTGCAGGAATGGGCGGTGGAACAGGTACAGGTGCGGCTCCGGTTGTTGCTAAAATTGCAAAAGAACTTGGCATTTTAACAGTCGGCGTTGTTACAAAACCGTTCACGCTTGAAGGAAGAAAAAGACAAAATCAGGCGAATGCAGGTATTGATAAATTAAAAGAATATGTTGATGCCGTAATTGTTATACCTAATGATAAATTATTGCAGGTTGTAGATAGACAATGCAGTTTAATACAGTCTTTCGGAATTGCAGATGAAGTCTTACTTCAGGGTGTTCAGGGTTTAACTGATATTATTACAATTCCGGGAATTATCAATGTTGATTTTGCGGATGTCAAATCCGTAATGTTATCTTCCGGTTCTGCCCTAATGGGTATCGGAAGATCTCAAGGCGAAGGCAGAGCAGTTAAAGCGGCACAAATGGCTGTAAATTCTCAATTGCTTGAATCTTCAATCAACGGAGCATCAGGAGTTATCGTTAATATTACCGGTGGTCCTGATATGGGACTTCACGAAATCAGTGATGCTGCTTCTATCATCCATGATGCAGTTCTTGATGATGCGACAGTTATCATTGGTACGGCGGTAAATGATACAATCAAGGATGGTTCTATTCAGATTACTGTCATTGCAACAGGGTTTGAATTGAGAAATAATTCTTCAAATCTCAATTTGGCATCATTTGGTTCAACTTCAAACTCATCTTTTGACGGAAATATTTCCAAATTGAATGCAGCAGATTATTTTTCAGGTGCATTTAATAATCAGTCAAAGTCAGTTTTGGATAGCGGAAGTACAAATAAAAACTTTACAAATATTGAAATTCCTGATTTTTTAAAAAGATAGTTAAAAAATAAGATATAAAACAAAAAGGGCAGAAACAAATTTCTGTCCTTTTTATTCGCTTAAAATTGATATATTCATTAGTTCAATATCATCATAATCAAGGTGATTACTTGCATAAGTATTGTGTCCTGTTTTAATGGTAATTTGGTTTTTTGCATCAGGTTTTATAAGTGAATTTGGAATTTTAATCCTTTGTCCGTCACCGTTAATTTTAATTTCTCCGATTTTTTGGTTATTAAAAAAGATTTCGGTAGGAGTAGAATAGGCAGATGTTCTGATTTTATTTTGCCCCATTTTTTTTGCAAGTAGGGTATCAAGTCCGCAAATTGATCCTATGCACAAATAATTTGTACTTTTTTTTGCATTACTTGTCATAATAAAATCCTTTGAATAACTTGCTCCAGAGGATTTTAGTTTAAAATCTCTGGCGGAGGCTGAATTTTTGGAAAAACTGTTATCGCCGAGGTGAATTATCTCAGAATCAAGATTTATGTCAAAGGGTTCTGATTGAGCAATTTCAATTTGCATGGGGTTATTAAGACTTTGGTTATTGTTAATGGTAAGCGAAAATGGTCTGTAACCTTCTTTTTCGACATTCAAAATTGTCGGTTGTTTAATTTGAATATCGGGGAGTTCGAAGTTGCCGTTCATATCTGAAAATGTACGAAATTTTTGTTGAGGGATAGAAATTTTGGCAAATTCAACAGGTTGTTTTGTTTGCGCATCAATAATTTTATTACTTTGCTGCTGTCCGATTTTTGTAACTCCGCCTGAATATGTAGTTGCATTGGCAGGCAGGATAAGTAATATAAGGAATAGTAATAAAATTTTCAGTTTGTTCATATTAAAGTTATTAAATAATTTAAGATAAAAAAAATTCACATTTTGGAAAAATAAAGAATAATTATAATTTATTGTTGAAAAATAATATTTTTTTGATAAGATTAATTTACGGAAACCAACAAGCCGGTGTGATGGAATTGGTAGACGTGCCAGACTCAAAATCTGGTGAGGTTCACGCCTCGTGTCGGTTCGACCCCGACCACCGGCATATTAAAGACAGACTTCGTCAGTAGTCTGTTTTTTTTATTAGGTGGTTGTTGGGAGAACCGACCTTTTGTCGGTTCACGAGGAGCGAGCAGAGGCAGGAGCAGATTTTGGCTTGTGCCAATAGGCACAAAAGGCAAAATGCGAAATGCCGTTTACTGCGAGCGACTCAATTCGTAAGTTGGGCTTTCAGCCCAACAAATCAATTATAATAACGCTGAACGACAAAAAACATTTTAAAGGATTGACGCCTCACCCTGTAAATCCAACAAATTAAAGTTGGGGTAGAAACCCAAACTTACCTATTGAAGACTTTTATAAAATAGTAAAGGCATTGACTAAATAACTACTTCATCTGTGAATTTGCACCACTGATTACTTCAATAATTTCATTCGTAATCGCGGACTGACGGAGTTTATTGTATTCAATAGACAAACTGTGAATAATTTTTTCAGCATTTGTAGTCGCCGCAGACATAGCAGTCATACGAGATGCAAGTTCACTTGCTTTCGCTTCCAATAATGCCTGATAGAATGTATCCGTAATATACATCGGAACTACTTTTTGCAAAATATGATGCATATCAGGTGAAAATTCCATCAACGGTTCAATTATATTATCTGTTATCTTTTCGTGATTATCTCTAATATCATCAACAGGCAAAACCGACCATTTATCGACACTGTAACTAACCATGTTGCGAAATCTTGTTGTAATAAGTTCAATTTTATCTATTCTTCCGTCAACATAATATTCCGCCAAATCCTCTGCAATTTCTCTTGCTCCCATAGCATCAGGAATTTCTACTGCAGAATAATATTTCTTTTCTATCTGACAATTAAAAGGTATAAGACGCTTTGAAAGCATAGAAACACCTTTTTGACCTGCAACAAAAACTTTAACATCAAGTCCCTGTTCTTTGAGTTCTTTAATTCTTTTTATTGTGGCTTTAACGACATTTGCGCTGTATGCACCGGCAAGCCCTTTATTTGAGGTGATAACAAATAACCCGACAGATTTAAATTCTCTTTTTTCAAGAAGTTTCGGGTAATTATCAACCGCACGCTTTATTTTTAGAGTTTCAGAACTGAAAGTTCCGACAGAATTTAAAAGTTTTTTAAACATATGATAAAGTTCTTTTGCATAAGGACGTGACGCTTTGACCGCAGTTTCAGAACTGCGAACCTTTGCGGCAGCAACCATTTTCATTGCTCTTGTAATCTTTTTGGTGCTTTGAACACTGTTTATTCTCTTTTTTATGCTTTTTAAACTTGCCATATTATTTCCTTTATTTTGCCCTCTCTCTTTGTGAGAGGGCAGGATTTCTTAATGAGTCTGAAAGACAAATTTAGAAATCCGGGTGAGGGTTACATTTTAAAATGTTGTCTTAAAAGATTCAAGCGCATCTTTTAATGCTTTTTTATCATCATCAGAAAGCGCATCTCCTGCATTTAATCTCTCTGATAATTCAGACATATTAGCATCAAACCAAACAAACCAGTCTTTTTTAAATTTCTGGATTTTTGAATTTTCAATATCGTCTAAAACCCCTTCGTTCGCCGCAAACAGGATAGAAACCTGCTGAGCAACACTCAAAGGATTATACTGAAGTTGTTTTAAGACTTCAGTTAACTTTTCACCTCTTAACAGTTGCTTTTTGGTTGAAGCATCAAGATCTGAAGCAAATTGCGCAAACGCTTCAAGTTCTCTGTATTGTGCAAGAGCAAGCCTTAATGTCCCTGCAACCTGTTTAATACCTTTGGTCTGGGCAGCACCACCAACACGGGAAACCGAAATACCTGCATTGATTGCCGGTCTGATACCTGAATTAAACGCATCACTTTCAAGGAATATTTGCCCGTCAGTAATTGAAATTACATTGGTCGGAATATATGCGGAAACATCACCAGCCTGAGTTTCAATAATAGGCAAAGCCGTAATACTGCCGCCTCCGAGTTCATCGTTAAGTTTTACCGCACGTTCTAATAGTCTTGAATGTAAGTAGAATACATCACCCGGGTACGCTTCTCGTCCCGGCGGTCTTTTAAGAAGCAAACTCATTGCTCTGTATGCCTGAGCGTGTTTTGACAAGTCATCATAAACTATCAAAACATCTTTTCCCTGCTCCATAAATTCTTCACCTATCGTTACACCTGCAAATGGTGCAATATATTGTAGCGGTGCGGATTCGTCAGCTGTAGAAGAAACGATAATTGTGTAAGCCATTGCTCCGTGTTCTTCCAATGTTTTTGCCAAATGCGCAACAGTAGATGCTTTTTGACCGATAGCAACATAGATACAAATTACATTTTTACCTTTTTGGTTAATTATAGTATCAATCGCAATAGCGGTTTTTCCTGTCTGTCTGTCACCGATAATAAGTTCTCTTTGCCCTCTGCCGATAGGTGTCAGAGCATCAATAGCAGTTAAACCCGTCTGCAAAGGTTGGTAAACAGAACGTCTTGTTACAATTCCGGGGGCAACCCTCTCAATAGGTCTTGTTTTTTCATAAGAATATTCACCCTTCCCGTCAAGCACTGCTCCTGTCGGATCAACAATTCTGCCGATTAAACCGTCACCGACAGGAACTGACGCAATTCTGCCTGTCGTTTTTACTATCGTACCTTCTTTAATTTCTGTGTATTCACCTAAAATTACGACACCGACATTATCTTCTTCAAGGTTCATTGCAATACCCAAAGTCGAATGTCCGTCTTCAAACTGTATAAGTTCGCTTGCCATAACATTTCTTAAGCCGTAAACTCTTGCAATTCCGTCACCGACTTCCAAAACAGTACCGGTATTTGATACCTCAGTCTGAAGTTCGTAATTTTCTATTTTACTTTTAATAATTGAACTGATTTCATCAGGTTGTATTAGTGCCATTATCTGCTCCTATTTCATTACTTTACTAAAATTTTCTATCTTGTTTTTTAAACTCGAGTCAATTACGGTGTCCCCTATTTTGAAAATCAGACCTCCTATAATTTCAGGTTCAATATTCCAATACGGTTGAACTTTTTTATCAAGTTTTTGTTCAAGTTTTTGTATAATTCTGTTTTTATAATCCTGATTTAATTCCGTTGCGGAAATTATTTCTACAACACTTATTCCTGAATTTTCGGCAGAAATTTGTTCAAAAGATTTCAGGATTTCGCCAAGTAAATTTATTTTATTTTTTTCTGTAAGAATGTATAAGAAATTAATAAGTTTTTCGTCAATTTTACCGCCAAAAATTTCCGATAAAATTTCCTTTTTCTTATTAAAATTGACTGAAGAATTTGAAAGTATTGCTCTTAAATCATCAGATTGTTCAATAACTTCAATAATTTGAGTTAAATCATTTATTATTGTGTTTTTATCAGCATTTAACCCGATAAGAGCATTTGCATAAATTTTTGCCCCCTGTGATATAAATTCCGTCATAATACCACCTCATCAAGTTTTGCAATGCTTTCTTCTATAAATTTGTCATGCAAATGCGGATTGTTTTTTAATTCTTCAATGATATCGTATTTTGCAAATTCAACCGATTTAACACCCAGTTTTGAAATCAGGTCTGAAGTTACATGTTTTTGTTCTGCGCTCAGTATGTTTTGAGTATTATTTTCTATATTAGAAATTTTTTGTTCTGTTTCAAGCACAATTTGTTTAGACAACGACTCTGACTTTTGTTTTGCGTTTTCGGAAATATTTTCAAGTTCCTGTGGAAGTTTTGAATACTGAGTATTTGCATCCGCCAAATCACTCAAAGATTTTTCTTTTGTTTCTTTTGAATTTTCAATTTCAGAAGACACTTTTTCCTTCATTTTTTCCAAAACGGCAGGAACATCAACCTTAATACAAATAACGATTATTATAAGCATGAAAAATGCGAAATTAAACAAATTAGAGTGCAAAATCAAATTAAAATCCATTGCTTTGACCTCCAAACAGTTTGTCTTTAATCATTTGCGCATACTGTCTGATATTTTCGCTCAAATTCGCTTCCGTCATATCACTTTCCTGTTTAAGCAAATCTTTTTGTTCTGAAAGATACTGAACGCTCTTGACCTTTTCTTCACGCAATTTTTCGGAACTTTCGTCATAATCCTTTTTCAATTTGACATCAATTGAATGTTTCGCATCTGTCTTGGCTTGCGCAAGTTCATTTGCTTTCTTTTCAAGAATTGATTTTGCTTTGAGTTTTGCACTTTCACCATCAGAATAATTTTTCTCAATCAATTCTTTTCTTTCATCAACGATTCTTTCCAAAGGACGATAAAGTATAACATTCATCAAAATAGTGAATGTTATAAAACTTATTATCGTTATAAGAAAAGTTGCGTTGAATTCCATTTAATTAACCCATCATTCCTGCTAATTTCAATGCAATAATCAATGCGTAAATTGCGCAGGCTTCTGCCATTGCCGCACCGATTAAGAAAAAGATTAACGCTTTTGTTGCAACTTCAGGCTGTCTTGACATTGCTTCCATCAATCCTTTTGTTGCAACTCCGATACCCAAACCTGCGCCAACTGCACCAAATCCGATTGCAATGCCTGCTCCTAATTGTGCTAATTCTGCTACCATAATTTTTCTCCTTTTATTTATAACTACTGTATATTATTCTTCCTGTATCGCCGTTGATACATAAACCATAGTCAGCATTGAAAATACCAATGCCTGAACACAAGCCACCAAAACTTCAAAGAACATAAACGGCAAAGGCAAAAAATATGCACAAAGTCCGAGCATAGCAGAAATAAGTATCTCTCCTGCAAGTATGTTCCCAAAAAGTCGGAGTGCCAATGTTAATGGTCTTGTAAACATTTCTAATATATCTATTAAGCATATAAATATGCTTATAGGCGATAAATCTTTTAGTAAGAATTTAAATTTTTTCTTTTTTAATCCCGCACAAATATAATAAACCAAAACTATTATTGCCAAACCGGCAGTTAAATTTATATCATTTGTCGGAGATGCAAGTTCCCCGTTTTTAAGTTCCAATACCCTGAATGGTATTTGCCCCATAAGGTTTGCAACAATAATAAACAAAAATAATGAGGCAATTATAGGAATATGTTTTCTGCCTTCTCTGCCCATCAATGAATCTGACATACCCCAAAAAAAGCCGAGAATATTTTCAAATGCGACCTGCAATTTTGAGGGAAAAACAGAAACTTTACGAGTGGCAAAAAATGCCAAAATAAGTAAAACAGACATGGCAATCCACATTGTTATTACGGTATCGACATTAAACGAAAACCAAACACCAAACAATTTTGTATTGCAAATCCAATGTTCCATATTACTCCCTTCGTGTTTATAATAACATTGAAAAAAATATTTCGCAAACAGTTAAATTTTTGTTTTATTAAGTATTGTTACCAAAAATAATTCATAAAAGGCAATTTTACATAATAAAAAACCTTTATAGAAATAAGGAAAGTAGTTTTAGAAAGTCGAAAGGGAAATGTTATGGGAATTGCAAAACTTGGATTTAGCGGATTAAAATATTTATTTGGTAAAAGTGCAAAAACAGTTGTAAAAACAGCCGAAAAGATTGCACCGAAAATTCAGAAAGATATATTTGTCCCATCACAAAAACATACGGAATTTATAAAACAAACAAGCATTTATGACCCGAATTCTTATGATTTTATTCACAGGTTATTCTAAATCATTAATTAAGGTTAGCCCCTGAATTTTAACAAATTCCGGGGCTTTTATATTGTAAACTTTATAAAACTTCAAAGATATACTTCATGATATATTTTTATAATAGAATAAATGAGTAAAAGTGTATCAGGTCTTTGTATGAGAATAAACAGTATTACAAGTGTAAGAATATATTCCGCAAATAATTCTAATCAGCATAAATCAAATCAGGAATCCGTTCCTTATATGCGCAATATTGAAACAAACACAGTCAGTTTCGGGATGCGCATTAATTATGGGATTCCTGCAAAACTTCCGCAGGATTTGCAGGTTAAAATCGTAAATATACACAAAAATCTTGATTTTATAAAAAACTTTTTTGCGAAGTATACCATTAAAAACCCTCAACTTGGTTCACTAATTAAAAAAGGTTATTCCGATTTAATACCAAAGCGTCAGTCGGGAATTGTTTTCAGGCTTCCCGACTCAAAAGATACAATAGAGATTATGCGCAGTCAGACAAGGGATAATATTCTTTATATAAGTATTGATAACGGCTCGGTGGATTTTAACGGTATTGTAGTGGACGGCAAGGACAGACTTATTGCAAATTACCTGAAGCGTCATGCTCATATGCTTCCAAGGGAATTGAAATACATGAATAATGAGCGAATGGTCAAGGCTCAGCCTGAGAAATTTATAAATATTGCCGATGAAAAACTGCAAAACTACGGGGATTATATAAGAAAATTAGAATCAGGTGAAATTCCTATGCCAAAGGTAGGAATGACGCCCGCAAGAAAAGCATGGCTTGAAAAAGATAAAGAAAATAAAATTGCAGTCAACAAAACAGAAATTTCTCAATTACGGACTGCAAAGTTAAGTGAAACAAAAACTAAAACTGATTCAAAACTACCCAAATTTGTGGACAGAAATCCGGAATCCAAAAATCGTCCTGTCCACAAACCGCCACGTCTTACAAGTGAAAGTTATGCTGAATTAATCACCCAAAAATCAAAAAATATTGTAAAAAATATAACTAAACTTTTTGGACAACCGGAAAATGATTTTCCTCCTCATTTGACTCCAAAATCTACACCAAGCGGAACAATTCTTGGGTTTTCGCTTAATACTGATGATGGGGGGACTCTGAAAGTTTTGAAAAAAGTTGTAGGCAGTTACGGAAGTTCTATGCCATATTTGTCTTTTGAAAAAGTAAATAAGGACAAAACCATGAATTTTATAAGTATTGATATGATAACAAATAAAATTTTGCGCACAAAAGATAAAGGTAAACCTCATATATCTTCCGATCATATAGTTTACGAACTCACTCCCGATGAACTCAAAAAACGAAAAATTGAGGAAAAACTTGATTATTATATGGCACAGATTATAAAGCAACCGGCGGAATTAAGTTTGTCAGAAGCCGCAAATACAGCAGAAGATATTCCGGCTAAACTTTCCAAAACAATAAAACCCGCTCCAAGAGTTCAGAGAATAACCAAAAATCAAAAGCCCGAACGAATCAAAGATTTAGGTAATGTTGAGAATTTGGACGAACTCAAAGAACAAATGAGTTCACTTGGCAAAAAGAACGGAAGTATTGCGGCAACAGAATATTTTAATGCATTTAGAGAACAATTTATTGCAGAAATACAAACAAAAATGTCCGAATTTAATTCAAAATTTCAAAAATTTATGGATGAATTATTAAAAATTTAAAAATTGCTAAATATCCGTTAAAGATATATAATGTGTAGAATAAACAGAGGCGCTTTAATGGATATAAACAGAAAAAAACAACTTACCGCAGGGGTTTCGGTACTTTCAAATATTGTTCTGACAGGATTAAAACTTATAATCGGAATTGTGTCCGGGAGTATGAGCATAATATCAGAGGCAATTCACTCCTTGAGTGATTTTAGTGCATCTGTTCTGACATTCTTTTCTGTTGTTAAATCCTCTCAGCCTGCTGATAAAGATCATCCTTACGGACATGGGAAATACGAAGATATGGCAGGGTTTATTGAGGGGGGGGTAATAATTCTTGCGGGATTTTTTATTATTTACAGTTCCTCAAAAAAAATAATTCTCGGAGACATTACACCTGCTGAAAATAATCTCGGTATAGCAGTTATGCTGATTGCAGTTCTTACAAATATAATAGTAAGTTCCTTACTTTTTAAAACTGCTAAAGAAGCAAATTCAATATCTTTGTATGCAGATGCTCAACATCTTAGAGCAGATATTTACTCATCATTCGGGGTGTTACTTGGTTTACTCCTGATAAAATATACCGGATATAATCTCTTAGACCCGATAATTGCAATTCTTGTTGCATGTTTTATATGTAAAACGGGGCATAAAATAGTAAAACAATCAGTAATGAGGCTTTTGGATTATTCTTTGCCCAGTGAAGACATAACAAATTTGAGCAATATAATAATTAATCTCAGCAGCAATGCAAAACTTAAAGACGGCACTCTGAAAGCACGTCAGGTCGGACCATCAACGGATATTGATTTTGTATTGGTATTTCCGAGTGATACTTCACTTTGCCAATGTCATCAAATTTGCGATGATATTGAAAATCAAATCCGAAACATGTATCCAAATGCATCAATATCCATTCATTCCGAGCCCGAGTGTTATGATAAAAATTGCAAAAATTTATGCCCCAAAAATTGTAAAAACTTTAAAGTGTAGAATTTAAAATTCCATTTCAACTAATTTTTTGCCCAAATCAAATGCTTTTTGCAAATCTTTCGGGAATTGTTCATCTCGTACTTTTGCCTTGTGACTTTCATCAAAAAGGTCACAGTTGTATTTTGAATAATCTGCAAATTGATATGTATCATAGGCATATAATCCCTGCGCATATCCTAATACGTGATTCAAACATTTTACATTTTCATCTAAAATTACATCATAGTTAATTTGATGAGCCAAGTCCTCAGGGCAGTTCATTGTAAAAATTACTCCGACAGGAATTGTTCTGTCTAATTGAGATTTACATCCGCCTCTTTCTTTATCAACCATATAAGTATGGTTAGCAAACATAAGCCTTTCAACAAAATTTCTGAATACTCCGGTCGGATAAGAGAAATAAACAGGCGAACCTATTATTATTGCATCTGCCTTGGCACATTTTTCAAGTATTGGTCTTATATCGTCTTTGATTGCACAGACATTATTTGTTACTGAACCTTTGCGCTGACAAGCAAAACAACTTCTGCAACCTAAAAAACTGTAGTCGTAAAGATTGAAATATTCGACTTCCGCACCAACAGACTGTGCACCGTTTTGCGCTTCTTTTAACATCTTCGCAGTATTAAAATTCTTCCTCGGACCCGCATTCAAAACAATAACTTTTTTCATTTCTTTCCCCCTTTTTAATTTATTATACCAAATATAATTATTTATGATACTTTTTGGCAGATGGTCAGAGGGCTGTCAAAAGCAGAATACAAAGGCGAAAATAATATAAATCAACTTGCAGATAAACTTGCATCTATGGGAGTTGATGAAAAAGCAGTAGAGCAGGTGAGAGAATTCGCACTTCAGGAAAAACACCATGGAGAAGTAACCGAAGCAATTATTAATAAATATGCACCAAAAGAAAATGATAATAACTCTAATAAGCCTGTATATGTATGCAAAGTATGCGGATTTGAGTATGTCGGAGATTTAGACAAAGAACCTGATGATTACAAATGCCCGATTTGCGCAATGCCTAAAACTGCATTTGAAAAGAAAATACTTTAAATACCCAATTATAAAATAATAAGCAGTTTACCATTATTAAACTGCTTATTTAATTTTGAAAATTTACACTTTATAATTGATGCAAATTTCAACTAAAGCATATAAAATTAAAACGGAAGTAAAAGAAACAGAAGAAACAAGTGGATAAAAGACCGGCATGGACATCTAAATATGCTTTTATAGTAACCGCAATAGGTTCTGCGGTCGGCTTGGGCAATATTTGGCGATTTCCTTATGTGATGGGACAAAACGGCGGTGCAATATTTCTTGCGGTTTATATAATACTTATATGCACAATATGTTTTATTCCGCTTTTAAATGAACTTTATGTCGGTAAACTTACCCAAAAAGAATGTGTGGGCGCTTATGAATCAATTAACAAAAACCTTAAACCGCTCGGAGCATTAAACCCTGTAACTGGAATTTTAATTTCAGCCTTCTATTTTATAGTCGGCGGCTGGATTATTAACTATATATTTAAAAGTTTTTCATCAACGGGAATAAAAGATTACGGACAATATTTTTCATCTTTCATAAGTGAACCAGTATATCCGTGTATCCTAACACTATTATTTATCTTTTTATGCGTATTTTTTACCGCAAGAGGGCTCAAAAACGGAATAGAAAAGGCTAATAAAATTTTTATGCCTATGCTTGCCTTGATATTAGTCTTTCTTGTAATAATTTCGCTAAATCTTCCTGACGCACACAAGGGTTTGGAATATATGTTCAAGCCTGATTTTTCAAAACTTAATTCGCACATGTTACTTGCTGCATTAGGTCAGGCTTTTTTTACGTTAAGTATTGGGATGGGGGCTTTATTAACATACGGAAGTTATATAAAGGAAGATAAAACGCTTGTAAAATCGGTCTATACAATAATTTTATCAGATACAACTTTTGCTATTCTTGCGGGGATAATGATTTTCCCTGCTGTGTTTTCATTCGGGATGCTTCCTGACTCCGGTGCGGGGCTTGTCTTTGTAACTTTGCCGAAAATATTTTCACAAATCCCGTTTGGAAATCTTATTTCTTCTGCGTTTTTTATTTTGTTGTTTTGCGCTGCGGTAACATCAGGAATAAGTATTGTTGAAGGACCTTGCGCAACTCTTGTTGAAAGATTTAAAATTTCAAGAGTAAAGGCCTGCACAATTTTATTTACAATAATTTCGCTTATAGCAATTCCGACAACACTATCATTTGGACTTTTGAACGGATTAAAAATATTTGATAAAACGCTTTTTGAATTTTTAGATTTTCTGACCTCAAATATTATGCTTCCGTTGAATACTTTGTTTTTATGCATTATTTCAGGTTGGTATCTGAAAATTAACGGACAAATTATAATAAAAAATAAAATGTCTGCGAAATTATTTAATTTCGGACTAAAATACATTGTTCCGATAGCATTGATTTGCCTGATTGTTGCAGGATTGAAATAAAATATTTTATGTAAAATATTTTTATGATAATATAATTTTGGAACTTTTATTTTTCTAAAGGATACCAAATGACACTTGATAACCGAAAAATAAAAAAAATAGGAATCCCAAGAGCGATTTCATATTATACAAATTACCCTTTCTACTACGGATTTTTTAATGCGTTAGGGGTAGAAGTTGTACTGTCTGATAAAACGACCGCAGAAATTATAAAAAACGGCAACAAGTATGTTGCATCGGAAACTTGCCTGCCTATAAAAGTTTTTGTTGGTCATGTCGTAAATTTGCTTGAAAAAGGAATAACAGATATTTTTATTCCGTCAATTCAATCTACAGGATACAAAATTAATAATTGCAGTAAAATCAGAGGATTGCCGGAAATTATCAGAAATGTTATAGACAAGCCTTTTAATATGATAGAGCCGACTTTTGACAAAACGGAAAAACTCGGTTTTAAGCAGTTTTGGTTTGAAAGTGCAAAATCATTAGGAATTACGGATAAAAAACTTGTTAAACAGGCAATAGAATCAGGCTGGGAATGTTATGATAATTTCAGAATGATGACAGAATCAGGCATTAATTACACTACGGCACTAAATAATGCCCTTAACGGAATCTGCGAAAAGAAAAACATCGAACTTGTCAAACCGATATCAGTTGTAATTATGGCACATGGATACAACCTGTTTGATGAAAGAATTTCTCTTAACCTGATAAAAAAACTTGAAAAGATGGATATAAAGGTTTATACATCCTTAAATATTCAAAGAGATGATGCAATAAATGCGCTCAATGAACTTGATGAAACGCAGTATTGGGCAAACGAACTTGATTTAACTGCAACAGCGGCACATTATTTACTAAAAAATAAAATTGACGGCATAATTGCACTCTCTGCGTTTGGTTGCGGACCTGATTCGCTCATGGTAGATGAAATTGAACATCACGCAAAAGATTTCGGAGTTCCGTTATTGCACCTCAATACTGACGAACACACAGGTGAAGCAGGGTTTATTACAAGGCTTGAAGCCTTTGCTGATATGCTTTTGCGCAAAAAACGACAAAAACTCAAGAACATTGAACCCGAAAAAGACGATTTATCTCAAACAGAAAAACAAAAAATCTTACTTTCAGTAAAATAGATGAAGAAAAATACAACAGATAAATACAAATATTTTGGTGCAATTCATATTCACACCTTGTACTCTGACGGTTCAGGGGATATTGAAACCATAACAAATTCGGCAAAAAAAGCCGGATTAGACTGGATTATAATAACAGACCACAACAATTTTGATGTGCAGGAAGGGGTTATTAACGGTATTTATGTAATAAAGGGCGAAGAAATTTCCCCCGATTACGGCAATCATTATATTGCATTGGGTATAAATAAACTAATCCCTCCTTCGGATAATTGCCAGGATAATGTTGATATGGTAAAAATTAATGGTGGTTTTGGGTTTGCTGCTCATCCTGACGAGTCAGAGCAACGTAAAAACTTGCATAAGCCGTTGAAATGGACTGATAAAAATATTATTCCCGACGGTATAGAAATATGGAATTTGTTTTCACAGTGGGGTGATAAGTATGATGAACGCAATATTTTTACAATGGCGTATTCGTATCTGTTTAAACAAAATCTGATAACAAAACCGTATCAAAAAACGCTGGAATGGTGGGACGAACTGAATAACAAAAATGGAAAAATCGTTCCGGCAATCTCAGGAAGTGATGCCCATGAATTTAAAATTTCAAAATATATAATACCTGTAAAAGTGCTTTCTTATGAATATTCATTCAAAACCATACTTAACCAAATTTATTTAAAAGAAGAATTGAGTCAAAATTTTGAAAAAGCAAAAGAGCAGATATTAAACGCATTAAAAAACGGAAATAATATAATTGCAAACGTGTCAGTATGTAAAGATGTTCCCAAAATTTATATATCTAATAAAAATAAAACTGCTCAAAGCGGTAATATTATAAAATTGGACAACGACACTTATATTAATGTAGAATGTAATAGAAAGACAAAAATAACAGTAGTTAAAGACGGTACAAAAATAAACACGACAAATTCCAAAAATTTAAAATTCAAACTGTCCGAATTCGGTAAGTACAGAGTTGAAACGGAATTAAACGGCAAAGGTTTTGCCTATTCTAACCCGATAATAGTGGAAGATTAAACATTGAATAAATCTAAAGAAAAACAATTTTATAAAGAGCGTTATGCACAACAAGACCACTCTATAGCGACAAAAGACAGAGTTGTAGCCTGGCCGAGAATGGGCAATATCGATTTGTCTATGGGCGCATTAGTCAGTTCTTTGGGGGCAAAAATTGTTATGCCTCCGCAAAACACAAACAGAGCGCTTGAAATCGGAGTTAAAAACAGTATTGAAGGAATTTGTTTACCGTATAAACTCAATCTTGCCAATTACATAATGGCACTTGAGAATGGTGCAAATACACTAATGATGTTTCAGGCTCCGGGGTCTTGCAGGTTTGGCAATTATACCAAAATGGCCCAAAAAACTTTAAAAAAACTCGGTTACAAATTTGATATGTGCGTATTTGATATGTACCAAAGTAAAATGAAACAAACACTTGAAGCGTTTTGGCATGTAACAAGATGCTGGAATCCTTACAGATATTATAAAGGCTTTAGTACCGGGTTTAACAAAGCATTTGCAATAGATAAAGCCGAAAAACTGATGTTCTACACAAGACCGAGAGAACTGAATAAAGGCGATGCAGAAAAATGCTATAAAAAATGGTACGAAATCATAAGAGAAACAACATCCGTCAGAGAATGTAAAAAATTAAAACAACGGGTAATTGAAGATTTTGCAAAAATTCCTATAGATAAAGATAAAATTGTACCGACAGTTTATCTTTTGGGGGAATTTTTTGTATTATTAGACCCCTACACCAATCAGGAAATAGAAAAAACATTGGGCGAACTCGGTATAGAAGTCCAAAGGCAAATATTTTTCTCTGATTGGTTAGAACATGTATTACAGCCATCGATATTTTATAAAAAAGAATCTCATCGTGAACGCTGCGTACGCTTTGCTAAAGATTATATGAAACGCGCAATAGGCGGGGAATGTCTTGAAACTGTAGGCGATACGGTATTTGCTGCAAAAAACGGTATTGATGGTATAATACATATAATGCCATTTTCCTGTATGCCGGAAATCGTGGCTCAAAATATTTTACCAAAAGTCAGCAGACAGGAAAACATCCCCATACTCGAACTTGTGCTTGATGAACAAACGGGTAAAGCAGGGAATATAACAAGAATTGAGGCTTTTGCAGATTTAATTAAGAGAAGAAAGATAAAGAATATAAAGGAAAACGAGGAAGAAAATGCAATCAAGAAATAGTATGACTTTAGAAAGAATCAAATATTACAGACATTTATTTGGCGGTGCTTTGGAATGTATACAAAGCAGACTTTCAAAAAATCCGAAACCATTATGTTTTTCATTAATGGTCACAAGTGCCTGCAACTGCGACTGTGATTTTTGTTTTTGGAAATCCAAAAAGGGACAAGATGATATGTCGACCGAAGAAATCGTAAGATTACTGACTGAAGCAGGTCAAATCGGTTATATGGACAGTATTCTTTGGGGCGGTGAACCATTGTTGAGGAAAGATTTCACCGAAATCTGTAAGGCTTCTCACGATGCAGGTTTATATACAAAAATCGCAACAAACGGGTGGTTTTTGGAAGAAAATCCGGGATTTGGGCAATACACCGATCTTATGTTCTGCTCTTTAGATGCTGTCGGTAAAGCGCACGATGATATTCGTCATTTACCTGGGATTTGTGACAGAGTAATGAGCGGTATTGAATACCATAAAGTTCATTCTCCGAAAATGAGAATTTATATTTGCTGTACAGTATCAACGCAGACTAATTTTGAACAGATTAAAGAAGTTGCTCAGTACTGCAAAGATGCGGATATCTTGTTATACTTTACAGTAAATAAAGCGGCTTCAAGACCTGAAGAAGCCGAAAATGTCGTAAACACGGAACTTGAAAATGACCAATTATCAGAAATGTTTATTAAGATTAAAGAACTTAAAAAACAAGGTTATCCGATAAGAAACTCTTATTACTTTATGGATTACATTATTGCAAAGAAAAACTATTATGAATGTCATTGGCCAAGAATTGCGACCGTTATTTATTCAAACGGTGATATGCTCCGCTGTTATGACAGAAAACCGTTTATTAGCGTAAAAGGTCGTTCTTTAAAAGATGTTATCAGTGACCCTGTATTTATAGAAACTGTTAACAAATGTAAAGATTGTAAACTTGCATGCGTAGGCAACTATGCGCTTGATGCATCGGGCTTGTGGAAATTAGAATGGCCTGCAATAAAATCATTAATGGAAATTGCTATTACATAATAGTAGCAAATAATATTTTTTTTGAATATTATTGCTATGTGTATATAGTAAAAGATATAATAAAGGATATATAAAATGAAAAAATTTCAAAGAATAATTGCCACCCTGCTTATATTAGTATTTTGCAATATGCAGGTGGCTTTTGCCGTCACAGAATCTGATGCTTTGGGACTAAAAGATGTATTTGAAGATAATCACCAAAGTATTGATGAAGCACACTATGTTGCAGGCAGTCAAATAGAAGAAATGTTCAACGGAAAAGAAAATAAAGTTTCCGGTACGATTTTACGCCAAAAGGGTTATGATCATTTCACAAATCCTATTGATGCATCATCAGCAACAGGCAAATATGATGGCGGTTACAGACTCACAATCGGTACAAGATTAATTGTCAATGCCTATGGAGATTCGGTAGATATGATGGGGATGACAGGTGCAAATCTTGTTACTCCGTCAAGTCAAACAGAAGTATCTTCAAGCGGTGCGATTTTCATATCCGGTATAGGCTTGATAAAAGCAGAAGGAAGAACATTAAGCGAAGTTGAAAATGATGTAAATTCAATTGCACGAAGCAAGTATAATAATATGCGTATAAAATTGAGCGTATTATCAGGCAGTCAGTTCCCTATATATGTATATGGTGAAGTCGGCAGACCGGGTAAAGTTTTAATCGGTAACAATTCTACACTTATGGATGCTTTAGGAGCAGCAGGCGGAATCAAGAAAACAGGTACATTGAGAAATGTTATGTATAACAAAAAGAGTACAGACCTTTATTATCCGATATTTTTAGGACAAAACACAACTGTAATGGTAAAACCTAATGATACAATATTTGTAGGAAAAATAGGAAGTGTTGCTGCTCTCAAAAACGGCGTAAAAGAACCGGGTATTTACGAATTGAAAACAGGAGAAACACTTAAGGATTTGGTTAAGTATGCAGGTGGATTACTTGTTACTACAAGACAAGATGATGTTATAATGACAGGTTTTGACAGAAATGCCAATCAAAGAATTGCAAGAACAGTTAAGTGGGATAATGCAATAAATTCAAAACTCTCAAACGGTGAATCCGTTGAATTCAAAGAAACATATAACAATTCCGAAAATACAATAGCAATTCAGGGTAATATTAAACACCCTGCGACTTATGTTTATCACGAAGGAATGAGACTTTCAGAAATTTTGAAAAATGAAGACGAATTTTTGGAAGAAACATTTACAAATCAGGCCGTAATAAGAAGAATTTCAGGTGACGGCAGAAATGTCGAAATTATTCCTGTATTTTTAAAAGAATTTTTCTCAGGAATGAATGACCCGTTGCTTCAGCCGAGAGATGTTATTACTATTTATAAAAGTACAAATTCACAGTTTGTTGATGTTTACGGATGCATAAATACTCCAAAACATATGCCTTATATGACAAATATGACATTGGCAGATGTACTGTCAAATATTAAATTTATGGAATCAGATATTAAAACAGATGAAAATGAATATAAAACATCAAGAAATGACGGTAATTTAAGATTAAAAGTCGGTACTGAAAATTCAAATCAATTAATTCCGACCGAAAATGTAGCAGTCGAAATAACACCGCCGGGAGGAAGCACAAGCATTTATTATATGTATGATTTGATGGTAAGTTATGATAGAATCAAATCCATCAGTATTGCACCTGAATCAAAAGTGTTCTTCAGAACATTAAGAAACAATGAAGTAATTAAGACTGTTAAAGTTTCAGGCTATGTTAAAGAACCGGGAGTATTCTCATTTGTCAAAGGTCAAAAATTGTCTGATGTTATTGAAATGGCAGGCGGTTTGACTGAAGATGCGAATTTAAGAGGGATAGTATTCAAGAGAACGAACTTGAAGGCTAAACAGACTGATATTGCGGAAAAGAACAACGAACGTGATATCCAGTTGATTCAAGGAAAACTTGCAAGCGGATATAAACAATCCGAACAAGACCAACAGACTAAATTAGAAACAATAGCGCAATTGCAAATTTCCCAAGGAAAATTATCCGAAAGATATACCGGTCAAATCGCTCTTAATATTAAAACCGATGACATCAAAAAAATCGATAAAGTTGATAATATAGAAATTCAGGACGGAGATGACATTTATATTCCGAGAATGTCTAATCATGTCAGCGTTATCGGTGAAGTCTATAATGAGCAGTCATTCATTTATAAAAACGGAACAAGAGTCAGAGATTACATAAGAGAAGTTGGCGGATATACTCCTAATGCAAACAGATTCAGAGTATATAAAGTCGGAGTAAACGGCAGAGCAGTAAAAGCACACAAAAGAACAAAAGTTTATGCAGGAGATACGATTGTTGTTCCAAGAAGAATTGCCGGAAATGATTGGATTACACCAATTTCAGCCGCACTTCAGGCATTCAGCCAGGTATTTTTGATGGCATTTGCAGTTCATAAATGGTAATGCTAAAGAACAATATTAAATAATTAGTTATACTACAAGAGTTTGTCAAAAATTTTTGTAGTATAATTTTTTATAGGGAAAATTAAAGGAGACAATATGAGAGTAGAAAAACAATCAACAGTATGGCAATCCAACTCTATGGGTGCTTTTGACAGAATAAAATTACAGTTAAGCAATCTTGCAATAGATTCGGCTATAAATTATCTCGGGCACAATTTCAGTAAAGAAAAACTGATAAATCTTGCAAAAATATTTGAAAAAATTTCGGGGTCAAAAGGCGGTATTAATCACGCTAAAAGGATGCAATGGCTTTTTGAAACTGAACACGCACATCTTTTCTGGTGGAAAAGAATTTTAACCGAACTTCACCCTAATTGTCGTAATAAATGGATTAAAAACTTTTTTGTAAATGGCTATTACGGCGATAATTTGAGAAAGCGTTCGGAATTTAATGAGAAAAACGGTTTCTTCCCGCCTACTGTACTTTTGGCAAGTATTACAAAAAGATGCAACTTCAATTGCAAAGGCTGCTGGGCACACGAATATGATGTCAAAGAAGATTTGACAAAAGATAAATGGAGAGAAATATTTACCGAAGCAAGAGATGTGATGGGTATTCATATTTTCCCAATCGTAGGTGGAGAACCTTTTGCAAGAAAAGAATTTCTTGAACTTTGCGAAGAATTTAACGATTGCACATTTATCACATTCACTAACGGTTCTTTGATTACCGAAAAAACGGTAGAAACGCTTAAAAGACTTGGCAATGTTCAGCCGATGTTCTCATTAGGCGGTTTAAAAGAAAACACTGATGCCGTAAGAGGGGACGGATGTTTTGATATGGTTATGCAAAAGATGGATATGCTTCGAGAAGCAGGAATTTTCTTCGGTGCTTCCGTTACAGCTACAAGTCAAAACTGTGACGAGGTTACTTCGGACGATTTTATGAAGATGTTATCTGATAAAGGATGCTTATGGACTTGGTTTTTCCATTATGTTCCTGTCGGAGACAGTCCTGATGTCAGTATGACACCGAACGCACAGCAAAGACGTCAAATTTTAAAAGCCGTTTATAATGCAAGAAATACTTTGCCTATGATGACAGTTGATTTTTGGGGTGACGGACCTGAAATGATGGGATGTATCGCAGGCGGCCGCCAATATATTCATGTTAATCCAAGAGGGGATGTTGAACCTTGTACATTTGTTCATTTGGCTACTCATAATCTTAAAGATTGCACATTAACAGAGGCTTTGGCTTCTCCGTTTATGACTGCAATAAGAAACGGTATTCCTTATGAAGACGGCAATATGCTTCGTCCTTGTATGATTGTTGACAGACCTGATGTATTGAGAAAATACTACGAAGAATTTAAACCTTACGAAACACATAAAGGCGCTGCAGATTACCTTACAAATCCTCAAATTAAAGCAGAAATTGACAAGTATTCATCTGAAGTCAAAGAAATTCTTGATAAAGATTGGAGAGAAAATCTATGGATGACAATATTCCCGCTTGAAGGAGAATATTACATTGACCGAGATCACTTCTGCTCAACCGAAAAACCTGAACACGCTTGCGATGGGCACTGTGCAGGATGCGGATGCCATTAAGGATAATAAAGTGAAAAAAAGTATTATTGTACTTGTAATATTATTTATAATTTATTCAATTATTGTAAACACCTGTCCTGTTGTTACTCAATGGGACAGAGGTGTTATATTATCCGTTCAGGAATTATTAAAAAATCTGCCTGTTTCCATACCTGATATGGCAGGTTCATGGCTTTACAACATTTGTTTGTATGTTCCGCTTATTATTGGCGGAATTTACTTTTTCAAAAAATATTTACTGATTGATTTGATAATTTTTGTATCATCTCCTATGGTTGCATATTGTTTTAACAAAATATTAAAAAATGTAGTGCAAAGACCAAGGCCTCCTGTTGAAATGCAATTATTTGTCCATAAAACGTCATTTAGTTTTGTGTCTAATCACACTTTCATTACGACAACCCTCTACGGACTTATAATATTTTACCTCGTAAAATATTGCAAAAATAAAATTCTAAAAATTACTGGGATATGTTTTGCTATATTGTGGATTTTATTTGAAGGTTTCAGCAGAATTTGGTTAGGGGTGCATAATCCGACAGATGTTATCGGAGGGTATTTACTTGCATTAATATTTATTTTGTTTTATATAAAACTGATAAGACTTATCGGGGGCAAATGTTAAATGAAAAATGCTCTTGTCGTTTTCAACTATAATGCAGGCCGCAAAAAAGCAATTCTCCACAAAAAAATAATACATAAATTTCTGCTGAAAAGATGCAGTTTGTTTAAATTTGTATCAATAGATGAACTTGATAATACTGATTTAAACGGATATGACACTATTTTTGCGGTTGGCGGTGACGGGACAGTTAATAAGGTTGCAAGAATTATCGCAGGAACGGATATGACTCTTGCTATAATTCCATGCGGAACTGCAAATTTGCTTGCTGCAAAATTGGGTATTCCGTCAAATTTAAAAAAAGCATTAAAAATTATTGATAAAAATAATATCAAAAAAATTGACGCTCTTAATATAAATAATTTGCCATCTTTTTTACGATGCGGATTTGGGTACGATTCTGATATAATTTGTAAAACTCCTCAATCCATAAAAAATGATTTTGGTTATTTTGCGTATTTTCTGGCAGGTATAATTTTTGCATTGAAACTTAATCCCAGACCTTATGATATAAATGTTGCCGGTAGAGATATAAGAATCAATGCAAGTTGTGTAATTGTTGCAAATTCTGCAAATATGTATCGGAATTGGGTTTCTGTCGGAAGAAAAAATGAACTTGACGACGGACTTATGGATGTTTTTGTTCTAAATACCAAAAATCCCGTTTCATTTTTTATTGAATTTCTGAAAATCCTTTTGAATATAAAATTTAATACAAAAAAAACTAAATATTTTAAAACGAATAAATTAACTATAAAAAATAACTGGGTTGCCTGTCACATAGACGGAGAAAAAATGAAATTGAAAAACGACATAAATATCTCTGTCATCCCGCAAATTTTAAATGTTTATTCAAAATAAATGCGGTAAATTACTTTTTTAAGATGAAAATTTGTTGTTGCAGGTCTGCTAATTTTATGATTTTTTATCAGATCTTATTTCTTTTCTTATATCATCTGCAATTAAACCCATTCTGTTTAAAATAAGACCTGAGATAAACCCTAACATAATTGATTTTCCGCTCGATAAAAGTTTCGTTGCCGAAATAAGAGTTGTGGCAACACCACCAATAATCGGAATACCTGATTTTAATAATATGGATTTTTTTTCTTCATGATTTTTAGCTTTATCCAACGCAGATACAATCATCCATGCAGAAAATACCAAGGTCAGGACATCAGTCGGAGCCGAACCGATATCTAAATCTCGGAGTTTATCATACAATTCTCCTGTTTCAAGATGAACAGAACGGTCAAATGATTCAACGGATTTGCGGGCAACATCCAAGGCCCCGGATTTTGATAACTCGAAAGGTGCTAAACGCCTGTATATGTTTATCATATCATCAAGTTCGCCCGTTCCGTCATCATTTACCATTGTGCGAATCATTCTTATATTTGTTTTTTTATCTTTTATATTAGATTCACTCATCTTTGCATCCGCTGACACAACGGATTGATGTTTTTCCAATTTATCAAGTTCGTATATAAAATTTTCCTTATTTACAGTTAACGCAGAATTATCCTGAATATACCATTCAAGCCTTTTTAAAATATTTGCTCCCTCAATATCTTCCTGCGGAATAACAGAATCTATATTTTTAAGATACCCTGAAATATATCTTGATTTCGCTTTTGGCGTGTAAGAAAGCATATTTCTTGCAAAAGCAACTTGCGTTGCAAGTTCGGTTTTATTTAGTTTAACCTGCTCGGCAGCAATAAAAGTTTGCCACATTTCTTTTCTTTTAAATTTATTTTCTTTTGTCCAAAAACCTTTAAATGATTCGTTCCAAAATCTTGAATATAATGATGATGTCGAGTCTTTAATACTTTCATATCGAATTTGTTGTGTCGGTCTTGCTATAAATGAATTTACAACAAGTCTTACACTTTCTCTGCAACTTTTTGCTTCTTTTATCATTTCCTCAAAAGTCAGTTGTTTATCTTTGTACGCATAGGTTTTATCTTTTACGGGGTGTTTCAAAAGGTACTCATCAAATTTGTCAAAAATATTATACATTTTATCAAATTCTTTTTGAGTTTTTCTATATGATTTTGAGACTGTATGTCTTGAAATTTTTTCAAACAATTCCGAAATTGAAGAATGAATCCATTTTGTAGGTTTAGATTCATACATCAACTTCATAAACAAAATATCTTTGAGTGAGATGATGTTATTAAGGCTTTCTGATTTATGAATAAATGAATCAATTTTTCTGCCGGTAAAATTATAAAAATTTTTTTTAGATTTTGAATCATCAAAGAATGTTTTTTGATATTTTTTATCAGTGTACTTTTTTAATACCAAAAGTACTTTTTTAGCATTTTTCTGAATCCCTTTTGACAGCATCAAAAGGGATGCGGTAGCCAAAATAAGTCCTGCGGCTTCTTCTTTAGGGTGTTTTTTATTTGAATTTACAAACGGATCTTTCAGCCATAAATATTTTTTCGATGAATAGATTTGGCTATATGGGTTTGGGGATTTATTTAAATTATAAGATTGAACTGTGATATCGTACATGAATTTAATTTCCGAGGGTTATATTTATAAAATATTAAACCCTAAAAAAATATAATTTGATATATCTGAATCAAAATAAAACAAAATTTAACATATATATTTTTTTTATTATATTCGTGCTACACTTATTAAGGAATGGATAGTTCCGAGTTATAAGTAAGTTAAGATATTTGGGGATAATTTTATATGCCCCCAAAATGGGATATTATGGTTATGAGCCTATTTTCAAAAATATTTTCGCTTGAAGATTACGGGGTGACACACAAAATTTTGCATATTTTGGGTATAAAAATTAAATTTCCCAAAACTGAATATATTAAAAAACAAAAAGAAAATCCTTTTGAAAAATATAAAAGGAATAATGTTGATATAACAACACTTCCGCCGGCCACCGGACAAATAAGAGATATTCAACTTGCGAATCTTGCTCTCTTAAAAGAATTTGACTATGTATGCAAACAAAACGGACTAAGATACTGGCTTGATTTTGGTTCACTTCTAGGGGCTGTCCGTCACAAAGGTTTTATACCGTGGGATGACGATATTGACGTAAGTATGATGAGAGAAGATTATGAAAAGATAATTGATGCATTTAATAACACATCAAGAAATCACGATATATATGCTGAACAGACTTATTTGGGTAAAGCGCAAACTATTATTAAAGTTAAGCACAAAAGATGCTCTCATTTGTTTGTTGATATTTTTCCATGCGATTATGCAAATTCGGTTGAAAATAAAGAAAATAGAATACTTAAAACTAAATATTTACAAAAAATAAGAAACCAATTAAATAAAAATAAAAATTATAGCAGTTCAGACAAAGTTTTGCAAAAAATAAAAGAACTAAATTCAGAACTTATACCAAATATTTTTGTCGAAAACAGCGATATTCAATGCGGTTTAGATTATTCATATACCGAACCTTTATGGGTTTATTCTTATGAAACAATTTTCCCGCTGAAAGAAATTGAGTTTGAAGGTTTTCAGGCTATGTGTATAAATAAACCTGAACAATATTTATCAGATATTTTTGGTGATTATATGGCGTATCCCAAAAAATTTGGCTTCGGGCATAATGCATACATAAAACTTTCGGAAACAGAAAAAGAAGTTATGAAGGATTTAATCGGAGATAGTAATTAATGAAACAATTCATTGTCGGACCTGTTGAAATGTATCCTAGTACGAAAAACGTACTTGAAAAAGGTTATACATATTTTAGAACTCAAGAATATGGCAATATGGTAAAAGAATGCTTAGCAAAAGTTGCAAAAATGATGGGTGCTGAAAATTGCACAACAATTTATCTTGCGGCTTCAGGAACAGGTGCAATGGATGCGGTTGTGGATAATTGCATGGGGGAAAATGATAAGGCTTTAGTTATAAACGGCGGAAGTTTCGGGCACAGGTTTTGTGAACTTTTAAAGTGGTATAATATTCCGTACGATTCAATTAATTTGGAATGGAATGAGGTAATAGAAGCAAAAGATTTAGAACCTTATGAAAATAAGGGTTATACCGCATTATTTGTGAATCTTGATGAAACTTCTTCCGGCAAATTATATGATATAAAATTAATCAGTGATTTTTGCAAAAGAAATAATATGTACTTGATTGTTGATGCGATTTCAACATTTTTGGCTGATGATTATGATATGGAAAAATGGGGAATTGATGTAACTATTATAAGCTCGCAAAAAGGTCTTTGTTTATCGCCTGGGATGTCAATTGTTGCATTCAGTAAAAGAATGGTTGATAAAATAAATAGAGAAGGAAATCCTAATTCATATTATTTCGATTTTAAATCGTATTTTAAGAATATTGAAAGAGGGCAAACTCCTTTTACGACTACGGTTTCTATAATGTATGAATTAAAAGATATGCTTGAACTTATTGAAAAAGCCGGCGGGAAAGATGCTTGGATAAAAATAGTTCAAGATAAAGCAAATTATTTCAGAAAAAGAGCGACGGAGTCAGGATTAACTATTCCTGATTATCCAAAATCTTATACAGTCACACCTGTGGTTTTGGAAGGGGTTAATGCGAATGATGTTGTCAAATATTTAAGAGAAAATTATGAAATATGTGTAAATCCTTGTGGCGGGGAACTCGGTAACAAAATGTTTAGAGTTGCACATATAGGTAATACTACAATGTCAGACATTGATGATTTATTGGAAAACCTCTTGTTGTCTATTAATGCGATTAAGGTAAAACAATTACAGGGAGTATCATAATGATAGGAAATAAAACAGTAGTTTATACATCGGGAACATTTGATATGTTACATATCAATCATCTGAAAATGATTGAATACGCAAGAGCATTAGGGGATATTTTAATTGTCGGCGTTAATACCGATGAACTCGTTGCAAGTTACAAGTCGACTCCGATAATTCCGTTTGAAGAAAGAATTGCGCTGATGAAAGCTATTAAAGGTCCTGATGTTGTAATTCCGCAACGTTCATTAGACCATACGGATAAAGTTGCAAAACTCAATTTTGACATATTCGTAGTTGGAGATGATTGGGCAGGGAAATATGATTACCTGAAAGACATGGGGGTAGATGTTGTTTACTTCCCTTATGGCGCAGGCATAAGTTCATCCAGTCTCAAAAAGAAAATCTATAATAATTATAAAAAGTTGCAGGAAAAAGTGGACAATCACCTGCCTATGGATGCAGAAACAAGGGAGAAATAATATGGGGATTTTACAGAATATTTTTTCTATAAAAAATCAAAAGGAAAAAAACGGGAAAATATACAAAGTTACAACCGTATTAGGCTTAAAACTAAAAACATTGAATATTAAACGAACATTATCTGAAGTATCAAAAGAAACAAAACTTTTGAGAACAATAATTGAAAAATCCATTGATATTACAAAAATCCCGAAAGCAACGGGAAATTTGAGAAAAGTACAATTGATAAAAACAAAGATTTTACAAATTATTGATGTAATTCTAAAAAAATACCATATGCAATACTGGATAGATTTTGGGACTTTAATTGGTGCAATTCGTCACAAAGGTTTTATCCCGTGGGATGACGATATTGACCTTTGTATTATGAAAGATGATTATCTAAAATTGCCGGAAATTTTTGATAAAGAATTAGTTAGATATGGATTAAATTATATATATTGTGATGATGCAGGCTCACAATTAATAAAGCTTTGTTATAATGATTATGTAGTTGATTTTTTCCCTATGGAATATATCAATAAAAAATGTTACACAGAAGAAGAAAAAGCAATTCACGTATGCAAATGGTTAGAATGTAGAAATGCTTTTTTAAAAAAATATAAAGTAAAAGATTTTATTTCTGGAAAATACAATCAATTTGAAGTAATTCCTTTTGTTAATACCTTAAAGCAGCAAATCATTGATATTTCTTATAAAGAAAATTCAACAACAAACCAAGTTATTCGTTCACTTGAAACCATGACCGTAGCAACAAAATGTGCGGTATTTGATTGCGAATACATATTCCCATTACAGAATCTGCAATTTGAGGATTTATCGCTTCCTGCTCCAATTGACCCATTGCAGCATTTGTATCAATCGGGAGAATATGGTGAATATGGTGCTGTAATGACATTCCCGAGAATACAAGATTCCGGTTTTGCTCACACTCAAATGAATTATTCATCAGACATTGACTATGATAACATATTACACGAACTTACAAATATATATGAGGAAATAAAAAATGAGAATAAAGTTTGTACAGCAAGTAATTAATTTTTTATTACAAAAAGAATACAAACATAAATATAAAAATCTTGTAGAATCAGTGTGCTGGCTTGATGATTTGATATCTTTAGATAAGCAGTTAATTGTCGAAATAAAAAATTCAAAACCGTTTTTATTTTATAAACCGGCATATTTAAAATACAGCAAAATATTAAAAGATTATTATAAAACTATTGATGTAACAAAATTACCAAGTTGTAAAGGAGAATTGAGAGAATTCCAATTAAAACTTGCTGATTTTGCAAATACAATTACCAAAGACCTCGAAAAGGCAATAGATATTAAACCAATGCTTACCGGAGGGTGTTTGATAGGTGCAGTGAGACACAAAGGTTTTATCCCATGGGATGATGATATAGATTTTGATTTGATGAGGGATGAATTTGATAAATTGTGTAATTATGTAAAAAATAACTACATATATGTTGATTCATATAAAAGTATAAACTATGCCGAGCACTTATCACTGGTAGAAAAAGAACTTGAAAATCACCCGAATGAAATAATCTTTTCTCAAAAGCCGTCTTGTTTAAGTGCCTATATCGGTTCTTCACTAAATGACTGTTTAACAGTAGACTTTTTCCCAAGAGATTATATAAATCCTGATTTGTCAAAGCAGGAGTATTATAAATACAGAAAGCAATTCCATAAACAATTATACAAAAAAACTTGTTTTTCAGAATTATTTGACTTGGCATCAAAAGAATTAAAAAATGAAAAAATATACTGCAAAGAGAGCCCGCTTACTGCATACGGCTGGGGAAACTTCAGTTTTAAATATAACAAGTTTTCAATAATGAATACAAGTGACATTTTACCGGTTCAAAAAATTAAATTTGAAGATTATGATTTTTATACAATGAATAATATTGATAAATATTTAACAGATTTTTACGGTGAATATATGAACATTCCGGTGAATATGGAAATTGCAAAATATACGACAAGGTATAAAAAATTTATGACCGAGGAGAACGAATTATATGAATAAACTCAAAAATTACGGAATAATACTTGCATCAGGAACAGGGAACAGATACGGTGCAGATGTTCCTAAACAATTTGTTAAAATTGCAGGAAAAACAGTTTTTGAGCATACAATAGAAATTTTTGAAAAATCAAAGTACATAGATAATGTAATTATAGTTATTACGCCTGAATACAGACATTTTGCTGAAGAAATTTTATTAAAAAATAATTTCAAAAAAATCGTAAAATTGTTAAATGGCGGTGCAACAAGAAAAGAGAGTTCTTATATCGGTATAAGTTCTATTGAAGATGAAGAAGCAAATGTTATTATTCATGATTGCGCCAGACCGTTTTTAAGTCAAAAAATTATACAAAATTGCATTGAGGCATTAAAGACTTATAATGCGGTTGATGTGGCAATTCCTTCTGCTGACACAATTATTAAGGTTAAAGATAATTTAATTGAAAGTATTCCGGAGCGTAAATATTTAAAACGAGGACAAACGCCTCAATGTTTCAAGTTATCAGTAATAAAAAAGGCGCACGAACTTTCAAAAAATGATACTAATTTTACGGATGATTGCGGTCTGATTGTAAAATATGGCTTGGGAAATGTTTATGTTGTAGAGGGTTCGGGGGAAAATATTAAAATAACCTATCCTGAAGATATTTTTATGGCAGACAGGTTATTTCAGGTTAGAAGCCATGAATGTCCTGATGTAGAGAGTCTTGACAATTTGAAAGGCAAAGTAATAGTAATTTTTGGAGGAACAAGTGGCATAGGTAAGTGTAGTGCGGAACTTGCTGCACAAAACGGTGCAAGAGTGTATATCGCATCAAAAAGTACGGGTTGTGATATAACAGATTTTGATGCTGTAAAAAATTTTCTTCAGAACGTATATCAGCAAGCAGGAAAAATAGATTATGTAGTAAATACCGCAGGTATTCTTTGCATGGGTAAACTTGTTGAAAGAGATATTGATGATATTCGCAATGATATAAGTATAAATTACATGGGCTCAATCAATGTTGCAAAAGCATCAATCCCATATTTAAAAGAAACAAAAGGTGCTATGCAATTGTACGCTTCAAGTTCATATACAAGGGGGCGCAGTCTTTATTCTACGTATTCATCAACAAAAGCCGGTATAGTAAATCTTGCACAGGCTTTGGCAGAAGAACTTGAAAATGATGGGATAAGAATTAATGTAATAAATCCTGAAAGAACTGCTACACCTATGAGATTCAAAGCTTTCGGCAAGGAACCGAAAGAATCGTTGTTATCACCCCAAAAAGCTGCAAAAATATCTTTAAGTGTACTATTATCTAATTTAACAGGTCAGGTCGTTGACGTAAGAAGATAAATCTATGAAAACATACGCAATAATATTAGCTTCATCAGGGAAAAGATTTGGTGGTAATTTGCCTAAGCAATTCATTAAAATATCAAGAAAAACAATTCTTGAGAGGACTCTGGATATTTTTGACGGAATAAGTGAAATTGATTTTGTTATTCTTGTAGTAAACTCTGAGTATAGTGAACTTGTTAGAGAACTTATCAATTCGTTGCCACCAAAGACAGTTGAATTCACATTCTCTGATGTCGATATGAATATATTAAACAGCAAGAACCAAGATAAAATTCTTGTTACACAGTAACAGTTCAATATTATTTAGCACCAACATATAATAATTCTTATTATCAGTTGTTATTTCAATATTTTTTTGCTTTAATTTATTCATAATTAACAGATAAGAAGGGATATTATGAGTAAATTTTTAAAAATAACAGGGATAATTTTAGGCGTAATTTTAGTCGCATTATATATAAGTTTTCTTTTTGTAGTGCCAAGAGTCGTTGATATTACACAATATAAAGAACAGATAAGACAAATTGTAAAAGAACAGGCAAATCTTGATATTGATTATAAAAACGAAGAACTCATTACTACTCCGATTTTAGGTGTCGGTTTTAAGGCTGATGATGTTACTGTAAAATTACCTGACAAAACAACAATATTTTCTTCAGATAAAATTAAAGCAAGTGTTTCTTTACCGCATCTGTTATTTTTAACCGTAAGAGTATCAGCAATTGATGTTCAAAATCCATTGATAAATGTTGAGATTCTAAAAAACGGCGAAGAATACAAAATAGTTAAACATATTGAAGATATTCTGAATACCCGAAAAGAAGCAACATTTGGTCAAAAGCCTGTTGTGGAAGAAAAAGAAGGCTTTCAGTTTAACCCTGAGTGGATAAAAATTATTATACCAAATGTCAGATTGCATAATTACAAAGTTTTGGTTACTGATTTGGGAACAAACCATTATCTTGATTTGCACGGCGATGAACTCATTTTTGGTTACTTTGACCGCAAACATATCAGAGTAAAAACAATAGCCGATTTATACAGCGATAAAAATAAAAATGTTTCAATGAACATTGATTTTGATACATTCTTACCTCCGCCTTCTCCTGAACTTGATGAAGAAGATGACCCAGCGGAAAAAATTGATATTCCGTTTGTGAACCCTGTTAAGACATACCAAAATTACGATTTAAAAGCAAACATAGATACAAAAATCAAAATCCGCAAAGCCAAAAAAGGCGGACTGATTTCATTTGGACACTTTAATGTTGAAGATTTAACATTAAGACTTTCTCATATCCAACTGCCGAAAAGTTATTTCAGAATAAAAACATTTGGCTATGATGCCGATATTGATGCCAATATTTACACAACAAAAGACGAGAATATTAAACTTTTGGGCAGGGTATTCTATTCAAAACACCCGAGTATTGATATGAATATAAAAACAGCGGATATAAAATTCCAAAACCTTTTGGATTTGGGCAAAGCATTTTTGGATTCTCTGCAAATTCCGAATGAACTCTATCAGTACAAAGCATCAGGCACTTTGCTTGCTGACTGTTACATTAAAACCAATTTCAGAAAATTAAAATCTAATGGTTTTATTAATATTAAAAACGGCTCTCTTTCTGTGAGAGAGATTAATAAAGTTCTTTCGGATGTAAACCTAAATATCATACTTGATAATAACATCTTAAATATCGTTGATTCAGGGTTGTTTGTTGAAACTTCACCGGTTAAAATCAGCGGTGCAATAGATGAAAAATCTTATACAAATGTTGATATTGAAACAAAAGCAATTCCGCTTTCAAAACTTTTCAATGCTTTTGCACCTAAAAACCTCAGAAATTCTTTCAATTTGAAATCAGGCTATTTATCTTCATCCTTCAATATTAAAGGTAAAATGAAAGAAGCCGTTGCAAAAGCCGATTTAAAACTGAATAATTTTGATTTTGGAGATAGAAAAAATACTTTTGACATCAAAAATGGAGAATTAAATTCTTCATTTAATTACGATTCAAAAACTCAGGATTTTAAAGGAAATATCAATAACAGAGATTTCAAATTTGTTTTCCCGAAGACATCCTCGGTAATTTCTGTTCCAAAATTAGGGATAAAAATTGCAGATAAAAATATAGTTATCGCAAAAAATGATTTATTATTTAATAACAATTCGGTAATAAAATATTCAGGACAAATAACAGATTACGAATTGATGCAAAATATTGATTTTAATGCAAAGGGATCGGTTGATACATCTGATTTAATCAAATTTATCGGAAACGATTTAAGACCGTACCTTAATGCAAAAGGTAAATTGCCTGTTGAACTTGGATTTAACGGCGATTTTAGAAAGAAAACTCTTTTCGCACAGGCTCTCGGGAGTTCCGGTTATTATATAACCCCTGTTGATTTTGATGAACTTCAGGGTAAAAATACTTCACTTCAGGCTACAGTAGTATTCAAGCCAAACAGGATAAAAATTAAAAATACGGGTTTATTTACAAGAAGTGTTTCAACAGATGCAGAGGGCAATAAACAAGTCGCTTTGGGTAAAGTTTTTGATCTTGACGGAACCCTTGAAAACGATCGTATAAATCTTATGAAATTTGATATAGATAGAGATTTGGTCGGTAAAATATATCTTTTCCCTCGCTCAAAATTTACATTACAAAAATCAAGAATATTTGCATTTGGGGGGATGATTAAACCGCTTATCAGAGGTGATATTAACATAAATAATTTAATTATTCCTGAAATTCAGACTGCACTTGATAATTTCAATATTAAAATCGGAGGGCGTGAATTGTCTTTCAATATGAAAGATTTAATGCTCAAAAATTCTGATATCAGCGCATCAGGCAGATATTCACTTGAACCTCAACAAAATATTGAAATAGATAATTTTAGAGTAAATTCAAAACTTGTAAATGTTGATGATTTAACATCCGTTTTGGATTCTTTGAACCGTCACATGCCTGCACAAAAAAATACAGCCAAGGCAGGTGCAGGTGCAAATGCGAATATTCCTGTAGTCATTCCTGACGGACGAATTGATTTCAGAAAAATTGTTACAGGCAACATTGAATTGACAAACACTACGGCTCAAATGTTATTAAGACATAATATCTTAAACCTTAATAACCTTGCAACAAACATTTTTAAAGGTCAGGTTAACGGTAAGGTTGATGTTGATTTGATAAAAACACTTATAAATGTTGATCTTGCAGGACAAAATATTAATATTGAAAAAGCATTACTTGATTCGTCGGGAATGAAAGATGCATTGTCAGGCACAGCAAGTTTTACTGCAAAACTCGGCATAAACGGTAATGCAAAAACTCAGGCAGAACAGATTAAAGGTATTAATGGAGAAATTAATTTTGAAGCAAAAGACGGACAATTTGGGCCGTTTGGCAAATTAGAAAATATGATTTTGGCTGAAAATATCAGGGAATCACAGTTCTTCCAGACTGCTTTGGGCGGGATTATAAATAAAATTTCGACCATTGACACCGCACATTTTGCAAAACTCAAAGGGCAACTGTTCTTAAAAGACGGAGTTTGCGACATAAAACATATAACTTCAGAAGGAAATGTAATGAATTTGCATATTTTAGGCAAATTTGATGTTATCAAAAATTATGCGGATATGAAGGTTAGGGTAAAAATTACCTCAATAATTTCAAATCTTTTAGGACCATTGAACGCAATTAACCCTGTAAATTTGGTAAACAGTGCGGCAAGTATGAATGTTGTTACGGCAAAAGCATTTTCGCTTTTCTGTGAAACCGTTCCTGAAAATGAATACAATGTTATGCCTCAATTTTCAAACAAATATGTTGATAATTCGGCAACAAAATTTCAACTTGGGGTAAGAGGGGATGTGGCAAAACCATTGAAACTTATCAAATCATTTAAGTGGCTTGCGACGAAAGCGGAGGTTGAAAATGCGCAGAACTTTGTAGATTCGATTCCTGAACAAATTGAGGGAAGTACTGCAACAACAATTGAAGAAGTAATTGCAGAGCGCAAAGCTTATGAAGAAGCGCAGCAAGCCGCCCTCGAAGCAGAAAAGAAAACAATCAAATACAAATTAAAACATTTGTTTAAAAAAGAGGATTAAGCACAAATTTCGTCAATGACAATAACAAATATGTGATATAATTGTGTCAGGCTGGAGGGATAATATCAAATGCTAAATATAGCAAATGAACAATTGAATATATTTGATGTTATAACTTCTGAAAATTATAACAGTAAGTTGCAGTATTATACATTAGACATTTATATAAATGATATTAAATCAAAAGGATTGGACGAAACTTGGAATAACATTTGCCAATTTATAAAAAATAATCCGGATAATCTTCCGGAAATATTATCCGTTGGAAATTTGGGTGAATTATATGAAATAGGACTTTCTACCGACGATAAAATTTCTAAAAAGAATAGCGGACAATATTATACTCCTGAAGATGTAGCAAGAGTTATGTCCGAATGGCTATCCCAAACCGAAGGGGATAATATATGTGATGTCGGTTGCGGAACAGGAAACCTTATCTTATCCTATTTAGATTTTATTGGTATTGAAAAGGCAAAAGACCTTATTTCAAATGGGAATATTTATTTATATGACAATGACAAAACGGCTCTTAATATATGCAAAACCGCTATTGGCATGAAATACGGTTTTGATATAGTTTCAAAATTAAATATTGTTTTATGCGATTTTTTAGATAAGTCAGTGACATTACCTCAAAATAGCAAAGTAATATCTAATCCGCCTTATGCAAAAATAAAACAAATTTCGGATAAATGGGAAAGTTCCTCAGTTATAAAAGATACTATGGAATACTACGCATCTTTTATGGCTAAAATATTTAAACAATGCAAAAGTGCTGTTACAATATCCCCATTTAGTTTCATATCCGGCGGAAAATTTTATTCTTTAAGACAAATAATGAGCGAATATTGCGGATTTGTTGTGTCTTTTGATAATGTCCCCGGTAATATTTTTAACGGAAGAAAGCATGGAATATTTAATTCAAATACCTCAAATTCAGTCAGAGCCGCAATTACTGTATTACAAAAAAATAATAACAAAGGTTTTCAGTTTTCACCACTTATCAGGTTTAAACAAACAGAAAGAAAAAATTTACTCACATGCTCTGCATTAGAAAACTTTATAAATCCGACCTTTCAAATTGTCGATAAAAATAATTCTATGTTTTTTAAATGCCATAAAGAATTAAACGAAATTTTTGAAAAATGGAAAAATTTAAGTAATGGAAAAATATTATCAGACTACATAAAATCGGATGGCAAATATGTTATATCAATGCCAAATACTTGCAGATATTACACAACGGCTTCTGATAAAAAAATGAATCGAAGCGGTCAAATTACATTAAATTTTGAAGATAAAAAAATATTTAATTTCATTTATTGCCTTATAAATTCATCTTTTGCCTATTGGCATTGGAGAATTTATGACGGCGGTATTACATACCCAAAAAATCTTTTATTATGTATGCCCGTATTTTTTGATCTTTTAACAGAAGAAGATTATATTTTCTTTGACAATATTACAAATGAAATGATTCTCAATGCGGAGAAATTCATAATCAAAAAAAATAATGTGGGCACGCAGGAAAATATCAAATTTCCACGACAGTACAGGGATAAAATCAATAAAAGAATATTTAAAATATTAAATATAAATGAGGATGAGAAAATATTGGATTTAGTACATTCAAACATGGCTTTGGAGGTGAATGTATGATTCCTTTAAGTAAATTACAAAAAGAAATAATGGAAGAATTTTATTCTATAACTCCCACTAAAGTAATTTTTGATAAAAAAGAGCGCTCTAAATTATGGAAAATGGCTACATCTAAAGGAGTTATTGATATAAAAAATATTGAATCTAAATGCCCTGCCCTTGCTCATCAAATTTTAAAAAGTTATGAAAACGGAAACAATATTCAATCTGCAGTTTTTAGTGAATGTGTTTATGCTCAAACTTTCGCAAATATGCTTGATTTAAAAGAGTTTGTAAATTGCACAACAAATGATTCTTTTTTACCTGATGACATTTTAAGTTTACTAAAATCCTATCATTTATTCCCAAGATATGCTTATTCAAATAATAACAAAAGTCGAATTTTAATTCAGGCTGGCGGTTGCAACGGAATTGACAGTGCATTGATTACGGTATTAGATTTAAACATTTATACGATTGAATTTAAAGAACCGGGGGCAAAAACAAGCGAGCCTGATTTACCAAAATATATGGAAGATGGAAATTTAAGAATTACAAAAGATTTTTTGGAAAAATATCCTCAGTTTAAAGAAATGTTAAAAGAGCAAACAGGACTGAATTTCTTTGATGTTATGGGTAATAATGTTCACAATTTCACTAAAGAAAGTATTGATATTGCAATATCGCATAATTACACTAAAAAATACGCAGATGTGATTTGTACCGAAGATAAAAACGGATATTTGGTAATGCTTCCAGCAAATCAAATTTCACTTTGGGCTGATATAGAAGGAGAAATACGACCTGCAGGAAGAAATCATTATAAAGTCTGGACACCTGTTGCACTTAAGAATTTTCTAAAAGAAATGGGGGCAATATTTGACAATGACAAAGTTACAATCCCCATTAATAATTTAGCAACAAGAAAGGAACGAGGGGGAAACGGAAAAATATCAGGCTATAAAATCAATCCGTTATTTTTCGTGTATTTAAAGCATTGTTCGGAAAAAGACAATCGAATTACATTTGACATTAAAAATGTTGAACAACTTAATCCGACTATTGCAGGAAAAATGTTTTTTAAGAATTTAAAATATAAAGAAACCCAAAAATATTATTTCCCTTAACCTATTTTGCGACTTTTAAAATTTCCATAATAGCAATGTAGTGTGCGACTGCGCCTGCGATTACAAAAAGATGCCAAATGCTGTGCATAAATTTCTTCTTTAATAAATAAAAAACACATCCGACAGAATACCCGAGTCCTCCGCCTAAAAGCCACCAAAAAGCACTATGGCTTGTGTTTGTCCAAATTGAATATGCCAAAAATAATGACAACCAACCCATTACAAGATACAAACCTGTCGAAAGATACTTAAATTTTAGTGTTAAACAGGAATAAATAATCCCTGTTACCGCCAGATACCAAGTCATTGCAAGCAGAGCAACCGATAACGGAAAAGGAACAACAAGAAGCAATATCGGAGTGTAAGTACCTGCAATCAGCATAAATATTGCGCTATGGTCAATTCTTTGAAAAACTTTTTTGGCAGTCTGATTAACCATCGCATGATATAGTGCCGATGACTGAAACAAAATAAATAATGTTGAGCCAAATATTGCAGTTGAAGCAACCTCTATTGCGTTATGCGAACTTACAGCAAGCATAACTATTGCATAGATGGAAAACAATGCCCCGATAGAATGTGTAAAGGCATTGGCAAATTCTTCAGCCGGAGTATATTTTGCTTCTTCTTTCATAAATTGAAGTTTATCATGGATTAAAGGATATTACAATTATTTATTATTTTTATTGAATGTCCTCGCAAAGCATGATAAAATAAACACAGAGTTTTAGTTTAAAGGGGAGATGTGTAAATGAAAGATAAAACTTTTTTAATGATACCGGGACCGACACCTGTACCGGAAAGCGTAATGTTAGAGATTGCAAAACACCCGATAGGGCACAGAAGCAGCGAATTTTCAAAAATATTGGAAAGAGTTTACGCAAATTTGAAATATGTTTTCCAAACAAAAAATGATGTATTTGTTTATACTTCATCAGGAACAGGCGCAATGTGTGCCGCACTCGAAAACCTTATCAATGAAGGGGACAAAGTTTTATCTTTAGTATTGGGTAACTTTGGTAACCGCTGGGCAAAAATTGCACAAAGCCGCGGTGCAGATGTTGAAAAAATAGAAGTTGAAACAGGAGAAGTTATTGACCCTGAAGTTTTGCGCGCTCGCTTGGCACAAGATGTTAATAAGGAAATTAAAATCGTAACTTTAACTCATAGCGAAACTTCAACAGGTGCGGCAAACGATATTAAAACACTTTGTTCAATAATCAGAGAGCATGGCGCATTATCGGTTGTTGACGGCGTTACATCAGTTTGTGCAATGGAATGTAAGCCTGATGAATGGGGCATTGATGTTTTGGTTTCCGGTTCTCAAAAAGGATTTATGATTCCGCCGGGGCTTGCTTTTTTAGTCGCAAATGAAAGAGCGTGGAAAGTTTACGAACAATGCAAACATCCGTCATTCTATTGGGATTGGGCGGCATACAGAAAATCTACACAGGCAAATTCAACACCATTCACTCCGGCAGTAAATCTTTTTGTAGGATTGGATAAAGCACTTGAAATGATTAAAGAAGAAGGAATTGAAAATATGAATGCCCGCCATGCCCGTCATTGCAATGCTTTAAGAAGTGCCATCAGAGCAATAGGGTTAGAACTTGTTGTAAAAGAAGATAAATGCGCAAGTCATTCGATTACTTCAATTTATCCGCCTGAAGGTATAAGCGTTCCTGATATTCGTTCAACAATTACAAAAGATTTTGATATAGTAGTTGCAAACGGTCAAAACGCATTAAAAGACAAAATTTTCAGAATGGGAACATTAGGTTTTGTCTGTGACAGAGATTTAATCTCTGCAGTCGGCGCATTAGAAGCAACATTATACAAATTAGGCTACAAGTTTGAACTCGGCAAAGGTGTAGCAACAGTAATCAGAGAATTAGCAAAGTAAAAAGGATTTAATATGATTCAACCAACAGAAATAATTGGCTTAAGTTGGGAAAGGACACCGTTAAAACAGGTAATAAAGAATTCTTCGACATTTCCAAAAGAAAAAGTAAAAGAACTATACGGCAGTATAGGGTTAGATATTTTTGAAGGCAAAGGCAAAATTACAATTTTATCTGACAAAGATTATAAAAAAACTCAAAAACTTATACCTCGTATTATAAAATGGTGGTCGGGGAAAGGGAAATATGACTATGAAGAAAAAGATTCAATGAAGGATTTGGTCTTGAAATTTGGTTGTAATGAAGGTAGTGGTACTTACGCACAAATAGAAGAAAAATTTGGAAAAGAAGGTCTAAGAATAGCAAACATTTTCAAGGTAATGGGTTATTTTAAAACTTGGTAGTTTGAAAGTTGGGCATACCAGCCCAACAACTGATAAAAAGGAGTAAAAATGAAAGTATTAGTAACGGATAAAATAAATGAAGCAGCAGGAAGAATTATTGAAAAAGCCGCACAGGTAGATTTTCTGCCTACGATGAGTGAAGATGAACTTGTAAAAGTCATTGGTGAATATGATGCTTTGATGGTTCGCAGCCAAACAAAAGTGACCCCAAAAATTATTAAAGCAGGTAAAAACTTAAAAATTATCGGAAGAGCAGGTGTAGGTGTTGATAATATTGATTTGGACAGTGCAACTCAGCAGGGGATTATTGTAGTAAATTCCCCTGACGGCAACACAATGGCTGCGGCTGAACATACTGTTGCTCTGATGCTTGCTATGGCTCGCAATATTGCCCCTGCAGCAACTTCAACAAAAGAAGGCAAATGGGACAGAAGCAAATTTACCGGAACAGAACTTTATAAAAAAACATTAGGCATCATAGGGTTTGGCAAAATCGGTTCTCATGTCGGCGAAGTTGCTTTGGCACTCGGAATGAAAGTCGTTGTATATGATCCGTTTACATCAAAAAGCATTGTAGAAAAATTTGGCGGAGAGTATGTCGAAGATTTAGACGAATTTTGGGGCAAACCTGATTTTATTACAGTTCATGTTCCAAAAAATAAAGATACAATTAATATGATTAATAAAACCACCATTGCAAAGATGAAAGATGGTGTCAGACTTGTAAACTGTGCAAGAGGCGGAATTATCAATGAAAGTGATTTAAAAGATGCAATAGACAGCGGAAAAGTTGCATCTGCGGCGATTGATGTTTACGAAAACGAACCAAATATCTCAGAGTGCCCGCTTATCAATTGCAAAGGCAATATTGTTTTGACACCGCATTTGGGTGCAAGCACACAGGAAGCACAAATGAATGTAGCAATAGATGTTGCGGAACAAATTAAAGAAGTTTTGTCAGGCGGAAGTGCATCTTCAGCAGTTAATATTCCGTCATTAAGACCTGACAAACTTGAACCCGTAAAAGATTATATGCAAATTGCAGAAAACACAGGTGAACTTGCGGTTCAACTTTCAAACGGAGCGGTTCAGACTATTGAAATTTCTGCAGACGGCGATTTGGCTGATTTGGATATTCAACCGCTTGAAGTTGCAATATTAAAAGGCATTTTATCTTCAAAACTTGAAGGGGTAAATTATGTCAATGCACCATTAATTGCCAAAAAGCGTGGAATCAGCATTATTTCTACACATTCAAAGGCTAATACAAATTTGGCAGGAAGAATTACGGTCAGATTAACAACTGACAAAGAAACAACAGTAGTTGCCGGAGCGTTGATTACAAAAGATGTTCCAAGAATCGTAAAAATAAATTACTACCAGACAAGTATCAGACCTGAAAAGCATGTTCTGATTGTACCTCACACAAACAAACCGTCTATGATTGCAAAAGTAGCGCAGGTTATCGGTGAAAAAGGTATAAATATCGGTTCAATGAATGTTGTTCAGAAAAACGACAGGCATGAAACAGAATCAATAATGGTTATCAATACTGATAGTGCTGTCGGAAGCGAAGTATTAAACGAAATCGCAAAAATTGACGGTGTTCATAATCCAAAATATGTAAACCTTACCGTATAACAAGGTTTTCATATCACCGATAGGGAATAATTAAGCGGAACACTATGACTTAACTTGCACTAAACAACCCTCTCACTCTTTGGGGAGAGGGTAGGGAGAGGGGCTTAATAAATGACAAACAAGCTTGCGGTATTTGATTTTGATTCAACTCTGATGGATGGCGAAACTTTAGAATTTTTTGCCAAAGAAATCGGTATTGGCGATAAAGTTAAAGAAATTACAGACAGGGCAATGCGCGGGGAATTAGACTTTTTTGAGAGTTTGACAGAACGCGTGTCCTTTCTGAAAGGTTTTCCTGTAGATAAAATTAATGAAATATGCGCGAAATTACCGCTTATGAACGGAGCAGAGGAAGTTGTTTCAGGGCTAAAAGCAAAAGGATATAAAGTGGTTTGTTTTTCGGGCGGGTTCAGAAATGCAACAACATTATTTGCACATAAACTTGGTTTAGACGGAGAATTTGCAAATATTTTACACTCAAAAGACGGGATATTAACAGGTCTTGTTGGTGGAGAAATGATGTTTAACGATTCAAAAGGGCAAATGTTACAAAGATTGCAAAAAATACTTGATGTAACACCTGAAAATACAATAGCCGTAGGTGATGGTGCAAATGATTTGAGTATGTTTAAATATGCGGGTAAAAGAATTGCATTTTGCGCAAAGCCTATATTAAAAGAAAATGCAAATATTATTGTTGAAGAAAAAGATTTAAGTAAAATACTAAAATACATATAATTTTAAAATAATTGTAAACAAATGTAACAAAACGAAAAGCATGTGAAATCAATGCTTTTCGTTTTTTTTTATATACATGAGAGAAAAATAACAGAGAGAGTCAGATATGAGTATGAACGCCATACGACAACTGAATAGTGGCGGTCTGAAGTTAAAATCTAACTTCAGTGCTAAATCTGTGGCTGCAAATGTTGCGGCAAACAGAGGTTCAGCTGCCGCTATGGTCAAAAACAGTAATTATACTTTTGGCTCCAACTTATTGTTTACACCTGCAAGAAGAATAGGTGGTACTCCGAGATATGCAAGTTCTTCTGCGCTGAGCAGGGCTTTGAACGGGCAAAATATGAGATTTGTAAGCGGAGGAGGTATTCCTGCATATTCGGGTGTAAATTATAAACAGAACTTTACGATGGGAACATCTAATGCTTTCAATGCCGGTATGGGTGTCGGAAGCATGATAAATCTTGGCTTATCAGCATTGAAGCAATTAAGTGATATGGGCATAATTGGAGGTAAGAAAGACGTAACTCCGCAGGGTGCCGGTGATGCTTTGTTAGATAAGACTAATTTAAGTAATTTGGCGACAACCGTAACAGGAAACTTCACAAGTTCACTGTCAGGTGCAAAATCATTTGCAGAAGTTAATAAAATTGAAAATGAAATTGCTCAAAAGAAAGCAAATCTTAATACAGATTATAAAGGAGTTGGAACAAAGGCAACCGCTAATGTTGATGAAATTCTTGGCGGTGAAGGTGTTTCTGACGGCATGAAACTCGCTGGTGTTGATATAGACAAGTCTGCATTTGAATTGTCAGAATTAAAACCTGAAGATTTAGAAGGCAGTGCAAAAACAATCGACAAAGATATAACAAAAATTGGTGACTTTAAAACAAAAGATTTAACTCAAGCAAAAGCAAAAATTTCAGAAAAATCAGGACAAATATCCGGAACTCTAACAGTCAAGAAAGGCGAATTAGAAAGATCTAAAGCAGATTTAGCGACATTACAAAGCACAAATAAAGATGGGTGCAATGATACAAAAATAGCAGAACTTCAAAAACAAATAGACAAACTTGAACAAGAAGAAATTCCAAAATTAGAAGACCAGAAAAAACAAATAGAAGCAGCAGAAAAAGCAGTTGATCAAATATCAACAGAGGCACAAAATACAATTGACAGTTTGAAAGCGAAGAAAACTGAAATTGAGGATATGAAAAAAGCCGAAGATGGTATGAAAGATAAAAAATATGATTTGGCAAAATCTCAAGATGAAGAATTAGGCAAGGCTATGCAAAAACTTGAGAAATTGAACAAAGAAATAGACGAATTGTCAAAAGCAGATAAGAGTCCTGATAAATATGACAAAAAAGATGAAGCACGTGCAAATAAATTGAACGGATTAATTGCTCAACGCTCAGGATTATATTCTCAATTAAGTCAATTAGTTTCATCATTATCTGCAGCGGGCGATACGACATTTAAGAACAGTAAAAATCAATCTTATACTATTAAAAATCTTGAAAAAGCAAACAATATGTTATCAAGTAAACCGGCAGACCCTGCTCCTGCATCAATTCGGACAACAACAACTAATACCCCGTCTTCTGTGTCAACCGGTAATGAACTAAGTGAAATAACTAATCTTGGAACGACCCATGCAAGATTAACCGAAGCAGATTTAAAAGGTAAAAGTCCTGATGAATTAGCATCATTAATGGATAAATATAATAATTCAAATGACCCAAGCGGTGCAATGCGAGCATTGATAGCAAAAGCTATGGAGCAAGAATAAATAAATGTTTGATATAATTAAAAAACGGGAACTTTATTAAAGTTCCCGTTTTATTGTTTTATTACATCTTCCTAATCCGCAATAGCAGGTTTTTTCGGTGCATTTGCTCTTTCTGTCCAGAAATCAATAAGCATTGAGCAGAAGAAGATACTTGAATATGTACCTATCAAGACACCGAGCATCATAGCCAAGACAAAGTCTTTTGTTGTTACTCCGCCAAAGAAATACAATGCCGCTAATGCCAAAAATGTTGTCATTGATGTATTAATACTTCTTGTCAAAGTCTGTTGAACAGATGCATCAACTATTTCACCAAACGACATTTTCTTTCCGTTATATCTGAGGTTTTCTCTGATACGGTCATATACAACAATTGTGTCGTTAACCGAATAACCTATTACCGTAAGCATTGCAGTTAAGAACAAACCGTCAACTTCGACATTGAAAAATAAGCCCAAAAGTGAAAATGCACCCATTACAAAGCAAACATCATGTATCAAACCTAAAATTGCACTTACAGCATACTTAAATTCAAATCTAAATGAAATATAAGCAATAATCCCGATTATAGCAGCAAGTAATGCGATAAATGACATTCTGAAAAGTTCACTGCTCAATGTCGGTCCGACAGATGTGAACTGAATCATTTGTGCATCCTTGTAATCTTTTTTGATAACACCGGCAATTTTATCAGCCATATCAGAACCTTCGTCAATAAATTTGGTTCTGACTGAAATCATTGATGTCGCATTATCTTTTTCGTCTTTTGATGTACCTTTGAGCACCTGAACATAAGCACTTGGCACACCCGCTTTAGTTAAATTTGTCTGAATAGTTCCGACATCTTTATGGTCAACATTTGCACTTGTTTCGTATTGCAAAATCGAACCGCCCGTATAATCAATTCCGACTTTTACGGGTGAATGTGTCGGATAATTCATCATAGAATAAATCATTGCAACGATGCCGGGTAAGAGCAATACGGCTGATAAACACATCCATAGAACTCTGTACTTGACAACATGTATTCCGTTCTTATTAAAATTAAACATTTTTATCTACCTCTTACTCTTAATCTAATATACCAAATCTTGCTTTTTCACGTTTTGTTTCTTCAAATACAGTGGCCTGCCCGATTTCTTCTTTTCTCAAACCGAATAACCCCGGATATTTAAGTTCGCCTGTACCGAATATCAAATGCATAAAGTTTCTTGTAACGGTAATTGCCGTAAACAATGAAACAATAATACCGATAAACAGCGTCAAAGCAAAACCTTTAACAACACTTGTACCTAAGAAATACAAGATTACACAGGTAAGCATTGTAGTCATATTTGAGTCGATAATACTTGTCCAGGCTCTATCAAAACCTGAGTTTATAGCAGTAAACAAATTTCGCCCTGCCCTTAATTCTTCTTTTGTTCGCTCAAAGATAAGAATGTTGGCATCAACCGCCATACCTATACTCAATACAAACCCTGCAATACCTGCAAGAGTTAAAACAACGCCAAACGCTTTGAATAATGCAAACAAGATTAAACCGTAAATAATTAATGCAATATCTGCAATAAATCCCGGTAATCTGTACATCAAAAGCATAAATAACATTACAAGTCCAATACCAATCATACTTGCGGTTTTGGATTTGTCGATACTAACTGCACCCAAAGTAGGTCCGACTGTATTTTCCTGAATAATTTGTGACGGAACAGGCAACGCACCGGCCTTTAACAAATCAACCATTTCCTTGGCTTCTTCAGGTGAAAATCCTGATTCTCCGCCGCCTGAAATTTCAGCCTTGCCGCCATAAATCGGTTCATTGATTACAGGTGCGGAAATTTCTTCTCCGTCGAAATAGATTGCCATTGGTTTACCAACCCATTTTTCAGTCAATTCACCGAATTTTTGAGCACCTTTTGAATTAAATTCCAAAGATACTGTCCATTGACCTGCCTGATTTGTACCTATATTCGCATCTTTTAAATCTTCACCTGTCAGAGTTTCACCTTCTGCTGTTTTAGCACTTTCCCATATAGGAGCATGCGTTTTCGGGTCACGAGCCTGAAGATTTCCATCCATTACAGGTTGTTTAAATTCTAATTGTGCTGTTTTCCCAAGAATTTTTTCCGCTTCTTTAGAATTCATAACCCCCGGAATTTCAATTAATAATCTTTTGTCACCCACCTGAGCAACACTTGTTTCCGATACACCGAGTTTGTTTACACGTTTTTCGATAGCGGTTTGCAAACGATTCATAGTATCGGGAGTAATTTTCCTGATAGAACTTGTTGTTTGCGCTTCAAGAACTATTCTTGAACCTCCAACCAAATCAAGTCCTAATTTTGTAGGCATCTTGCAAACAGTAATTATGGATGCAATTACTATCGCAACAATAACCCAGAACATAATTAATTTGTTTTTCAATTTTCTACCCTCTTATATGTGTACTATGTTTACGCTTTTGAATATTTTGTCATTCCGAACTTGATTCGGAATCTGACTCTCACCCGAATTTCTAAACTCACAAAGTTCGTTAAGAAATTCTACCCTCTCTCATAGGTAGAGGGTAATACAGTTATTTTTACTCTCCGTTTTCAAGTTCTTGTTTAACCTGATCAATTACTCTGAATAAAACGATTTTTTCATCTTCATTTAATGTAACCAACGGACTTCTGACATACTCTTCTATCAGTCCTTTATATTTTAAAGCGGCTTTGACAGGGATAGGATTCGGAGCCATAAACAACTGTCTGAATACAGGATAAAGTTTTTTGTGCATATTTCTTGCAACAAGAACGTCGCCTGACTTAAAGTTTCTAATCATTGATTTTATTTCTGTTCCGAACAAATGAGATGCTACAGAAATTACCCCTCTTGCGCCAAGTGAAAGCATCGGTAGAGTTAAACTGTCATCACCGGAATAAATTGCAAAACTGTCAGGACAAAAACTTCTGATTTCTGTGACTTTATCCATATCGCCCAAACTTTGCTTAATACCTACAATGTTTTCATAAGTTGATGCAAGATATGCAACTGTTGAAGGTTCAATACTTATCCCCGTTCTTGACGGAATGTTATAAAGAATTATCGGCAAATCAGTTGCTTTTGCAATCGATTCATAATGATTTAATAAGCCTAACTGATTGGGTTTATTGTAATATGGAACAACCGATAAAATTGCATCTGCTTCTTCTTTTTGGGCATTTTTAGAAAATTCAACTGCTGTTTTTGTGCAATTTGAACCGGCACTTAAGATGATTTTTGCCTTGTTTGCAACAGCATGTTTAACGGTGCTGACTAATTCTCTTTCTTCTTCATTTGTTAGAGTCGGAGATTCGCCTGTTGTACCGGCAACCAATATAGCATCACTACCGTTTTCAACTAAATATTTGGCAAGTTTTTCTACTCCATCGTAGTCGATATCGCCTTTTGCGTTCATTGGCGTAACCATGGCCGTTATAACTTCACCGCAATCAAATCTTGTCATCCTTTGTCCCTCGTCTTTTAAATAATACATGATAATTATATTACAAAGACAGTCAAATAGGCAATTATTAAGATAATTTTAATAATTATGCAGGAATTTCTGATAAAATTTTAGAAGATTTTATTCGCTTTGTGCATTTTTTCTCTATATATTCTTTTAAAAGTTCAAAAGTAACTTCGCAAACTTTTTCGTTTGCCTTTTGCTCAAATTCCCCAATTACATCAAAATCATTTTTAAGCATTTGTTTAAAAAAATCACACAACTTTGCAGGCATTTGTTTTTTAGCGTAAGGTACTGCACTTACACAATCTTTGCAAACTATTCCTCCCAATTCAGAAACGAAATAAACTGTTTGTCCGCTTGTTTGATGTCTGCAATTAAGACAAGTATCAAATTCAAGTGAGAATCCGCTCTCAGCCATCATTTTCAGTTGGAATTTTATGACAGCAATTATAATTTCGACTTTATTTTTCGCTTCAGAAATTTTACCTAATGCTTCATACAAAAGATTATAAATTTCATTAGATGACGGGTCGTCTTCAAGTCCAAAATTATGAACAATTTCAGCAATATACATTGAATAAAAAATTTTATCCAAATCAGTCCTTGTTTGTTTAAATGTATTTATGCTTTCAGCCTGACAAATTGTGTTAAATGTTTTTCCCTGATGAAGCATAACAGTATTGGCTACAAGACAATCCATTCTTGCTCCGAGTTTACTTTTTGGCTTTTTTACACCTTTAGCGATACCTTTTATCAGTCCTTTTTCTTTAGAATACATGACAATTATCTTATCTGATTCGCTGAGGTTGTATGACTTTAAATTTATAGCATCAGTTACATAATTATTTTGCATTTTCTTCCCAAGTTTGGCTAAAATTAAATTTTATTATTTACTCCTGTCCCGTGATAAACACCCCTTATCATTTGTTCAAGTTCCGATTTCGCATCGGAATAATAAAGGGCGGTTTCTTTTGTTATATGACCTTCTTCATACAATTTGTATAAAGACATGTTCATTGTAACCATGTTATTATATGAACCCTGTTTTACAAGTTCATATACTCTTTCAAGTTCATCTTTTGCAATAAAATCAATTACAGGTGGAGTGACAACAAGTATTTCAGGTGCAGGAAGCCGTGTATCAGCATCAACGGTCGGAACAAGTTTTTGTGCTATTGTTCCTCTTAGAGTATTTGAAAGTTGCTGTCTTACAAAATTTCTTTCTGAGGGCTCAAAGAAGTTTACAATTCTGTTAACTGTTTGAACCGCATCATTAGTATGTATTGTTGATACAACCATGTGTCCTGTTTCTGCCGCATTTAAAGCCGCCTCAACTGTTTCTCTGTCACGAATTTCCCCGATAAAGATTACATCAGGGTCTTGTCTAAGTGCATATTTAATACCGTCTGTGAATGAAGGGGTATCAATCAGCAATTGTCTTTGCGAAACAATTGATTTTTTATTTGTATAAATAAATTCGACAGGATCTTCGATTGTAACAATATGTTTTGCATATTTTTCGTTAATATAATCAATCAAAGATGCTATTGTTGTAGATTTACCCGAACCTGTCGGACCTGTAATCAAGACTATACCGTTATTAAAATCTGCAAAATTCTCTATTGTTTTAGGCAGATTAAGTTCCTCAAATGATTTTATGTAATACGGAATTACCCTGAATACAATAGCATTTTTTGCGAGTTGATGGCTTAAATTAACCCTGAATCTCGAAAATTTTGGGATTTCATAAGAAAAATCAATATCAAAAAATCTTGAAATTCTGTCTTTTAAGTGTTCCGGTGAAATTTTATCTATGGTCTGCATCAAATCATCTTCTGTTAATGGCGGAAGATTTATCCTCATAATTTGACCGGCAACTCTTATTGCAGGACGTTCCCCTACCATAAGGTGAATATCTGAAGCCCCGACAGTGACAGCCTGTCTTAAAAAATCATCTATATAAAAAGGAGTTGAATCGCCCATATAAAGTTACCTCTTAAAAAAAACACCGTTCACACTTTATACATTATAAAGCATATTATACTTATATCACCTTTTTCAATTTTGCACAAGATTATTTTATGTTATCATTTATCCGTTGGAATTATGTTTGACAGGGATAAAATAAACGATTTATTACAAAACAGAAATTTTGTAATGTGCGGGGCTTCGCTGTTCTTTATGTGCGGGATTATGTCATATTTTTCGCAAAAAGAATTGCTAAGTGCAAGCATTATTACAGTTATTCTTTGCATTTTGCTTATCACGAGAATATTTGATATAAAAAGGGTTTTAATTTTTGCCTTAATATTTTATTTTGGTTTTGCGATTACCATTTTAAGGGTAAAAAATTCTGATGCTCTTATAAGTCTTGCCCCGTTGAATACAGATTTTTACGGTCAAATAGCAAGTATTCCAAACAGTGCGGAAAAAGGTAAAGCAAAATTTTTCTTTAATGTCGAAAAAGCGGGAAATAATGTGGTTAATGGTAAAACGCTTTTAACTGTTAAAGCAGATGAAAATGACATTTCACAACTTAATATAGGACAAAAAATTACAATAAAAGGGAATTTAAGACAACCATTCAGGTCAACAAACCCGTCACAGTTTGATTACAGTTCATATCTTAAAAACTATGGAGTTTTTACGGTTATTTATTCAACAGGTGAGAATTTAAAAATTCACAACGAGAAAATGAGTCCTAAATGGAAATTTTTATATGACCTGAATAATATCAGAAATTTCGTACTTAAAACTCACTCAAAATATCTTAAAACCCCGAATTTAGAAATATTGGGCGGAATAGTTTTCGGAGATGACGCTGTTGCTCCGCCTGATTACATTAAAAACTCGTTTATAAATTCGGGTTTGCTGCATATTCTTGCGGCATCAGGAATGAATGTCGGATTTATTTTCTCATTTTGGTTTTTCATAATGACATTTTTCAGAGTTCCCTATAAACCAAAAGTTATATCAGGAATGTTTCTTGTTATCGGTTATACTTTAATGACAGGGCTTGGAGCCTCGGTTGTAAGGGCATCTTTAATGCTTTTATTTGTACTTACGGGAAAACTCATAGACAGAGATACTCATTCAATTTCCCTTTTGTCTTTTGTTGCAATTCTTATGCTTCTATATAATCCGGCTTATATAAATGATGTTGGATTTCAACTGTCGTTCCTTGTGACTTTCGGGCTTTTGTTTACGGCAAACATTATCATAAAAAAATGGGACAATGTACCTGATAAAATTACATCACTTATATTAATTCCAATTGTTGCTCAAATTTGGGTTGCTCCGATTCAAATGTTTTATTTTAATACTTTCAGTTTGTACTCTATTCTTGCAAATATTACATCTTCAATTCTTTTGATTGTTATAAGTTTTACGGGGTTTATAAGTTCTGTTCTTGCGATATTTAAGCCTGTTGCGGATATTGTATGCATGATTTTTGATTTTATCAACAATTATCTGATAAGCACACTTATTGTAATTTCTGATTTCTTTGGTAACTTGCCTCACAGTCTTATCCAAACTACACATCCGAATATTATACAAATAACAATATATTATATTATGCTTATTTGTGCTTCATTACTTGTTAAATATAACAAATATAAAAAGGCTTTTATTACTGTTGTTTGAATTTCTTCAGTTTTACTTGTATCTACAATAAGCATCCCAAATAAAAATCTTGAGGTTATCGCTTTTGATGTCGGTAATGCTGACAGTTTTATGATTAAAACGCCTCAAAATAAATATTTCTTTATTGATACGGGCAAAAAATCTTATCAAAGCGGAAATTCGCAGGCTAAAATTATTATGCTTAAATACCTTAAAGATAACGGAATAAAAAATATCGAAGGGCTTATCGTTACACACTTTGATAACGACCACTCAGGCGGAACTCCGGAATTTATAACAAATACAAAGGTTAAAAAACTTTATCTAAACAGCACAAAAACAGAAACACAAACGGCTGTCAGTATATTCAAAACGGCAAAGGAAAATAAACAAAAATGGGAAATTGCAAAAAACAATAAATTGATTTACGAAGAACCGGATTTAAAAATCTATACCTATAAGGCTGATATTAAAGGGAAAGATGAGAGTAACGGATGCTCAATTATTACACTTTTGTCTTACAAAAATTTCGATATGCTTTTTATGGGAGATGCAGGTGTTGATGCTTTTGACCAAATTAAACCTTATATTCGTAATAACATTGAGATACTGAAAGTCGGACATCATGGCGGTCCGAATGTGGTGAATAAAGAAATGATTGAATATTTGGACAATAAAATTTCCCTTATTTCGACAGGAATAAATACTTTTGGACACCCCAATAAGGGAACTTTGGATACTTTGCGCAATACCGAAATTTTAAGAACAGATTTGCTCAATTCAATAAAAATTTCAACAGACGGACATAAATATAAAATCTATTCCTATGATATACATGACAAAAAATATAAATTTAAAGAAAATTTTTCATCGCTAAAATAATGAAAACATATACCTATATTGACAAAATTAATGTAATTTTTACACTAAATTTTTATAATGAAAACTTAACTCCTGAGTGCGTTTTCGACTTTTTTTGTTTTTGCTGTGTTCCAAAAAGACTTGAATTTTTAAATTTTTGTAATATAATGATTGCATAATCACATTCAAAAAAAGTGAAAAGTTTATTGATTTAGACACAAAAAGTAACTTTTTGAGAATTTTCAATTTACAACTTTGAGGATTTTATTTTGACTTTAAAAAAATTATTACTCTTAGCCGTAGCATTGGTTTTAATGTTATTTTCACAAGCGGATGCGGCCAGTGTGGATACGGTGAAAGCGGCAATAGTCAAGTATTCTGTCGAAATGGGGGTTGACCCCGCAATTACACTCAGCATCGCAAAAGCAGAATCAGGTTTCAGACATGAAACCAGAAGCAGTCACGGTGCAGTCGGAGTATTTCAATTATTACCATCGACTGCAAGAAGAATGGGTTTGAATCCTTATTCACTTGACGACAACATCAAAGCAGGGATTATGTATTACAAATCAATGTATAAGATGTTTGGTTCAATGGAACTTGCAGTAGCCGCTTACAATGCAGGTCCGGCAAATGTAAAAAAATACAATGCCATACCTCCGTTCAGGGAAACAAAAAGATTTGTATCTCTGATAATGTCTGATTATTATTACTTAAAGGCTCACACAGATCCGGCAATAGTTGCATACAACAAAGCACAAAAAGCGAAAAAACAATTATCGGAACAAAAGCAAAAACAGGCATCCGTTCAAACATCACAGGTTGCTCAGGTTCAGTCTCAGCAAGCGGTTGTTGACATACCCAAAATTAATATTGTTCCAAAATTTGTCGCAACAGCACCTTCAGTTACGAAAGCGCCTGTGCCTATCGAGAAGGCAAAAAGTGTCGGGCAAAGCGATATTTTAGATTCACAAATCGATGTTGATATGTAATAGTAATGCATTATTGTATTTGTAAAAAGGCCGTGTATAGACACGGCTTTTTTATTTGTAAAAATATATTTTTATGAGATAATAAAAATTAATGAGAGAATAGTAAGAAGGATTTTATTATGAGTATAAATACCCCCAACAAACAAACTTCACATCTGAAACGTGAGATTTTGGCAAGGATTATCAGGGCATATATAGGTAATAATTATGAAGAAGATGTGCGCTTAATTCCTTATAAAATGCGTCCGCAAGGAAGTGAAGTGCCTTACAGATGCTGTATTCATAAAGAACGCGCAATATTGAGAGACCGTGTTATTGCAAGTTTGGGTTTTGATATAGAAGAAGTAAAAGATTATGAACTTTTATCTGATTTGGCACAAAAGGCAACTAAAAGAGAAAAGCCTGAGCAGCATCCTTTGACACTATTACAAACAGCCTGCAACGAATGTGTACCGGCAAGAATACATGTTACTGATTTGTGTCAGGGCTGTGTTGCAAGACCTTGCGAAAGCGCTTGCAAATTTGGGGCAATAAAGGTTGTTGACGGGAAGTCAAGAATTGACCAGTCAAAATGTAAAAGTTGCGGATTATGCGCTCAGGTATGTCCGTTTCAGGCTATTACAAAAATAATTGTTCCGTGCGAAAATGCTTGTCCTGTCGGGGCAATTGCAAAGGACGAAGACGGATTAACAAAAATTGATTTTGAAAAATGCATTTCCTGCGGAAAATGTGTTAGTGCTTGTCCATTTGGAGCAGTTCACAAAAAAAGTCAGATAATAGATATTTTAAAAAATATCAAAAACGGTAAAAAAGTTGTTGCGATGCTTGCGCCTGCGATTATGGGACAGTTACCATGCACTCCTGCCCAATTAAAACAAGCGATATTAGAACTTGGATTTACCGATGTTGTGGAAGTCGCTCAAGGGGCAGATATTACAACTAAAAACGAATCCGAAGAATTTAAGGAAAGAGTGAAAGAAAATGGTGCGCCTTTTATGACAACTTCTTGCTGTGCCGCATATAACGAACTTGTAGATAAGCATATTCCTGAAATTGATAAATATCGTTCTACAACAAAAACTCCTGCATATTATACGGCTGAACTTGTAAAAAAAGAGCACCCAGATTATTTAACCGTCTTTTTCAGTCCATGCGTTGCAAAGCGTACGGAAGCAAGTAAAAATCCAAATATTGATTATGTATTAAGTTTTGAGGAACTTGGAGCGTGGTTCGTTGCTTTGAATATTCAGGTCGCAGAGTGTGAAGAATCAGAATTTGTAACAAAATCCTCCGCTCAAGCAAGAAATTTTGCCGTCACGGGCGGAGTTGCTCAGGCAGTAAATTCTTTGCTCGATGATAAAGATAAAGCGCAACCTTATGTTATCAACGGACTTGATAAATCCGGCATCCGAGATTTGAAAAAATTTGCCAAAAACGGCAAATGTGAATTTGGCGATTTGATTGAAGTTATGGCATGTCCGGGGGGATGCTTAGGCGGTTCAAATACGATTAATTCATATCGTCAGGCAACAAAACAACTTGGCGCTTATGTTGAACAAAGTCCGCAAATTAAAGATGTCGTAAAATAGTTGTAATTATAAAATTGTATTATTAATTATTTCGACCTGCATTTGTATTTATACTATGTTGGTATTTTACTTTTATAATCTTTTTCTATTCCTTTTATAAGAGTATTCATTCCTTGCGAATAAGTTCCTGTACCAGTACTTGACATAGTACCGGAGAAGAATGACGCATCATATCCGTTATGCTGATAACCTTTATTCACAAACAAATTTAATATTTTATGCCCGTATTCAAAAAATTGATCAAATAATGAAGAACTATGCTGCGCAAAAGGAACAACAGAATTTGAATTGTGAACAATCATATCTGCACCTGATGATGCCCCTGTCATAATAGACGAACTTCCACCGGAAACTAAAGAAATACCTGTACTTTTTAACAATTTACTTTCAATTTTCGGTTTATTAATTTTTATTCTTGCCTCAAATGATAAGTTATTTTCTATCTTTGCAATTTGCATGACATATCCTTATTGCATATTATAATAGATTAAACCCTGTAAAAATAATTTTTGCGAAATTTAATCTTTTATTTACAATCCTTAATGACAGCCGTTGCATCCTGAGCAACCGCCGGAATTGTGACATGTATTAGACAATAAATCATTAAAATCAAAAACTCTGTCATTTAAAATTGCATCTATTACAACAGGTAAAAGTTTTGATGCAACCAAATGAATTTCTTTTATAAAATCGTCTATATGAGTATCAAGTCCGATAAGAATGGGATATTGTGCGATAATTTTGTCTTTTGAATGAACTGTTATTCCGCTTACTTTTACACCGTCTTTAAACGCACTAAAAATTGCATCTTTACCCTCATAAGCAGGCAAAAGTGACGGCTGAACATTTATAAATTTTTCACCTTTTAAAACACAATCATAATTATCAAAAAACACCAGCAAATCAGCATCATATTGAGGGTTGTCTTTATCAAAAACAACAAGTTCAACATCTTTATCTGTAAAATATTTTTTTAATTCATCAAATATTTCAGGATAAGATATTACAACTTTTTTAGGCATGTTACCACTTTCTTCTGTTTTTTGATGTCACTTTTGCTTTAGCAGACTTTACAAACATATCACAATCATATATATTTGCATATTGGCAATGTTTAGTTTTTCCCAAGTCGTTCCCTATTGTGTCTTTGAAAAGTGACTTTGCTGCCGCTTCCAACGGGGTTAATATTTTTACAATTTTCATGATAATTATTGTATTATAAACACTTTATAAATGCAAGAACTTTACATAGCAAAATATTAAAAAAAAAGAGGAATGCTTTATGCCTTCCTCTTTTTTATAATGTAATAAATAACTATTTACATAATGCAAGCAAAATACCTGCGGCAACGGCAGAGCCGATGACACCTGATACGTTAGGGCCCATAGCGTGCATCAAAAGGTAGTTTTGAGAATTATATTCCAAACCGACTTTATTTGATACTCTCGCAGCCATAGGAACCGCAGATACTCCTGCAGAACCGATTAATGGGTTAATCAGTTTTGGTTCACGTTTGCCGATTTTAGCGGCAATAATTTCGCACAAGTTCATAAGTTTTGCCATCAATACACCTGCACCTGTGGCAAATGAGAATGCCAAAATACCAAGTACAAGAATAAATAATGTCTGAACTGTTAAAAAATGATCCGCCGATAATTTTGAACCGACTGTCAAGCCTAAGAATATCGTAACTATATTAATTAAAGCATTCTGCATAGTATCCGATAATCTGTCAACGACACCACATTCTTTACATAAGTTCCCAAATGTAAATGCCCCGACTAAAGGACAAGCAGAAGGTAACAAGATTATACACATAAACAGAACGATAAGCGGGAACACGATTTTTTCTCTTTTAGAAACAGGTCTTAACTGTTCCATTTGAATGACACGTTCTTCTTTTGTAGTAAATAATTTCATAATAGGCGGCTGGATAACAGGCACAAGTGCCATATATGAGTATGCTGCAACAGCAATTGCTCCTAATAATTCAGGTGCAAGTGAACGGGTAACATAAATTGATGTAGGACCGTCAGCACCGCCGATTATACCAATAGCACCAGCCTGTGGCAATGTAAAACCAAACAGGCAAAGAGCCATAAGCAAGGCTCCAAATATACCAAACTGAGCCGCACCACCTAAGAGCGCAGTTTTTGGATTTGCAATCAACGGACCAAAGTCTGTCATTGCACCTACCCCCATAAAGATTATCAATGGGAATAAGCCTTTATCAATACCAAAATTAAATATTATACCCAAAAATCCGTTAGGTCCTGCGATTGCCTCATTCGGGTCTAAAAATGCGATATTGGATAAAATTCCGCCAAATGCGATTGGAACCATCAATAGCGGTTCATACTGCTTTTTAATACCTAACCATAAAAGGAATAAGCATATCAAAAGCATTATAGGATGACCGAATACATGTAGGAATTGTTCAACTCCGCTAAGTTTCGGATCGGGTGACAATATCAGGTTATAAATTCCTGTATTTTGCCACAGATTTATTAAACCATCTGTAATTTCCATCCAAAACCCCCTAACCGATTGTTACCAATACTTGTCCGTTTTGGACTTTATTACCTACTTCAATTTCGACCGATTTAACTGTTCCTGATACAGGTGATTTGATTTCTGTTTCCATCTTCATTGCTTCAACAACTGCAATTACATCACCTTCTGAAATGTTATCACCTTCAGATACAAGAACTTTTAATACATTCCCAGGTAAAGCAGCCTTGACAGGTGTCCCTTCACCGCCAACATTTGCCTTTGCTTCAATACCTTCTTTAACATTGAAGTCATACAATTTGCCATTGACGGTTGCCTTATCGCCTTCTAATGCGACTGCATATTTTTTACCGTTTACTGTAACCGTATAACCGTTTGTATCGTTGCCTGCAGATGCTTTAGGTTCTGATGATTTTTCATTCTTACGAACTCCGATTGTACCTTTGCCCTGCAAGAATAAAATGCCTTTTTCTTTACAAGCGGCAGAGATAAATAAGTTTTCATCATTAACTTCCAATCCTGCATCTTCAAGACGTTTTTTAGCAACTTCCAAACCTTTATTCGGATCTTTATCATTCAAATCAACAACCGTTTCAGTCGTCGGCTCAAGTCCTAACTGTTCGTGAGCAATTTTTACAACTTCCGGATCAGGAGTACAAGGTGTCTTACCAAAATATCCCAAAACCATTTTGCCGTATCCTTCGGCAATTTTTTTCCAAGCACCAAACATTACGTTATTAAATGCCTGTTGGAAATAGAATTGAGAAACAGGGGTAACAGATGTTCCGAAACCGCCTTTTTCAACAACTTCTTTCATTGCTGCAACAACTTCAGGGTATTTATCCATCAGATTGTTATCACGAAGCATTTGAGTATTTGCTGTCAAAGCACCTCCAGGTAAAGGCGATTGGATAATCATAGGATTAACTGCCATTGCTTCAGGCGGTAAGAAGTAATCTTTCATACATTCTTTAAAGATTTCTTCCGTTTCCAAAATCTTTTCAACATCAATACCCAAATCGTATTCGGTGCCTTTTAGAGCGTGCCACATAGAAACGATATCCGGCTGTGCAGTTCCGCCCGAAACAGGTTTCATAGACAAGTCGATACAATTTGCTCCGCCTTCTAATGCTGCCAAATATGCCGCCAAACCTGTTCCTGCAGTTTCGTGAGAATGGAAACGAATATCTGCACCTTCACCTAATATTTCTCTTGTTCTTTTTACTGTTTCAAATACTTTCCTCGGTGCTGATGTACCTGATGCATCTTTAAATGCTAATGAATCGAATTCAATTCCCGCATCTAAGATTGAGCGTAATACTCTTTCATAAAATTCTACATCATGTGCGCCCTGACAACCGATAGGAAGTTCCATCATTGTAATTGTAACTTCATGTTTCAAGCCGTGTTTTTTAATACATTGGCTTGAATATAATAAGTTGTTTACATCATTAAGGGCATCAAAGTTTCTGACTGTTGTAACACCGTGTTTTGCAAACATTTTTGCATGCAAATCAATAACATCACGAGGTTGAGAATCTAATCCTACAACATTTACGCCTCTTGATAAAGATTGCAAATTGATATCAGGACCGACTGCTGCTCTGATTTTGTCCATTGTCTCAAATGCGTTTTCGTTGCAGTAAAAAATCGGTGACTGAAATCTTGCACCGCCTGCAACTTCAAAATGTCTTAAACCTGCTTTTACCGCAGATTGCAGAGCAGGAATAAAGTCATCAACAAAAACTCTTGCTCCGTAAACAGACTGGAAACCGTCTCTAAATGACGTATCCATTACTTTAATAAGTTTTTTACTCATATATATATCCTTTCATTATAAATTAAAATTAACTTCTTTTAGCCATAATTGCCGCTATTGCTACTGCTATTGCTTCGTCAACATTAGAAGCAACTTTTTTTGCTGTTGATTTTACTTCTTCAACTGCTTCAGGGAAAATTTTATTCAACCATCCCACAATTTTTGACATTATACCCATCGCAAATATAAGCACCGTAAGGAATGCCAGAACAGTACCCATTCCGATAAGCAATAATGCCAACCCGTTTTCAAAATTGTTCATAATATATCTCCTATGTTTAATATCAAATCTTTATTATCTTCCGTTTGCAAAATCAGTTCACCGTTATTGTTGATTCCTTTTGCATAGCCGGATTTTACGCTGTTTAGAACCTGAACATTCAAATCTTTTTCAAGAAAGCAATTTCTTTTAATGTAATCATTCATTATATATTCAAAACCTTTTGATAAAAATTCATCATAAGATTTGAAAAATTCGGTTAAAAATTCATCTAAAAACGCTTCGGAATTTACGCTTTTACCGATTTCAAGATTAAGTGCGGTAACAACTCTGTCGGGAATATTTTCAACATCTTTTTTTGATGCGTTTAAATTTATCCCGATACCTAAAATTATTCCTTTGAGTTCGTTATTTTCTATAACTGTTTCACATAAAATTCCGCAAATCTTACGCAATCCGTCAATCATAACATCATTTGGCCATTTGACTTTCGGGTTTAACCCGTAATTTTCAAAAATTTTGCATAAAATAACTGATGCGTATTGGGTAAGATTTGAATAAACGGGGCAAAACGCATTTGACGGTTTTAAAACAATAGAGAAGAATAAGTTATTATCTCCTAAATCAACCCATGTGCGATTTAGTCTGCCTCTGCCGTTTGTCTGACGAAGGGCATGCACAATACTCCTGTCTTCAAGCAGGGTAATATGCTCTTTTGCATAATTATTGGTGGATTGTGTCTCCTCAAGTTTTATAACTCTCATAAAATCCTCTAATCAGAAATTTCCAATTAGTATAATTATACTACAAACAAAATATATATATTTACAAATTAAGTTTCAAAATTAATATTTGGCATCAATTAAATATTATTCTATAATATATATATGATTACTTTTTTAATTGGCATAATAATTTTATTTTTAGGGTATATATTCTATTCCCGATATATCGATAAAATCTTTGAGCCTGACGAGCGATTGACTCCGGCACACAAGAACAATGATAATGTCGATTTTATCCCCATGTCCAAAAACAGAAATTCACTTATTCATCTTTTGAATATTGCAGGAATGGGACCTATTATCGGGGCTATACAGGGAATATTATTCGGACCTATAGCCTTTATACTCATTCCTGTCGGCTGTATATTTGCAGGCGGAGTGCACGATTATTTCGCAGGAATGCTTTCGGTTAGAAATCGCGGCGCACAAATTACCGGACTTATTCATAAGTATTTAGGGAAAAATGCGTTCAGGATTTTTATGGTTATTGTATCAATAATGCTTCTTTTACTTGCTACAGTATTTGTTTACACCGCAGGAGATTTGTTTGTTGAACGATTTTTCGGAGTTAGTGATTTTGGAATAACAAATCCGATTGTATTATGCTCTTATATCATAATACTTTTATATTTCGTATTAGCAACTCTTTTTCCTATTAATAAAATTATAGGCAAATTCTACCCGATTTTAGGCTTATTTTTAATATTGGGAACCGGACTTATACTTATAGGATTTTTTATAAACGGGGTAAATTTACAAAATCTGACTTTGGAAAATTTTAATATACATCCCCAAAAACTTCCTCTTATACCAATGTTTTTTATGACAGTCAGTTGCGGTTTACTGTCAGGATTTCATTCCACACAGGCAACAATAATTTCAAGGGCTGTTGATAAAGAAAAAGACGGCAGACAGATTTTTTACGGTATGATGTGCATTGAATCATTAATAGCAATGATTTGGGCTGCGGCTTCTATGGATGTATATACTCTTAATCAGGTGCCTCAAAATCTTATAGGAACAGTAAATGTTGTAAATATTATTGCAAACAAATTTGTACCGTTCCATCTGGCATTTTTGGTAACTATTGCTGTAATAATACTTCCGATAACATCAGGGGATACTGCCCTGAGAGGATTAAGAATCACAATAGCAGATGCTCTGAATCTTGAACAAAAGAGAATATTTAATCGGCTTGTTATAGTTATTCCGATTGTTATTTGTGTTTTGTTAGTTTTAGTGTGGGCGAAGACAAATTCAAACAGTTTTTCTATGGTTTGGCAATACTTTACTTTCTTTAACCAATTAATAGCAATTCCGACTCTTTGTTGCGCGACTATATATATGGCAATAAATAAGAAAAACTTTTGGGTAACACTAATTCCTGCATTATTTTATGTATTTATAACTATGGCATTTATATTCAGCGAAAGAATAGGTTTTAATCTTCCGTTAAAATATGCCGAAATAGTTGCGTTTATCATATCAATAGCAGTACTAATTTATCTGTTAGTGTATATCAAAAAGCAAAGAGTTAAATAATGGTTTATTTATTCATTGTAGAATATACTTAAGATTATACGATTTATTTATTAATAATATCTATTTAGAAAATGGATGTAATAACTTTGTTGTTAAATCTGTTTCATCAATAATGACACTTGAATTTGGTAAGTCTTCAGGGATTAATGGGATTTGAAAAGTCATACAAGACCCCTTTTTATTTTTTTTATATCATCTAACTAAATTGTACTACAAAAGTTTATTTAGAGGTAAATAATATGCTTATTAAAATTTATTATTTTCACATTATTTAATGTTTAAATATTACAAGAATTTACCAAAAATAGAATTGTTTATTTATTCGTTGTATAATAAACGCATGGTTACCAATGATAAATCATTTCTCAATATTAAAGACTATTTAGATTTAGTTACTACTAGGGAACAAACTAGAGCAGGATTTATTGCCTTTGCTTTAGAGAAAAATAGATTATCTACACCAGTAGTTGAAGAAGCAAAAATTTTACGTCAACTAGCGAGTGGAGCGAAAACGCCAAGAGAACTATTAAATTTGGAAAAAATACGTTTGCCTTTATTAACTGCTGCTGGATTGTCTGATAAATCTTTAAAATATTTAACCGAAAATGACAGAGATAAAGCTATTGAAGAGCTGATAAAAAATTTTTTAGAACCCGCAGGGGACAAATTTGTTGAAGAAGTTGTATACAGATATTTGTTAGTTAAAGGTGATAGTTTGGGTGGTTCAATGCGAAATTTAGTAGGTGCTTATGCACAACAAAAATTGGTTCGTGCATTGATAACCATCTTAAGATTTCAAGGTTTTGAATATGAAGTATTACTTAGTAACTCAAATAATTGGTCTAAAGTATCCAATGATGATGCGGATATTGAAAAATATATTAAAGCATTTTATTGGAAAAATACAAATGAAAATAGAATTTTATCTTTTAATTTAAAAATTCCCATTGTGAGAAATAATGTTGATATTTGTTTGTTTTCTTCAGGTAAGGAAGAATATGATTTAAAAAAATGTATTAATTCTCCAGAAAAAACAATTATGTTGGGTGAATTAAAAGGAGGTATCGATCCGGCTGGAGCAGATGAACATTGGAAAACAGCAAATACTGCTCTTGAAAGGATTAGGAACGCTTTTAAAATAAAAGGTTATAAAGTGAAAACATCTTTTATTGGTGCTGCTATTGAAAACAAAATGGCTGAAGAAATATTTGCACAACTGAATAATGGAACTTTAACAAAAGCCGCAAATATGACAAAGCAGAATCAACTGGTAGATTATTGTAGTTGGATAATTTCATTATAGGTAAGGTCGATGAAACAACTTGTATTATTTGATACAAAATCAGAAAAAGATAACTGGATAACTAAAAGCTTTTCAGCAAATAATTTATGTACGGATACAAATAGACAAGCATTAGAAAACTTGTACTCAAATATATTAGAAATTACTGAAAAATTTAATCGTAAAAGTGTAAGTTATCAACTTAGCAAAAAAGAACATATCCATAGATGGCTTAAATACAAAGAAGGTTTCTCGTCAGATTTAGTAGAAACACTTTTAGAAGAAATGAATATTTGTCAAAACGATACTGTTGTTGATCCGTTTTTAGGTTCAGGGACTACCTCATTAGTCTGTTTATTAAATGGAATAAATAGCATTGGTTTTGATATTATGCCAATGTCTAAAATTGCTACATTAGCAAAAACAAATATCTTTAAATATGATATAAAAGAAATCATAAAATTTAAGGAATATATAAATAAAAATCCTCGTCCTAAAAATTACAATTTAAGAACCAATAGTATTAATATAACAAAAGGCGCATACCCTATTGATACGGAATATGATATAGAATACTACTGTGAATTAATAAAACAATCAAATTTTTCTGAGGATTCAAAAAATTTATTTATACTTTGTTTATTAAATTCGTTAGAAAAAATTAGTTATACCGCAAAGGATGGACAATATTTACGTTGGGATTATAGGTCTGAAAAAGTTTTAAACTCAAATAAAAAAAGAAAAGAAAAAGGACTTCCACCAATAAAAGTTATTTTAAATAAAGGCATTTTACCAAAAGTTATAGACGTTTTAAATTCAGAAATAAACATTTATATAAACGACATAATGGTTATACGAAATTCCTTTGACAAACAAAAATGTAATGTAAATACAAAAATATTTATGAATAGTGCATTATTTGGGCTCCAAAACATTGAAAGCAATTCGATAAATGGGGTTATTACTTCTCCTCCATATTGCAATAGATATGATTATACTCGTATTTACGCATTAGAGCTTGCTTTTATGGGTATAAGTGATGATTCAATAAAACAAATGAGGCAAGAGTTATTAAGTTGTACGGTTGAAAGTAAAAATAAATTATCAAGAATTAAAAAATTTTATCATGCTATAAATCGTGATGATGATTACATAAAGATTGAAAATATAATAAATAACAATTTTGTGCTTAATGAGATAATAGAGGCTTTAAATAAAAGAAAATTAAATGATGATATTAATAATAGTGGTGTAATCAGAATGGTAAGAGGTTATTTTGAAGAATTAACAATTATCTTCTATGAGCTATTTAGAATATGCAAACATGGAGCAATGGTAGCATTCGTAAATGATAACGTTCGCTATGCCGGTGAGATAATACCAATTGATTTTATGTCTACACAAATTGCTGAAATGATTGGCTTTAAACCCAAGAGAATATATTCACTAAAACAACAAAAAGGTAATAGTAGTCAACAAATGAAAAAATTTGGACGTGTTCCTTTAAGAAAAAGTATAACTATATGGGAAAAAGAGTAAGCAAAAAGTAATAATTTATATTCGTTTTATTCTTTGTGTTCTTTTGCAAGATTTTTCCAGCTCTTTCGCTTTTTTGACTTCTTTCATGTATTGTGTTTCCTGATATTAGGAGGAATTATGGAAGAAGTTGGATATAATATTACGAATAAAGAATTTAAGCAAATTAGCAAGTGGGCAGAGAATGTTTATAATATAGCCGTTATCGTTGATTACTGCTTGGTTGTCGGCGTTAAACGGGCACGCTCACGCTTCAGCCCTCTGCCGACAATCCGCTTCGTATCAAATCAACCTGAAATAGAAGAATGTTATAACCTCGCACCTGTAATT
>JAFUXT010000059.1 GCA_017470815.1 bacterium | reverse complement strand
TCTTCTGCATAATCCTGACCTAATGCTTTTTTAGTTGCAACTTTTTCAACCAATTCAATCTTAGAAGGTAAGAATTCGTGCAAAGGCGGGTCTAACAAACGAACTGTAAGAGGTTTGTCGCCCAATGCTTTGAACATTGCATAGAAATCTGAATACTGCATTGGAAGTAAGTGAGAAAGTGCTTCTTTTCTTGCTTCTGTTGTACCTGCAATAATCATTTTTTGTACCCAAGGAAGTCTGTCAGGATCCATGAACATGTGTTCAGTTCTGCAAAGACCTACACCTTCGGCACCAAATTTGATAGCATTTTCAATATCTTTTGGAGTATCAGCGTTTGCTTCAACGTGAAGTTCTTTTATTTCGTTTACCCAGCCAAAGAATGTTTCAAAATCAGCATCAATACCTGCTTCAACAAGTTCAATAGCACCTTCCATAACTTCACCTGTTCCGCCGTCTAATGAAATAATATCATCTTTGTGGAATACGGTTCCGTCTGAACAAGTAATTGTTTCATTTGCCAAATCGATTTTCAAATCTTCGCAACCTGAAACACATGGTTTACCCATACCTTTTGCAACAACTGCAGCGTGAGAAGTAGCGCCGCCTCTAAGTGTTAATACACCCTGAGAAACAGCCATACCATGAATGTCATCAGGACAAGTTTCAATTCTGACTAAAATAACTTTTTCACCTGCTTCACCACGACGAGCGGCTTCTTCAGTATCAAATACGATTTTACCTACAGCAGCACCCGGAGATGCATTTACACCTTTTGAAACTTTGTGTGAATGTTTAACTTTGTCAGGGTTGAAGCAAGGTAACAATACCTGATAAACTGAATATGGGTCAACCTGCATAATTGCTTCTTCTTTAGTTATAATTCCTTCATTAAACATATCAACGGCAATTTTGATTGCTGCTTTTGCAGTTCTCTTACCGTTTCTTGTCTGAAGAATCCATAATTTACCTCTTTCAACGGTAAATTCCATATCCTGAACATCGTGATAACCCTTTTCAAGTTGTTTTGCAATATTTACATATTGTTCATAGATATCAGGCATATCTGTTTCAAGTTCAGAAATTTGTTTTGGAGTTCTGATACCTGCAACAACATCTTCACCCTGAGCATTTACAAGGTATTCACCGTAGAATTTGTTTTCGCCGGTTGCAGGGTTACGGGTGAATGAAACACCTGTAGCACAATCATTACCCATATTACCAAATACCATTGTCTGAACATTGACCGCAGTACCGAAGTTGTGGTCGATTTTGTTCATATTTCTGTAAGCGACTGCACGAGGAATATTCCAAGAACGGAATACTGCTTCAATTGCTTCCTGAAGTTGAACATAAGGGTCTTGCGGGAATTCTTTACCTGTAACTTCTTTAATTGTTTGTTTGTAAACAGGAATTAAAGATTTCCAGCCTTCTGCTGAAATTTGAGTATCTTCTTTAACGCCTTCTCTTGCTTTAACTTTTTCAACTTCTGATTCAAAGTATTTTTGTCTGTCCATTTCCCAGGCAACAGAACCAAACATTGTTAAAAATCTTCTGTATGAATCGTAGCAGAAACGAGGGTTATTTGTTAATTTAACCATTGCTTCAACTGTTTCGTCATTCAAACCGAGGTTTAGGATAGTTTCCATCATCCCGGGCATTGAAACACGAGCACCTGAACGAACAGAAACCAATAACGGATTTGTAGCATCTCCGAATTTTTTACCAGCCTGCTGTTCAACTTCTTTTAAATAATATTTAACTTCGTCCATCAAACCTTCAGGCATTTTGTTGCCGTTGTTGATGTATTCCATACAGGTTGCAGTTGTAATTGTTAGCCCCGGAGGAACAGGAAGTCCTAAATTAGTCATTTCAGCAAGGTTAGCACCTTTACCGCCCAATTCGGCACGCATGTGCGCATTACCCTCTCTGAACAGCCATACACGTTTTTCACTCATAATTTTTTTTCTCCTTTTAATATTAAAAAAAGTGTTACTATATGTTCTTTTATATAAAAATCCTATCATGAAAATATTATATAAAAAGTATTACATAAAAAATTTTTACATAATCTTAGTTACAGGACCTCAAACAAAATTTGTGGTAAAATAGATTACATGAATTTGGTTGTGAAAAAGAATTTTAATTTTCTTAAAGGAGAGACAGAAATTCCGTCTGACAAATCGCTTTCACACAGAGCGGTTATATTTTCATCATTAGCAAAAGGCAAATCCGTTATTAAAAATTTTTCAAAAGGGCAGGATCCTAATTCATCATTGGAAATTTGCAAAGAACTTGGCGTTGATATAGAAAAGGATAATCAGACGATTATAGTAAATTCTGACGGAATTTTAAAAAAGCCGTCAAGACATTTGTATTGCGGTAATTCAGGTACTACAATGCGCCTTATGACCGGGGTTTTGTCCGGGCAAAATTTTAATTGTGTTTTGACAGGGGACGAAAGTCTTTCTGCAAGACCAATGAAACGCATTATTGAACCGTTATCTTTAATGGGTGCAAAAATATCATCAAAGGATTTTCATGCGCCATTAAATATCTGCGGAAGTAAATTAACGGGCATAACTTATGAATCAAAAATTGCATCTGCACAGGTAAAATCGTGTGTCTTGCTTGCGGGATTATTTGCTGACGGGGTAACAAAGTACAAAGAAATTTACCCGTCAAGAAATCACACCGAAATTATGCTAAAAAATATGGGAGCAAATATTTTTGAACAAAACGGGTATATTTGTATAGAAAAATCCGAATTAAATCCGCTTGAAATGAATATTTGCGGGGATATATCATCTTGTGCTTATTTTATCGTTGCAGGTTTGATTGTTCCAAAATCAAAAATTATTTTAAAAAATATCGGTTTAAACCCGACACGCTCAGGAATTATTGAAGTTGTCAAACAAATGGGCGGGGATATTGAAATTCTTGACCAAAGAGAAGTTTGCGGGGAGGCAGTCGGGGATATAAAGGTCGAATATTCACCTAGTATGAAAGGAGTTGAAATTTGCGGTGAAATTATACCGAAATTAATTGATGAAATTCCTGTAATTGCAGTTTTGGCAACTCAATGCAAAGGTCAGACTGTAATTAAAGATGCGCAGGATTTACGCAACAAAGAATCAGACAGAATTGAAACAACCGTAAAAGAACTCTCAAAACTCGGTGCAGATATAGAGCAAACAAAAGACGGAATGATTATAAACGGTAAAACAAAGTTAAACGGCGGAGTTGAAGTTGAGTCTTACAAAGACCACCGTCTTGCAATGAGTTTGTATGTAGCAGGACTTGTTTGCGAAAAAGAAATTCTGATAAAAGATTTTGAATGGGTAAACATTTCTTTTCCAGAATTTTTGGAATTATTTGAAAAGTTAAAATAATTTAACATTGACCTTGCAAATATAAATACTTTATGATAATTTGAACATACAGTTCCGAACTGCTGAAATAAGTTTTCCTATATGGTGAAAACAAAAATTAATTCAGTAAGCGGTGTTATAGATGGAAATACTGCCCGATGAACTGCGGGTAAGTTTCACGAAAAGGAGACAAAATTATGTCAATGACAGATCCGATAGCAGATATGCTAACAAGAATCAGAAACGGTGCGCAGGCATCTCATCCAAGCGTTGATGTTCCGTCTTCAAAACTTAAAGTTGCTTTAGCAAAAGTTTTGAAAGAAGAAGGTTACATCGAAGATTATGAAGTAAAACAGGTTGGTAAATTCAATGTAATTACAATTACATTAAAATACGACTCAAAAAATAAACCTGTAATTACAAAATTAGTAAGAGTTTCAAAACCTGGTTTGAAAACATATTCAAAGGCTAAGAACTTGGAAAAAGTTTTGGGCGGTTTGGGTATCGCTGTTATATCAACAAGCAAAGGCTTGATGACTGACAGAAAAGCAAGAAAAGAAAATATCGGCGGCGAAGTTCTTTGCTATGTTTATTAATCTTATTTAGCCAAATGTAATTGGTAGAAAAGTTTGGCAAAAGTTATTACATATACCAAAAGGAGAAAATTAAAAATGTCAAGAATAGGTAAAAAACCAATCGAAGTACCTCAGGGTGTTGAGGTTAAAGTAGAAGGACAAACAGTTACTGCAAAAGGACCTTTGGGAACTGAAGTTGTAGAAGTTCGTCCTGAAATCGCCGTAAAATTAGACGGCAATACAATTACACTAACAAAAGTCGGAACATCAAGAGAAACAGATGCTTATTACGGCTTATCAAGAACCTTGGTAGCAAATGCAGTTATTGGTGTGAAAGACGGTTTTGTTAAAAAATTAGAAATCAATGGTGTAGGTTACAGAGCGCAAATGCAGGGTAAAACTTTGAACATGGCTCTTGGTTATTCTCACCCTGTTGATATCGTTCCGCCTGAAGGAATAACAATCACTGTTGAAAATAACACAAATATCACTGTTAAAGGTGCAAACAAACAGATGGTAGGCGACATTGCCGCTTTAATCAGATCTAAACGTCCGCCTGAAGTATACAAAGGAAAAGGTGTTAAATACGAAGGCGAATACATCAGACGCAAAGTCGGTAAAGCCGGTAAGAAGTAAGCGTGAGCCGGTGTGGAGTGCCAGTGTCGGCTTGCGATTAGCAAGACGAGCAGGGCACGAAACATTATATCTCCGCCGTTGCAAACGAAACGAAAGTGAAGTGAGCGGAGCAATCTATGATTGCACAGGCGGGATTATCCCGAACTTGTTTCAGAATCTCCTGCCAAGAAGATTATTCATAATCTTTTATTACACAGGAGGGAAAGGAAATAAATGCTTAGTCCTGTAAAAAATATTGCTTTTAACGGTATTTATGACTTGGTTGTGCCGAATGGCACTCCAAAGGATAAAATAGAAGCAAAAACTGCACAGTTTCAAAAAATAATAAGAGATAATCTCTCAAAAGATGACAAATTTTATAATGTTGTTGCTTTTGATGACAGAATAAGATTTGTCAGTGCAATAGATAACCCTAATGTTATCGCCAATATTTTTGAAACTATAGGCGGAGAAAATCTCGCAAAGCAATATATAAGAAAAAATACTCAGGAATATAAGTTAGATTTACAAGCATAAACGCCCATATAAACTCTTGAAGTGGTTTTTCAAGCAGGTTTGGGCAAAAGAAAGGATAAAATAAAATGATTAAACAAAAAGAAAGAAAACCATTAGTACAAAAAAGACACAGAAGTATCAGATTAAAAATTTCAGGAACTTCTGAATTTCCAAGACTTGCTGTTTACAGAAGTACAAAACATATTTACGCACAATTGATTGATGATGAAAACCATGTAACTTTGGCATCAGCATCATCAAACGATAAAGATTTGAAAGAAAAACTTTCAAACGGCGGAAATATTGAAGCAGCAAAAGTTGTTGGGGAAGCAATTGCTCAAAAAGCAAAAAAAGCAGGAATCGAATGTGTTGTATTTGACAGAGGCGGATTCTTGTATCACGGCAGAGTTGCTGCTTTGGCAGACGCTGCAAGAGAAGCAGGTTTGATGTTTTAATAAATATCAAAATAAAAATTAAAAAGTAGGTCGGCTTAGTAAAGCCGACCTATTATTTTACATTAATTTACTTTTATTTTTGGTTTTAAAGTTCTATAATTAATACAGTTGAACATGCTTTATGGGAGAAAATTTAAGGGATAATGGACGGTTATTGTTTTGAACTCATCACAGGACCAATGAGTTGCGGAAAAACAGAAGAACTTTTGCGCAGGATAAGAAGATGTATTATTGCCAAGAAAAAGGTTGTTGTAATTTCGCCTGATGTTGACACAAGAGCGGGCGGAGATTATATTGAATCAAGAAACGGCTTGTGGCTTGATGCGGTCAAGGTTAAACATTCTATTCAGATTATGAGTCTTGTAAAAGATGCACAGATTGTTGCGATAGATGAATTACAATTTTTTGACTCAAATATTGTTCCTGTCATAACCGAACTTATGAAACAGGGTAAAAAGGTAATAGGAACAGGATTAGAACTTGATTTTAAAGCAGAGCCGTTCGGGTATATGCCGCAACTTATGTGCATAGCAACAAAAGTAGATAAATTGCATGCCGTTTGCATGAAATGCGGATGTGAAGAAGCAACAAGAACTCAAAGACTCATTGACGGTAAGCCTGCAGATAAAAATTCGCCTTTGATTATGATAGGCGGGGATGAAACTTATGAAGCAAGATGTATTAAATGCTATGAACTCCCTGATGTGAAGAAAAAAGCAAGTTTTTTAGGCTTAAAAGTTTTACAGTTTGATAAATAATAGTCTGAATTTACTACTTTTATCCATTGACTATTTCACATTTTCCCTTAATTGTGTTATTATAATACACAAGATAAACGGAACTTTTATAAGATAATTTCGTCTGATATATATAAAGGTGGAATTATTGGAGGTTTAAAGCATGAAAAATTCGATAAAAAAGAGTGCAGTATTTTTTGGTTTGTTTGTTGCAACATTTTCGTGGGCAATAAGTTCAAATGTTCAGGCTGCCACTCCTGTTGAAATGTATGATAATGTATGGCGCTTAATCAATACAAAATATGTTGATCAGACAAATAATGAACAAAATTGGGCAAAATGGCGTCACAAATACGATAAAATGCTTCAGACTGATGAAGATGCTTATGTAGCAATTGATACAATGGTAGCAAGTTTGAATGACCCTTATACAAAATTTTTAAATCCGAAAGAATTTCAAGAAGAAACAAGTTCAATAAAGGGTTCGCTGAAGGGTATCGGGATTCAAATCGGTATGAAAGACGGCAAGTTGATGGTAATTGCACCGATTGAAGATACTCCTGCGGAAAAGGCAGGTTTGCTTGCTGATGATGAAATTCTTGCAATCAACGGCAAAAGTACAAAAGGTATAACCGTTGACAAAGCAGCAGACCAAATCAGAGGAGAAGAAGGAACACAAGTAACTCTTTTAATAAAAAGAAAAGGGGTTGAAGAACCTAAATCTTATACAATTACAAGAGCGGAAATTGAAATTAAATCCGTAACACAAAAAGTGCCGACAGATGTAAAAATTCCCGACGATATCTGCTATATCAGATTAAGTTCATTTATCAGCAGAAACGCATCAAAAGAAGTCAGAGAAATTATTTTGAATAATCCGGATAAAAAATCGTTTATATTGGATTTACGTTCAAATCCCGGAGGACTTTTGAGTAATGCAATTTATATATCCGATATGTTTTTAAACGGCGGAGATATAGTTGCAACGGTTGACAGAGACGGTTACAAAGAAACGCAAAAGGCTTCTAATGCGCTTTTGACAACCAAACCGCTTGTTGTATTACTTAACAAGGGTTCAGCTTCTGCAAGTGAAATCTTTTCAGGGGCAATGAAAGATAATAAACGCGCAGTATTAGTAGGCACACAATCTTTCGGGAAAGGTCTTGTTCAGGAGATCAATAAACTCCCGAATAATTCAGGCATAAATATTACTATCCAAAAATATCTAACTCCAAACGGAACAGATATTCACAAAAAAGGAATTACTCCTGATGTTGTTGTCGAACTGACAGACGAACAGATTAAGAATAAAGACGATGCACAACTTAAGAAAGCAATAGAAATTGCCCACGAACTTCAGACAGGTTCTTATGTTGTGTCAAAGTAAGTGTATAAAATCAAGATAAAATAAAAAATTAGGGTGCGATGTTTCGCACCTTTTTTATTTAAAATTTTTAACACAAAGTTAACGACGGCATAATGTATTTTTAATGGTAAATAATCTACTGCAAAATATCTACAAGTGCATAGGCATTAAAATCCAACGAGCCGTAAATTATTTTTATGTGATTATCGTCCTGACTAATCCAACTTGCAAAAAGAATATCTTCCTGTTCATAATCTTCGTTTGTTTCTGTTGCAGGGATTCTCGCAACCAAATTATGTGACTGATAAAGATTCAGTACAATTCTGCCATCTTCGTTTTTACCTTCAACCTGATAATGCCCGACGGGAATAGAGCCCTCGCCCATTTTAATTTCGACAGGTAAAGCCAAAACAGGCAAAGATGCATCTGCCCCCTGATTATTATTTATCGCTTCCGTTTCATTTGACTCTGAAAACTGATCCCCTCTTGGGGAACCGTTGTTTAGCAAAATCTTCTTCCACTTATCAAGTTTTTTATTTTTCTTTTTAATAGCCTGCTCAAATTCCTCATCACTGACAAATCTTTGTTCTTTCGGACTTGACAAATCAGTATTGAAATTCCCCCACAAATCTTCACCTTCGGCATAGGCGGGAGGCAGAAACTTTTGGCTGACAAGCATACCCCCGCCTATGCACATTGTATTTAATATTAATAAAGTGACAATTATAGATAATAACTTTTTCATACAGATATTTTAATGTTTTTTATTTAAAAGTAAACCCAATATTTGTATGATTAATTTTTGTATATATTTTTAGATATATTTTTGTATTTATGTTTTTTTATTATAAAATTATATGTAGCAAAATTTTTTATGTTTGTTTTTAATACATTTACACCGGTGGAGGAAATATAAATGCAGGTAAATTCTATAAATAGTTATAATCATAATACCAGACAAAGATACAAGCAAAATAATAATGTAACTTTTGAAGGTTGGGGTATAAAAAGTTTTATCCCAAAAAAAAATATACGAAGCGAAAGAGTGCAGGGAATTATTCATGATGCCTGCGAAAGATATGGTAATATTATCGGAGTAAGGACTTCTGAACTTTTAAAATTAACAAAAGATGCAAATGAAACAAGAATGCAATTTTTAAAATCTCTTGTTACAAACTATAATGCAAGAAATTTTACAAGAGCAGGGAACTTAAAAGAAGACCCCAATGGTTTGATAGAAACATTTAAAACAGTAGAAAACCCTGAAATTGCACATTTTGGTATTGTAAAAAATACCTATGCTCCGCTTGAACTTTTACCAAAACTCTTTTCATCAGCGACCGATAAAAAAAGTCTTGAATTTGTGCAAAAAATACAGCACGAGGTCCTTGGCGGCGGTAAAAATGCGATTAAAATTATTACCGATTTACTCTCATCTGAAAATAATCAAGAATATATCAAAAATCCAGAAAAATATGTTTCATATTTAAAATACGCTTCTAATAATGAAAATGCTGTAAAGGAACTTGATAAAATGATAGAAACAGGAACTTTCCGTTCGGAAGTTTTTGATGCAAAACAAGCAGTTAAATCCCTGATGAAAAACGAAGCGGTAAAAACAACAATAGGTAAAGATGCATCTTATCTGGAACAAAATTATTCAAAAGAGGGCGAAGAATTTATCAAACACATATTTGGAGATTTTCTTGCCCATAAAAAAGGTTTAACTTCTGAAGATTTTTCAGATATTTTAAAAATGTATAAGACTGCCAATGCCCAAAATATTGAAACAAGACTTGATATCCTGAACAAGTTTAAATACTCAACAGCAGGCAAGGATGTTCAAGAAGCAAGCGGTGAAATTAAAGCGATGAAAAAACTTTTTGACAAAATGGATAGTGATAAAAGCAGTGCAAATTTTGTATATAAAGTTTTGGGAGATGATATAAAAGCGAAATCAATCAGAGATCTGGCAGGAATTTTGGATGTAGTACCGTCCAAAAAAGCGGAAATTTTTCACAAAAATATAGCAAGGATTGTTAGATATACTGATGAAGGAGAACGCATAAATGCTCTGAAAAATGAAGTTGAAAATCCGTTCTTTATTACTGAAAGTTATGCGCAGATTCTTGAGGATTCAATAAAGGCCGGATTTTCTAAAAAAGAATCTAAAATAAGTCAAATGGCAAGATTTGTTGAAAATAAAATTAATCAAATGAGATACAACAGAATAGAGAGTGCTGCACCGCAAACCACAACAGAAATTCAGCTGGTTAAACCATCGTACACTCCTGTCGTCGCACCTGTTTATCCTACCACAGCAATTGAAACAAAAACTCCTGCTATTAAACTCAAACGTACATTCAAGGAATCTCCTCAAGCAAGAAAACTTCGGGTCCAAAATGATGTTAATGAAATAATCAAACAAAAACTCGGACAAAAAACCTTTGAAAATCAACAGCATGATTATAATGTTGGGGCAATGGTTATGAGATTAAAACTCTTACCGGAAATCTTTGAATCAATAAAAGATACAAGAAAAATGCAAAAAATGGCAGGACAAAGACCTAATGTCGAAAATAAAGATGCGATTAAATTGTATTCAAGAATAAACGGTAAAAACAGAAAATTGGTCAATTATATGCTAAAACAAACCGATAGCGAAGGACACAGAATATATAATATGAAAGAAATTCTCGCAAAATTAGATTTAATTGAAGCAAAAGTTTCAAACTTGAAATCCGCAAAAGGCAAAGATTTTAATTCAAAAGATACAAAGATTGTTTACCAAAATGAATATGAAAAATTGTTTGAACAATATGGCAAGTTGAAAAGAGCAAAGAAAAAAGTTGCATAAGACAACATAAATAAACACAATAAAACGGCTTCAATAAAATTGAAGCCGTTTTATTTATTATATGCTGAATTAAATTATTCTTCTGTTTGAGAAGATTCATCTGTCAAAAGGCTCGTTTGCTGAACTTCATCCTGTACCGGAGCAGAAGATTCTGCGGATACAGACTTAACCGCATCACTTTCATCAGGGTTCAGAATTTTATTAACTGAAACAACATTGTCCCCGTCATTTAAGTTTTGTGCTCTGACCCCTGTTGCAGGACGTCCCTGTTGTGAAATAGAGCCTGCATTTATCCTTGTAACAACACCGTTTGCAGTAACAAGCATAATATCATCACTGTCTTCTACAATAGTTAATGCTACAAGTCTTGAAGATGATGTTTTGAATTTGGTTGCAATAAGACCTATACCACCTCGGTTTTGTGTTCTGAATTCCGATAATTTTGTACGTTTGCCAAAACCGTCAGATGTTACAACAAGTAAATCAGCATCATAATCTTGCGGTACAATATCACATCCGACAATTTCATCGCCTGTCCTTAATTTCATGGAAATGACACCTTTAGCACTTCTGCCAAGCGGTCTTAAGTCCTTAATCGGGAATCTGATTGCCATACCGCATGATGTTCCGATAATTATTTCATCATAAGATTTTGCAAGTTTTACCCAATTCAGACTGTCGCCATCATCCAGACCGATTGCAATAATACCGTTTCTCCTGATATTTGAGAAATTATCAAGTTCAATTCTCTTTATATTGCCTTTTTTAGTAAGCATTATAAGATTTAATTCATGAGAAAACTCACTTACAGGTACAACAGCCGTAATCTTTTCATCCTGTTCAATCGGAAGAACATTTATTATCGGCAAGCCTTTAGACTGACGACCGCCTTCAGGGAAGTCATATACATTCAGACTGTAAACCGTACCTTTTGATGAGAAGAACAAGACTTTATCATGCATCATAGCGGTAAAGAAATGCTGAATATCATCATCTTCTTTAGTTTTGATACCTGATTTACCTCTTGTTGCTCTGTTTTGGCGTTCGAAAGTATCTAACGGAATACGCTTCAGATACCCTTGGTGAGTGATAAATACTGCCATAGGAGTATTCGGAGTCAAATCTTCGATTGTTACTTCGCCTCGTTCCGGAACAATTTGAGTCTTTCTTTCATCACCATATTTTTCTTTATCTTCAAGAAGTTCTGTTTTAATAATATTAAGAATCTTTTGACGGCTTGCCAAAATTGATTCATATTCTTCAATTTTCTTTAACAATTCATCATATTCTGCTTTGACTTTGTCTTGTTCCAAACCTGTCAAACGGCGTAATTGCATTTCAAGGATAGCATTTGCCTGATCGGCATCAAGTCCGAAACGGCTCATCAAACCATCTCTTGCAATATCGGTTGTTTTTGATTTTTTGATAAGTTCAATAACTTCATCAATTGAACCCAATGCAATAATCAAACCTGCCAAAATATGCGCTCTTATTTTTGCTTTTTTGAGGAAGAAAATTGTTCTGCGTGTAACAATTTCAATTCGGTGTTCAACAAATTCATTCAATACTTCGTACAAATTCATCAATCGAGGTTGTTGACCGCATAATGCGACCATGTTTACCCCAAATGTTGTTTCAAGTTGAGTAAATTTATACAGATTATTGCGAACTACATCAGGTTTTGCATCTCGTTTAAGTTCGATAACAATTCTCATACCATCACGGTCGGATTCGTCACGAATATCTGAAATCCCTTTAATTTTCTCGTCTTTTACAAGATCTGCGATTTTTTCAATAAGCATTGCTTTATTAACCTGATAAGGAATTTCTGTGATAACAATTGCAGTTCTGCCTTGTCTGCCTGCTCCGCCTGCTATTTCTTCAAATCCTGAAACTGCAGACATTGTAATCGAACCCCTGCCTGTTTCATAAGCCTGTTTAATATCGTTTTTACCGACAATAGTCGCAGCAGTCGGAAAATCAGGGCCTTTAATATATTCCATAAGTTCAGGAATAGTAATATTTGGGTTATCAATCAATGCAATAGTTCCGTCAACTACTTCACAAAGGTTGTGAGGAGGGATGTTTGTAGCCATACCAACCGCAATACCCGACACTCCGTTTAGTAAAAGCATTGGAAGTCTTACAGGCAAGACGGTAGGTTCTTGCAAAGAACCATCGAAATTTGGTTGAAATTCAACAGTTTCACAATCAATATCAGCAAGCATCGATTGGGTAATTTTGTGCATTCTTGCTTCTGTATAACGCATTGCAGCCGCACCGTCGCCATCAACAGAACCAAAGTTTCCATGACCGTCAACCATTAAATATCTTGTTGAAAAGTCCTGAGCCATACGAACTAATGCTTCATAAACAGAACTGTCACCGTGCGGGTGATATTTACCAAGAACTTCACCGACGATACGAGCACATTTTCTAAACGGTTTATCAGGGTACATCCCAAGTTCGTTCATCGAGTATAAAATACGCCTGTGAACCGGTTTTAAACCGTCACGAACATCCGGCAATGCACGACCTACGATTACACTCATTGCATAATCAATATAGGATGTTTTCATTTCTTTTGTGATATTAACGGGAACAATTTTTCCGTCCCCAAACATATTTTGCTGAGTAGTCAATTACATATCCTCCAAGTCTTCGTATGCCTAAATTATAGCATAAACACAAGCATTTTGCCCAAATTCTTTACAATAGGTAAAGATAATTCACATAATGTGAATTATAAGAAAGAAGCATTGTTCACTTTTCTTTTTGATTGCGACGCAAAAAGAAAAGTGAACCGAAAAGAAAAACACGCTATTTCACTGCAATGCCTGACGGCATCGCTCCGCGCATAAGATATTGTAAGTTGGGCTTTCAGCCCAACAGAAGTTCATACGTTTTTGTCCTTACGGACAAAAATCAATCAGGCGCCTAAAACTACGGCGCCTTTGATAATTATCTTTCAAGCGCACGGCGTTATCT
>JAFUXT010000058.1 GCA_017470815.1 bacterium | reverse complement strand
TTTTATCCATTTGAATACCACCTTTCAATTTATCCATTTGATGACCGGATCACCGGTGAAACCCTTTTCCCAAACAAACCAAGCATAAGCAACTGCACTTGAAGTGATGCTTTGGAAGTCACCATTCATTGCACAAATCAACCTGCTGCTTGAAACATAAACTGTTCGGGGGGGGTCTTTTGAAAGAAACCTTTTCTTTGTTTCCCTTCAAGGAATTGCAACTTCAGAAACATTGCAACCTTTCTTCCGGGCTTGATGCTTTCCAATGCCTTCTGAACAAAATCAAGTGCATATTTATATGGTGGATTTGTTATGATGTCACCATCAAAGTCATCAAGGGTTTCTTTCAGAAAGTCAAGCGGTTCAGGATCACCAAAACCCCTATAAACCAAATCAGTTGAAATCACTTCATAACCGTGTTGTTCAAACACCTTTGCAAGATGACCTTGACCACAAGCACATTCCCAAATGACCGGGGAAAAGGTTTCTTGTTCAAGCAGAAGTTCAGCTGCTTTTGGTTCGGTTGCATAGTAATCATCTGATTGCCGTTCACCGTCTGTGTGATTGGAAGCACCAAGTGTTGTGTATATGCTCTTTTGATTGCCTGTCCAATCTTTCATTTGAACACCCTTCCTGAATCGGTATGTTTTAATTCAATGCGGTTCAACAGTTCAAAACCCGATTCTTTTATAATGAACTTTAGAACCTTTATCAGAAAGGTGCATTTCTTTTCAGCTTCCGTTTCTTCCCGGATGATTTCTTTCAAACCGTTGTATGCTGTTGGATCTGCATAACCTTCTGAATTGCAATATGGATTATTTCTTGTCATTTCCACCGCCCTTTCTGAACCGTGGGAAACCGTGTTTCAAACAGTATTTGATGATATACCAACACTGTTCTAACCATCCGATTTTTCTATATCCCATAGTGCTTTACCTCTGTGAATTGCACCTTGGACAAACCTGAATGCCTTCAGGAATGATTTCACCGCAAATCAGGCAATGGTCAGCACCGTCACCTTCAGAAAGTGACATATTGAACTTGTCACACATTGCTGCAACCTGAATTGCTTCAATAGCAACCTGTTCTGCACAAGCCTTGACCGCTTTGATTTGCTCAAACACCGGTTCATTTTTCTTTATCCCTGACCAAGCATTTGCAAACACTTCAAGCAGAACATTCAAGTCATCCATTGTTTCTTCAATTTCTTCCTTGATGACTGCATAACCGTGATGTGCAGAACTGAACAGGGGGAAGTGTTTATTTGCATTATTCAGTTCTTTGAACACAAGATCCTTGACATTTTCTTCAATAGCGTTCATCATTCATCTTCCTTTCTGACATAATATCTGAACTGTTTTCCGGCAACCTTTTTGTTCTTGGAAACCAAGTTCAGTTTCTTGCATACCTGTTTTGAAAATTCTGCCTTTGACATCGGATTGAAATTGTTTGCAAGGCAATATTCCTTGTAACGCTTGAACACTTTATCAGTCTGTTCACTTTCAATCTGAAAACCTTCCATTTCACATTCTTCAAAGAATCCAAGAATGGGGTTGTTACTTTCTTCATATTCTTTCAACTGTTCCTGAACCTTTGCGGATTCCGTGAACCCTTTGTTTGCAATGACATTCTTCAGGGCATTGATACCAAGAACAATCAGATATTCCATAACATCTTGTTCTTGCAGCTTGTATTTGATGCCTGAATCATAATCTGCATCATTCTTGGTGAATTCCGCATTGAATGGAACAATCAAAAGCCTTCTTAAAACAGCACCGGTCTTGTCACGGATTCGGGGAATGTTGTTTGCACTGAAAAGGAACTTTGCATAATTGTTAAATTCAAAGGGTTTTTCACCTTTGTTCTGCACCTGAACCCTTTCACCGGTGACAAACTTCTTGAAGATGGAAGCATTCACAATGAATTCATCTGAAATATCATCACCAAGGTTTGCCAACTTCCCAAACAATGCTGTGTTCTGAAACTTCTGATCCAATTCCTTCAAATCAAGTGCTGCAATGTTATCTTCATTCAAAAGATGTTGCACCATAGCAATGAAGGTGGATTTGCCGTTTGAACCTTCACCTGTCAGAATGAATGCTTTACCGCCACCAAGGGTGTTTGACCTGTAAAAACAAGACCCAATACATTCTTCAAGGATTGTTCTGACCTGCTTATCACCACAAGCAATCTTGTTCAGGGTTTTGTCTGCAAGTTCGGAATAGGCTTCAGGGTTGTAATCCCAAGGTATTCTGTTTGTGATGACCACATCAGGTGAAAATGGTCTTAAACTGTCAGTTGTCAGGTCATAGATGCCATTTCTGAAGGCAATCAGATTTGGTGCTGCCATTTTTTCATTTTCAAGCAATAGCAAGTTCAGATATTTCAGCACTTCAGACCGCTTTGCATTGGAAAGACCGCTGATGTGCTTTATCATCACCGCTTCAATTTCATCTTGACCGGGAACATAGACCCCATCTTTGAACAAGTGCAACTGACCATTGATTTTGATAATGTGGTTGTTGTTCTTGATGTAGGTTGCAAATTTATCAAACAAGAATGTGTTGCCCTTGAAGAAGATTGGTTTTTTGAAGGCATCATCACGCAAGATCACTTGCAGTTCTGATTCAGACAGTGGATCTTTCAGGATATATGTATTGATGATCCTGATGGTTTCCCTTGCTTCTTCAACAGAAAAGTCATTTGATTGCAGTGTCAGAATATAGTTGAAAAGTGCCTGATTTCTTCCTTCACCGGCTTCCATATCAAGAAATTCTGTTGTGCTTCTGACCGGGAACAACCACTTTGGTATTTCTTGATATTCTTCACCCGGCAAGATGTCATACAAGACTTTTCTTTCTTTGCCGTCAATCTTCAAAACTTCATAGGAATTTTTGAACCCTGATTTGATGTCAACTATCAGACCACAAGCAAGTTTGGTTTTGGTGAAGCACTTTTCAATTTTGCTGTTCTTGAACAGAAAGTGCATTCCGGATCTGCTCTGAAGTATCTTGCACCTGATGTTTTCTTTGTCGCAAATGTCAAGCAACACTTTTGATTGCTCCATATCATCTATATCAACCAAGATTGCATCCGGGGCAAGAATACCTGCATATTCAGGAAGGGATGAAACTTGTTCAAGGGTTTTGAAATCATTTCTGCCTTTGAATTTTTCAATACACTTTTTATCTTTGGTCATCACATAACCTTTGAAAAATGACATCCTTTCATCACTTCCTTTCAGTTAGAATTCTTTGGTTTGACTTCAGCTTCTTCAGAACACCAAAGCACTGTTTGAATTCCTTTGAATTTTCGCCAAACCTTTTTTTTTGTTTCTTCCAAAGCTGCTTCAGTTCTTTGGATGCGGTCAACAAAGTATTCCTGAAGATCCTTGAAGATTTCATCCTGATGTAACCAAGACAAAGGGATGACTTTTTTGACCAAATAAAGCATTTTCTTTTGGGTACAGGGGAAGAACAGTTCACAATGAAGGTTCATATATCCTGTATCCCATTTGATACTTAAATCATAGTTTTCCATTACATCACCCCAAAATCTTTCAATCTTCTGTTTGCAAAGTCTATGTACCATTGTTTATCCAACTTTGCCGGAACTTTAACACCGTTGACAGCATCATTCCAAATGAAGCAGTATTCAGGTGTGTTTTCAATCTTTTCAATTGCACCGGTGTTCTTTATCTTCCAAACACCACCATCATTTACATCTACTGATGCAAAAACCCTGATGCACTTTTCTTTGATTGCTTTTCTTTTACCCACAAACCGCTTGAATGTTTTCATTCTTCCGGTGTCAGGGTTCATTGCTCTATATGATTCCCAATGACCACCGTGAAGGATCTGTTTGTATAAAGAAGAAATCTTCCTGACAATCTGATATTCCTTCAGGTCATCACATTGGTTGATGGTCTGTTCTACCGGAATACCGCTGACCATATAATCAACCACTGCTTTATTCAAAATCGGAAGGTCATAGTCTAAATCAGACAGTTTCTTGATATATGCACCTTTCACTTTCATTGCACCGGTTTCCCGGTCAATAATCAGGTAATTGTTCACATCCTTCTGATAGATTTCACCAAAGAAGGTGTCAAAGTCCATCTTCATTCCGGTTCTTCTTTCCCAATCGGCAACAATATCATCAATGATGTCAAAATCCTTTTCATAGTTGAATACCCGGATGATGATGCCATCTGTATTGTTTTGAACAAGTTCACAATATGGTTCAAGATGTTCAATCAGGTCAAGCATTAAAAGCTGCCCATTGATGCAGATGCTGTTGTTTGACATTGGATCAAACAAAGCTGACTGCCTTTGTTTCATCTGACCACTGATTGCATTGTCCATTATTTTGAAAGGCATTCTTGCTTTCTTGTCACCCTTCCTTTTGAATTCAATGTTGGAATCGTGGATGAACTCAAAGTTTTCAGGATTGTCCATCACCCTGTAACCAAAGTGATATTTCTTCTGAAGTGAAGGATAATATGCAGTAACATCTATTATCAGAAAGTCACCTTTTGCGTGATATTTAAGTCTTGCACCGTGTCCACCACCCCAAGAAAAATTGTGTTCAACACCTGCAACCATCACACCTTCTTGTGACTTTTCATAGTTGTGATTTTCCGGGTTTCTGTACCAATCAGCGATATATTTGTACTTTTTCAGTTCAAGACAGTCCAAGATGGGAAAATCAAATTCATCATCAAAGTTTTGACCTTTTCGATTTCCACCAAGAATTTCAGCTGCAAGTTGTGCTTTGGTTTTTGTCAGTGCCATAATTGGCAACTTAAAGTGCTTGATGAAATACATCATTGTGTTGAATTCATCAATTCTTTTGATGAACACTTCAATTGTCTGCTGCACATCGTGTCTGCAATAGAAGATGGTCTGTTCTATTTCTTCAGGTGTCAATTCCCGGTTGATGTCAAAAGGAACAGAAGTTTCTTTGATGTTGTTGCCCATAAACCCTTCAAAGGATTTCAAGCCCCTGTCAGTTCCAAGCATCACATCATAGTTGATCAATGGAATATCCTTGAACATACTGCTGAACTTCCATCCGGGATTACCTTTAACAATGATGAAGTCATTGATTTTCTTTGCATCAAAACCGCAAAGGATGCCTTTCAGAATGTATTGGTCATAATGCCTTGAATTGAATCCAACCCATATGTCATTGATGTGTTCATCATAGAATGCTTGAAGCCCGGAAGGATCATCAACAATAACTGTTTCCTTCCTGTTGGTCACATCGTTTATGACCACCAACCAATTCTTGCAGAACACTTCAAAGTCATAAAAAAGCATTTCTTCACCATCCTTTCTGAAAACTTTCAGGGGGATGGGGTTTCCATCCCCCTGATGCTGTTGTTACTCTACTTCAAACACTTCAGTGATTTCATAGGTGCTGAAACCCTTCTTGCCTTCCTTGTAGGAAAGACCAAATTCAAGGTTTCCATCAACCGCTTCCATCACATCCATCAGCAAGTTGCCATACTGCTTGTATGTAACAAATTCAATGTCAATGCCGGTATCAAGAGAACGCAAGAACTCATTGACAATGTGGATTTGGAAGCCCTGTGTGACAACCTGATTCATAAAGATGCGTGAACCCTTGAATTCACCGGTCAGCACCTTGAACCACACTGTGACCATCGGATCACCTGCTTTGGAAGCAGTCAGTTCCATCTTGTCAATAGCAACTTCATAATCACCGTGGGGAACATCCCTGTATGAAGCACCGTTTTCCTGTGCATCCTTGACATCCTCTGCAAGACCCTTTGTGTCAATCGCATTGTCAAACTTATCCCAAATGTTATTAGTATCAGCCATTTTATTTCACCTTTTTAACCTTTCTTTTTTATTAGTTTTCGGTTCTTGTTTTTCTTGTTTTGCGTGTTCTGACCGGCTGTGCAGCAGGTTCATCAGAAGCAGCAGGTTCTTCTTTCACATCTTCACCCTTGTCACCGTCATCAGTGTCAAAGGGCGGTTTGTCATCAACCGGTTCAGCTGCGTCCACTTCATCAGGTTCAGCAACCTTTCTTCTGCTTCTTCTGACCGTTTCCTTGCCCTCTGTGGGCTTGTCTGACGGCTTTTCTTCAACAGTGGCATTATTTACCGCCTGACCGCTTTCCGGCTGCTGTGCGTTGCCCTGTGCCTTCCTGACAGCATTTCTATTTGCTTCATCATAAACAGCAAACAGTGCATCAACATCAAGGGGGATGTCCTTTGCATCAGTTTTCAGCCTTCCACCACCAAAGATAACTTCATTGGACTTGAAATTGAAGGTTCTGACATCACCGTCTGCAACAATTCTTGCAACAATGTCAACCATACCGGCAACCTTCAATGCAACCTTGTCCTGCATATTGGGCTTGATTGCAGTAATCTTGTCACCGCCCTTCTTGGTGATGTCCTTGCTTGTATCTTCGTGGGAAATCAGGATGATGTTTTCATAATCAAGTGCCATCAGCCTTTTCAGGGTGTTCAGGAACTCACCCCTGACCATATCCCAAGCCTTGAAGGAATCGTCTGATTCGTGCTTGATGCCCATTTGGTCATACATATAAAGTCTGCAATATTCATACAGATCTTCAACAAGGTCAACCACGATGGTCTTGAAGTCATTGTCCTTCTTTTCAAGTTCATCAATGACATCCTTGAAAACCTGCCAAGCAAGGGTTTTCTTGGTCAGTCTGCCTTCAACCTTGACTTCATCTTTGATGCGGATATACGGTGCATCAACAAACTTGATGTTTCCATCAGTATTCAGCATCAGGGGTGTGGGGAATGCGTTTGCAAAGGTGGTCTTTCCGCAAAAGGGAACACCATAGATCCACATAACCCTTTTGTCAACCTTTGCAATGTTTCTTCTTTCTGTACTTGGTAACTTCATAAAATAGTTCCATCCTTTCTGACAGTATTCTTCAAATTCACAATATCTGCAAAACCACCCTTGGTTCTGTGGATATTCGGTTGTTTCGCTGATTGTTTTGATTTGGAATAGGAAATCAAGAACCTTTTCATAATCAAAATCAATCTGCACTTTCTGAACTTCACATTCTTGCAGGTTTTCCCAAATACGCTGCCTGAATTGGTTCAGATCTTCGGTCTTTTTCTTCTTGATGTTCACCTTCGGAACAAACAAAAAGTATAAGTTGCGGATTTTCTTGCCGGGATTGCACCTTTCAAAGAAATACTTGTAAAGATGCAGCTGCCTTGAATCCTTGTAATGATTCACATTGTTTGAATACTTGAAATCATAGATGTCATATTGATTTGGAACTTCCACCCCTCTTTCAAACACCGTTGCAGGTGCAAGAAGGTCAATAAAACCGTGAAAGTCTGCATCCTTGATTTCAACTTCATATTCCCCGGAAGGCAACACCGCTTTTGCCTTTGGAATCAGGTATTCCAATTTGATTGCTTCATTGATGTGGGAATCATCAATGATGGGATATGACATAAAGTATTGTTCAATTGCCGTCTTTACATCTTTTTCAATCCCGGTGTGCAGTGCCGTTCCAATCACAAGTGCATTATCTGCTTCAATCGGATCATTGGTTTTTATTCCGTCAAGATATTGCATCTTGTATTTGAATGGGCATTTTTCAAATTGTTCAACTCTGCTATGTGACCATTGCATTGTTTCACCCCTTTCACTATTGATTTGAATTCTTCCAACCCTTCCGGGTAAAGAATCATTGCAATGCTGCCTGATGTGTTTATCTGCACCACATTGTGCTTTTGCAGTTCTGAAGGTCTGCCATCAGATGCTTTCAGTTCTGCATCAATGTTCACACCGTTCACCACAATGTGCATATCCGGTAAACCCTTCTTGCTATAACCACCGCCCCACCGCTTTTCATAGTAACCACAAGGGGTAATGGTCATTTTCTGCTTTTCAGTTCCAAGGGGATAAACCCCTTCACCTTCAAGCCAAGATTTCAGGCGGTTTTCAAAGTTCTTTTCTGCTGCCATCCTGTCACTTCTTTCTATCTCTGCCGATCCAAGCAACAGCAATGACAGTTACACAAATGATCAAAGTGATCCATACTGCATCAGTCATCATTCATCACCACCCTTCACGGTTACTTTGATATAAGAAGAAGTTTTGGAAGTCTTGCTGCATTCAGCAGCAACATCCGGATGCAGCTTCTTCAGTTTGGTTGTATCAACCTTTGTCTGTGTGCCTTCCGGAACATAGGTGATATTCAAGATGTCAGATTCAAACTTCTTGATACCGTACTGTTCCATTGCCTGTTTCAGTTTGTCTTTCAGTTCTTTTTCCTGTGCTTCAAGCTGCTTTTTTGCAGTGCAAAGGTCAGCAATGTTCTGAAGAACCGTCATCTGCTGATTCTTGAACAGTTCAAGTTCCTGACCTTCTTCATAGATGGAACATCCACACTTTTCAGGAACTTCAGAACACATTTCCTGACAGGTTTCTTTTTCGGGGCAACAATAGCAGCAACCATTAAATTTCCCCAAAGGGCAAGAGTTCTCACACTTAATCATTTGGTTCACTTCCTTTCAAAATGAATACTTCTTTATACTGAACACCAAAGTTCCAAGCATCCTGATGATTTTCAAAATAGATGTCTATTTTATTCCCATTGACTGCACCACCCCGGTCTTGAACTGTGTATTCGTGACCGTCTATGTATATCTTTGTTCCAAAGGGAAGAACATTGGTGTCTGCTGCAACCGTTATTCCTTCAACAGCCCTGTAACCCCCGGCTGTCATCACAATGGTTTTTCCTTCAGAATCAACCGGTCTGTTTTCACCCCACACACCGCAACATTTGGAACATCCACAATATGCGGTCAGTTTGAATTCACCAAGGCTGACATATTCCGGTTCAGGTTTGGTTGTTGGTGTAACAGTTGATGTATCAGTTTGTGCAACTATTTCTGTTACAACTTCCGTTGTCTTTGGTGTGGTTGTTAGTGCTTCCACATCAGTTCCTTCAGAATGGTGACTGCAAGCAGCAATGGTCACAATCAGAAGGATTGCAATGCCTACCAAGGCAAGATGAATCCTGTATTTACTGAAATAACGCTTCATATTTTTTGAATAGTTCATCATCATAATCCTTTCTTGTTTTCAAGGTTTCCAAAATGACTTCTTCCACACTGTTCTTCACCATCAGAAGGTAATAAAAGCAGTTGTTCTTCTGACCTATTCGGTGAATTCGTTTCATTGACTGTTCAAAGTGTTCTGAACTTTGCGGAAGGGTGTAATAAATGATTTTGTTTGCCTTCTGCAAATTCAAACCCATTGAACCGGCTTGATACTGAACAAATGTGATAGAATCACTTTCATTTTCGTATGCTTCCAAATCCTTGACAGATCCATTGACTATTGACACCGGCTTTTCAAGTTCTTCCACAATGGATTTCATCTTGAACAGTTCTTCATTGAAGTTGTAGAACACAATCAATCTGTCATCCGTTGATTCAACCAAGTCTTTGAATGCTGCCATCTTTGCTGAAGAATACTGACCGCAAAGCTGCCTTGCATATAATCTTTTGGTCAGTGCTGTGTCACCAATCAATTCAGTTCCATCAGGTAAAGTCACAATGCTGTTCCGCATAAAATACCGGAATTCCTTTGTGTTGGTAATCATTACCGGAATCTGCACCTGATCCGGAAGGTCAAAGACTTCATCAGTTTTCATAAAGATGCAACCATACTGTTTCAACTTTGCTTTCAGCCGGTCAACATTCTTGTAACCAACAATGTGTGGTATCTTGAACCCTGAACCATCTTCAATCCATTCCTGAATCACATACTGTTTGAAGAACAGATCCTTGCTGATACCCCATCCAAGCAACCGCAACTGTGACCATAACTTTTCATATTTTCCACCTGTGGGTGTTCCGGAAAGAAGGATCACATTATCAGGGTTTAACTTGTGAATGAACTTTGTTCTTTTTGCTGTTGGATTTGTAATCATTGAAGATTCATCCAACATCAAGGTGAAGTGTTGCAGCTTCAGCAATTCAGGTCTGCGGAATGCAAGTTCATAGTTGATGATTCCAATGCACCTTCCGATGACAGAACAGTATTCTTCAAGCAACTTCTTGTTGGTCAGGTCAAACACCGTGATTCCATAGTTCTGATGAAAGTGGTCAATCCAATCTTGAATTTTTGACTTCTGACAAATCAGAAGAATGGAACAAGGGAAGTTCATTGACTTTTCAGAACCAACAAAGGTTTTGCCCAATCCCATATCAAGGAAGTAACCAACCCGGTTGAAGTCTTTGGTTTCTTCAAGGGCTTTTTCCTGATGTGGGAATAACTGAACCGGCATCAATCGTCACCTTTCTTTTCTTCAGGGTTCAGATCAATGTGCATCTTGGCAACTTCAAGTGCAGCCCTTGCAACTTCCCGGTTCTTCATATCATCCCATTCATCAATGACATCATTGAATTCATCAAGGGTGTAAAGTTCCCATTCAAAGGAAATTTTGATTTCAAGATGTTTGGTTCTGAATACCGTCAAGGAATTAGCATAATCACCAATGGGTGTGATGCAGAAGATGTGCTTTGTGGAAAAGATGGAAGCATCACCGCAAACCTTGGCATTGCCCCAAACCTTGGCATTGCCCCAAACCTTGGCATCACCGCAAACCTTGGCATCACCGCAAACCTCGGCATCACCGCAAACCTCGGCATCACCGCAAACCTCGGCATCACCGCAAACCTCGGCATCACCGCAAACCTCGGCATTGCCCCAAACCCAAGCCTTTCCGGAATGGGAAAGGTTGCTTTCCTTCTCAACGAAACCACCAAGATCACCTTTGTGGACTTCATCACCGGAAGTGGTTGTGAAGTCAATGCAAGCCTTGATGCGGAACAGGGTTCTTCCAAACCAATTGATTTTGCTTTCAGCAGTAAGTTCAAATTTTTTCATTGTTTTCAAATCCTTTCTTATTTCAAAGTTCAACACCGGTGTATTCGGTGAATTTCTTGGGGCTGATGTAATAACGGAACTTTCCTGAAGGCATCAGAACCGCATAACCAAAGGGGAATGTGCCATTCTTCAGACCTTCCCGGATCATCTGCTTTCCAACACCCATCAACTTTGCAGCCGTTTCAACCGGAAGATTGTTTGTGTGACCTGCTTCAGATGCCGGTTCATCAATGTCACCCTTCAACCAAGCCGGGGAAACATCAAGTGCATCTGCAAGCATCTTCAACCTGAATGCCGTTGGTTCATTCTTCCCGGATATGTACTGACTGATGGATGATTTACCAAGTCCGGTCTTAGTTGCAAGGTCAGTTTGATTGATGCCTTGTTCATCCATTGCCTGTTTCAAACGCTTTGAAAAATTGTTCATCTGTGATTTTCCTTTCATTGTTGAATTTGGATTTTAACCCTTCCGAAAAGTTAAAGTTCCTTAACTTTGACGGTAAAAAAATAAATGGGGATGTCAGCCGGATCAATTTCAAGCAAGACACAAGCTGCATCAATTTCTTTCTGTGTCCACTGCACTTTGTTGTTCAGCTTATCAGAAATGGTTGTTGCAGAAAGTTTCATTGCATCTGCAAATGCGTTCTGTGTTCCAAACTTTTCTTTGATCCGACCTCTCAACTTGCTATAATCGAACATTCTTTTCACCTTCCTTTCTTTTAGTTTAGTGTGGTATATCTGCGTATTTAAGGACTTCATCAAGTCCAAGACCACCTTCAGATGTTGGTTTCATACACCATTCATATTGCTTTGGATGTGTGTGTTGCATTCGCTGAAATCTATTCGGTTCTTTTTCAAGATGACATCCGAACATACAAAACATACATCCTGTTCTATCACATTGTGTTGTTTTATATATTGGGATTGGATCACCAAATACATTGATTTCTTCACCAATCTGAACAATATCACCATAGACAGATGCAATTTCAAGATTGTGTTCTTTGATGTACTGTAATACATCATTTTCAGTCCAAAATGACATTGGTGCTGATTTTTGCTTTCCTTCAAAAGCATTGCAGCCGGTTCGCATCCACTGTTGTTCCCTTAACTTTGATTCACAAGCCATAGTTCCAACATAAGGTTTATTTCCGGTTTCTCTTTCGTAATAATGAAACGGTTGTTTCTTCATCACATCACAACAGTAATTTGAAACTTCAAAAGGTGCATCAAGAAGTTTTAACCATCGTTTTGATACCGCATATCTTGATGGTCTGCCTTCAGAATCGACCGCTGTTCCATCAATGAATTTTTGTGCCCAAGATGCACCTTTCTTTGCATAATAGATTTTTCTTGCAAGTTCTTTGGTTGGAAGCGGATAACCATATTGAAGAACAACCTGCCTGAAGTTCATCTTTGGTCTAATTACTTTGATGTTTTCTTGTTTCATCACAAACTGTCTAACTTCCGGGTACTCAAGACCGGTATCTGAAAATACCGCTTCAACATCCGGATATAAAGACCTAACGAGATGAAGAAGAACAGTTGAATCCTTGCCACCTGAAAATGAAACATAAACATTGCCACCAAAATAATCATACCAACCACGGATTCTTGTTTGTGACATTCTTATCTTGGTGGATAAAGGCAAAGATTGCATCTGCTTCAAGTCATATGAACTATGTACTGCCATTTTCAAACCTTCTTTCTTTATTTCCCCCGGAAGGATGCTGCAACACCCTTCCGGATTATTCGTGTTTTCTTGCTTGTTTTAACCTGAACCGCTAAATCATTTGAAAAAGAATGTTATTATAATCTTCAGCAGTAAGATCAATATCACAAGAATTACAATCAAGCAGTTCTAAAACTGCAATAAGGGCATCTTCCTTTTGAAATCCGGGTTTATTCTTCAGAAAACCCCACTTCGCCTGTGCCAAAGGAAGGATGTCACTTTTCTTTGACCTACAATTTGCAAGACGGTTGTAAACATCTTGGTCAAGAAGATCAGTCCATTTCTTTTGATTCATAATTTGCACCAGTCCTTTCATTGTTTGGGTGATGTGTTAAGTTTCCTTAACTGTTATAAAGTATAGCACCCTTAACTTTGCTTGTCAAGGGGTTTTTCAAAATTTCTTTAATTTTTTTCATTTGGGCTTGAAATTTCTTTAACTTTCCTGTATAATAAAGGTGCAAGGTATAATGAAAGGAGTGTGTCCAAGTGCCTGATTCATTTAAGAATAGATTACTTTATGCAATGCAGCAGAATAATGTCAAAGCTGCGGATCTTTCCAAAAGAACAGGTTTGTCCAAAGCACAAATATCACAATATGTAAATGGGGTATATGAAGCAAAACAAACTGCACTTTATAAACTTGCTGTTGCTTTGAATGTTTCGGAAGCGTGGTTGATGGGTCACGATGTTCCAATGGGAAGGTTGCTTGTCAGCAAGAACCAAGAACAAACAACAATGTTTGAACAAATTCAACTTTACTTTGGATCTGAAGCAGTTGAAATGATGCAGCTGTTTGTTCAGTTAAATGACCAAGGAAAACAAAGGGCAATTGAATCTGTATCAGATTTAATTGAAATATCAAAATATACTGAAAAGGAAGATGATTGATATGTTTATTGGATTAGGGAAAATGATTGGAAAGTCAAAAATCCGCATTGGTGCAGGTATGCGAATCACCAAGAAGAATGCAATGTATATGTGGATCATTCTTCTGTTTTATTACATCTTTTTGATGATGTGGTATTGCTGTGTGTTCTGCTTTTGGTTGATGTATGCGGTTTGTTATGGGTTCTATGCGTTGATCAGATGGGTTGTTCGGAAGGTCAAAGGGAACAAATAAAGGTTACAGGTTACGGTTACACTTGATTATATTTCTTGAATAAATTGATTGAATACATCAAAATTCAATGATACCTATAAAAATAAAAGAATAAGGAAATCATCTGTAACCTGTAACTACTGTAACCGCAAATAAAAAGAACCGCCTGATGTTGCAGCATCAAGCGGTTCAGGTTAAAACCCAAATTCAGCAATGAAAACACGAAAAATCTTCAAGGTGAAATTTGGTTATTTAATTATAGCACATTTCACCTGAAAAATCAAGATGTTCAAGAAGAAAGGTGAAATGTCAATGAAAAATCCAAATGGTTATGGATCAGTGGTGAAACTGTCCGGGAACAGAAGGAAACCATTCTGTGCAAGAAAAACTTCAGGATGGAATGAAAAAGGTTATCCCATTTATATGATAATAGGGTATTATGCGGAACGGCAAGAAGCAATGATTGCCCTTGCAGAATACAACCGGAATCCCTTTGATGTGGATCTTGCCAAAATCACAATGAAGGAATTGTTTGATAAATGGTCAGCAAGGGATTTTGGGAAGATGTCACAATCATCTGCATCAAGTCACAAGTCAGCATTCAAACACGCTACACCACTGCACAATGTTCCATACAAGAACATCAAAGCCTATCAGATGCAAGAAATCATTGATGGTTGTGGATGCGGTTATTCAACCCAAGGTGCAATCAAGAACCTGTTTGGTCAACTTGACAAGTTTGCTTTGGAACTTGATGTTATCAGCAAATGCAATTCTACTTTGATTTCAGCTGCACCAATTCCACCTTCAAGCAAAGTTCCGTTCACTGAAGAAGAAATCAATGAAGTTTGGAAGATTGCCGGTCAGGAATGGGTTGATTCAGTTTTGTTCTTCCTTTACACCGGTTTCAGAATAGGTGAAATGACCACCATTGAAACTGCCAATGTTGACCTTGACAAAATGACAATCAAAGGTGGTATCAAAACCAAAGCCGGAAAAGACCGCATTGTTCCGATTCATCCACGCATTCAGCAATTTGTGGTTGACCGGGCATCTGAAGGAAACAAGTATTTGTTTTCATACAAGGGAAAGAAGCTGTCATCAAGTCAGTATTACATCTTTTGGAATGACATAATGAAGCAGCTGAAGATGGAACACACACCCCACGAATGCAGACACACATTCAGGTCAAGACTTGATTCAGCCGGTGCAAACAAAAGGTGTATTGATCTTCTGATGGGGCATACTTCAAAGGATGTTGGTGAAAGGGTTTACACCCATAAAACACTTGATGAACTGAAAGACACAATAAATTTATTACTTTGAACAAGTAACAGGTTAGTAACACAAAAACCCCGAAATCCTTGATTTATAAGGATTTCGGGGTTTCTTTGAAATGTTATACCATATTTTATTCGGTTTGAAAAGGGGTAAAGCTCAAAAATTTTCAGACTTGTTTAAATACAGTTTTGCAGTCAATACTGATGATTACACATATTATTAGTATCGGAGGCATATTTATGACAGGGATAATACTTTGTCCGAGGGCAAAAGGCTCTCTTGAAACGATTACACAGTCGGGCTTGACGGCGCTGATCGACTTGTGCGGCAAAACAGTGCTTGAAAGAACGCTGGATAATCTTATCGCGGCAGGCGTGGAAAAGGTGTACATTGTATGCGAAAAACGAGATAAAACACTTGAGAAAACAATCAAGCGTTATAGCAGCAACGATAAAATTAGTATTGATTTTGTAAATTCTGATATAGCAAGCGAAGAAAATGTTTTAGTATGTGACGTTTTATCCTGTTCGGACAAAACTGTGATAGAGCATATTAAAAACATACCTGTAAACACTTGTTTGACAGATGAAAATGGGGAATTTATTCTCGTAAAAATTGAAGATTTCGATGTAAAGCACAAGGGCTTGATAAAAGAATGTGCCGATATTTCACAGTATGTTAAGCTTTGCGGCGAGTTTGAAAAGAAAAGCGTAAAGTTTGACTCTATAGACAATGTAAAAACCTTTTTGGATTATCAAGCAAAATTGCTTGACAGCGAAAAAGGTGATGTTATTTCCCTTACACAAAGTAATTTTAACGGGGTAACCATTATTCCGCCAGTTTTTATCGGTAAAAATGTATCTATTAACTCCGGGGCAGTAATAGGTAAAGGAAGCGTTATATCTGACAATGCAAGAATCGGCAAGGGCGCGAGGGTTCTCGGCGCTTATGTGGGAAAGTGCGCTGTGATAGGCAAAAACTGCTCGGTCGAAAATGCTTATGTCGGCAGCGATACACGGCTGATGAACAGGGTCTGGCTTGCTGCGGGTGCAGCAGTTTGCGCAGGGACGTGCGTTAAATCCAATTCCTATATTACAGAAAACAACGTTGCTTCGCCTTTTGCTGAAGAATACGCTGACGTATGCTTTCCCAAAGGCAGTAAACAGCTTGAATTTGATGATGACGGTATATGCAGTCTGTTTGACGGAACGGTTGATGTTTCAAGCTTTGTAAGGCTCGGCAAAGCTATAGGTACAGCGCTTTCGGTTAATGACAAGGTCGTTTGCGGATACAGTGCAGTCGATAATTCCACTATGCTTGCGGATGCATTGTGCTGCGGTGTGCGCTCAGCTGGTGTAGATGTGCTTGATATGTCAGAATGTACCGTTTCACAGCTTGGCTTTGCTGTGAACAGAACGGGTGCAAGCCTCGGTGCTTACGTCGGTGTTGATGCAAACGGCGATATCAGACTTGTTGATAAATGCGGTCTGCCGCTTATGTTAAAGCTTGAAGAAGACATTTGTGATTGTTATGATTCGCAGGTGTTCAGGTCAGCAGGTATAAACGATTTTGGCAACATAATATCGGCGGAAAGTGAAAAAGCCGCTTATCATGCATTTTTGTCCGAAATCATGCCAAAACGTATGAAAGTCGTTAATGCTAGTGTACGAACGAATGATTTGTCTGCTGCAAAGATTTGTGACAGTATCATCACACCGGCTAATGATTTAAACGGTGAACGCGTTATTTTTCAGCTTTCCAATGACCTTACGGCAGTTAACGCGTACTGTGAATCGACAGGCAATATCCGCTGGGAACAGCTTTGCTTGCTTGGCTGTGCTATAATGTTCGGTGAAAACAAGGCAGTCAGTCTTCCTTACAGCGTCCCTGCTGCGGCTGAAAGACTGGCAGAGCATATGCAGGGGAGCGCTTTCCGCTATTGCACTGTCAGTGCCTGTGAAAAAGATGTTAAAGCCCGTGAGATCGCTTGCCAGCCAAAAGCAAGTTTTGTGCGCGATGCTCTGCTTTTGACCGTAATGATATGCAGATACCTGAATAACAAGCAAATCAGCTTGAAAGAGGCGATCGCGGATATAGAACAGGTTTGCTGTGTTCAAAGGTTTATAAATATAAGTTCAAATGGTGCTTTGACACTTGAAAATGCGCAGGCAGTCGGTGACGAAGGTGTGATACTGTCTGATATGAATACCTCTGCTTTTGTCAGACCGTCAAAAAACAGAAAATCTCTTATGATTTTTGCCGAAAGCACGAGTACAGAGTTTGCAGGTGTTTTTTGTGACTCGATTATTGCCAAACTGCGTAAGTTAAGCGATTCTGACAATAATTCCGACAATCACATGCCTTGACGATAGGTTTCATCTGTTACTTGACATTATCGCTGTATTTTGGTATAATACCATTTAGGTATTTTGTGCGTTAAAATAAGGACTGTGAGCAGCGTTTTGTCTTACCATTATACCATTCAAGCGAGCTGTTTCGCTGTGGCGCTGTTTGCAAACCTGTTAAAACCGACAATATATGCAATTGACGTGAAAGGAGTATATCAATAGCCTCTAAAGACCGTTTCTGTGAGGCTGATAGTGAACAAATGAACAATACAAATAATAAAACAGGCAGGACTGTGTACAGAAGAAGAAAGAACGAAGCTTCTTCCGAGCAGAGTTCAGAGCAGAAGAAAAAGTCCGTAAAAAATGTTAGTGCGAAGGTGACGAAGAATACGAGGGCAAAGCAGGCAAGCGTGCCAAGACAGCCCAAAGAGCCTGCGAGAAAGACACCTGTTAAGATTATACCGCTGGGCGGACTTAACGAAATAGGTAAGAACTGCACGGCTATCGAATGTGCAAATGACATGATTATTATCGACTGCGGTATGGCTTTCCCCGACAGTGAGCTGTTCGGCGTTGATATCGTGCTGCCTGATTATTCCTATGTTGAAAAGAACATTGATAAGTTAAGAGGCGTAGTGCTTACCCACGGACACGAAGACCATATCGGTGGTCTTCCGTATTTCCTAAAAAAGTTCAACGTACCTGTTTACGGCACAAGGCTGACTCTCGGTCTTGTCGAGGGCAAGCTTGAAGAGCATGGGATTCTTGCGGGAGCTAAATTAAATGTTGTTACTCCGCGCCAGACTGTCAAGCTCGGCTGTATGGCTGTTGAGTTTATAAGAGTGAACCACTCTATCCCCGATGCAGTCGGTATGGCTATCCATACACCTGCGGGCGTGCTTATCCATACGGGCGACTTCAAGGTAGACTATACACCAATTGAGGGTGGCATAATAGATCTACAGCGTTTTGCAGAGCTTGGAAACAGGGGAGTTCTTGCGCTGATGTCTGATTCTACGAATGCTGACCGACCCGGTTTTACTATGAGCGAGCGAAAGGTTGGAGAGAGCTTTGAAAAGCTGTTTGCGAAGGCAGAGGGCAGAAGAATAATAATCGCTACCTTTGCATCCAATATCCACCGCGTACAGCAGATAATCAATAATGCCGTTTCCACAGGCAGAAAGGTTGCTGTTTCGGGTCGCAGTATGGTCAATGTTATCAGTATCGGCATTGAGCTTGGCTATCTTAAAGTACCTGACGGAGTGCTTGTCGATATAGAGATGGTTTCAAGATACCCTGCGGATAAAATGGTAATAGTTACAACGGGCAGTCAGGGCGAGCCTATGTCTGCACTTACCAGAATGGCAAATAACGAGCATAGGCAGGTTTCCATAACGCCTATGGATTTCATAATAATCTCTGCAAATCCTATCCCGGGTAATGAAAAGCTCGTAACAAGGGTTATAAATGAACTTATGAAGCTCGGCGCACACGTTGTGTATGAAAACATATACGATGTTCACGTTTCGGGACACGCTTGCCAGGAAGAACAAAAGCTTATCCTTTCAATTACCAAGCCAAAGTTCTTTATCCCAGTCCACGGCGAATACAAGCATCTTTATCAGCATAAAGCCACTGCGGTCGCTGTCGGTATCCCCGAGGAAAACATCATTCTTGGCGACAACGGTTTTGTTATTGAAACCGACGGAGTGGATATGAAGGTCACGGGTACAGTCCCTGCGGGCAGGGTATTTGTTGACGGACTTGGCGTTGGCGATGTAGGCTCTATTGTCCTTCGTGACAGAAAACACCTTGCCGAAGATGGTCTTATAATCGCTGTTGCCACTATAGACAGAGATACGGGTGTTATCCTTGCAGGTCCTGACGTTGTTTCAAGAGGCTTTGTGTACGTCAGGGAGAGCGAGGAACTGCTCGGTGAGGCGAGAAAGCTGCTTACCGAATCGCTTCAGAGCTGCCTTGACAGGAATATGAAGGACTGGAACACTATAAAGGGCAAGATGAAGGATAACCTTTCAGAGTTTATCTTTGCAAAAACCAAGCGTTCTCCTATGATCCTGCCGATAATTATGGAGCTTTAAATAAGCAAATGTTTATAAAAGGAGTTGTTGAGATGTGAAAAGGTCTAACGGTCTGACTGCGCTGATAAGGCTTACCATAGCTGTAGTTGCGCTTTCGGGTCTTATCTCTGCATTTCTTCTGAAAAAGGCTCCCGATTATTCGGGCAGCGGTAAGGTCTTGCTGATAATATGTCTCGTGTCGGTTCTTTTGCTGATATTTGAGGCTATTGTATTCAATAATCTTACGAAAAAGAATATCACAAGGCTTGCAACAGCAATTTCGCGTAAGGAAAAGAATTCACTTATGAATTTCCCTGCGCCTGCTGTAATTATTGATTCAAAGGCTACGATTCTGTGGTACAATAAGCGCTTTGCGATCGACATTCTCTCTGCCGAAGAGGCTTATGGCGTTAAGATATCGGATGTGTGCAATATTGACCTTCAGAAAGTTTTTGTTCCGCAGGGTGACCTTGTATGTGTTGCCAAGAGGTTTTACGAAGCAAAGGCAGTACATAGCGATGCCGCTAAGGATCCTCTCGCTTTGATTTACTTTAACGATGTTTCGGATTATATAGAGCTTAAGTACGAGACAAAACAGTCTCAAAAGTCGATAATCATCATCAATGTGGATAATCTTGATGACGTGATGGCAAATATCAGAGAAAGCGAAAAAGCCCATATTATTGTTGAGATAGAAAAGCTTATCGAAAACTTTGTCGAGGGCACTAC
>JAFUXT010000057.1 GCA_017470815.1 bacterium | reverse complement strand
GAAAAAACAAAGGAAAAAGAAGATAAATAATGGCTCTCACATTTCTTGATATATATAACGAAGTCGCAGGACAGGCTTGGTCTATGTATGACGGTGATGCCGAGAGTATTGACGAAATGGAAAGTGCCTTAAAATCATCAATAAATAAGGCACTTTCTGAAATATGGTGTTCTTATCCGTTCCCTTTTAGAATAAAAACTTTTACTGTCAGAACATCACAAGGTAATTCCGAATACTCAACTCCTAACGGCAATATAATAAAGAAAACTGTTTTAGGAAGTCAGGTTTATTCTGTCAGAATTGGTAAAAATTATCTTGAATACTTGGATGATTATGAAACCCTTGAAGATAAAGAAGGAACTCCAACAGGATTTTATATAAAAAATGATACTTTATTTTTATATCCTGCTCCTGATGATACTTATACCGTTACGATTGAGTATTTAACCCTTGCAATAGGTGAAAACGATTTTGGGGATAGTGTTTATTCGCTGCAAAATGACGAAGATACTATTGCTATTCCGGAAAAATATGAAAATATCTTTAAAAATGCTCTGATAACAAGATCAATGCTTTATGCTATTGCATCAGAACAAGATGAAAATTATTCCGGCTATAAAGAACAGTACGATAGGGCATACAAAATTTTAATTAACTACACTTCAGGTCTTAAAAAAGAACAAAGAGTTTATTGGTAATGGCAACAAAAATAGCATCTTTAATGTGTAATAAATTCGGTGGCATCCGTAGAATTAACGCAACATTTTCAAATGATTTTATATCAGCTTCCGACATGCAAAATGTTGAATTATTTAATACAGGTATCAATAGCGGTGTTGGAATAAGAACTACAAAAGGAAATATTGAAATATGCAAGTCAATCCCGAATGATGAAAAAATTATAAATATATATGAGAGTGTTCAAAAGAATGTTACTTATTGCTTTGTTCATACCGAAAATGAAACTATTGGCAGATTCTATTTATATGATTTCATTTCTCAAACTGTTACTCTAAAAAAAGATAATCTCATAAAAACAGGAGCTTCTTGCGGTTTGGATTTCGCACAAGGTTGGTCTGATTTATTCGTTTTTTCAACAGGTGAAGAAATGTTCAGTATCGAAATAGGGGTTAATCCTGAAATTGTAGATATGAATAATCTTGTTGATATGGATGAAAGACCTGTTAAGGGTTTAGGTTTAGTTAATTATGATAACAGATTGTGGATTTTTAAAGGTAATGTTCTTTGGTATTCCGTTCAAGAAAATATTTATGATTTTCATACTTCAGATTATGAAGTTAAAACATCTTCAGGTTTTAATGAATACATAAAAAATATTACTGCGATTACTCCGTATTTAGGCAGTTTAGCAATATTTTTCAAAGATAGTTCAATTCTTTTATCGGGGGAATATCCTTATACTCAAACAGATGAAAGTCCGGGCGGTTGTGCAAGTTATAATTCTTTAGTTTTTCACGGTACGGAATTATATTTTTATGACGATACTAAAAAGGGAGTTTTTTCTTTTAATCAAGTCGTAAACGGTGATAAAACATTGGGAAGTAATATTGCACTTGATATTCAACAGGAACTTTGCGAAATAAATCCTGCAAGATTAAATGATATAAGGGTTTTATCTATTGTTCTATCCGACAGAAATGAAATTTGGTTTTTAATTCCTACAACCGAACCTGATATAACAACAATAATGATTTTTGATTATGTTCATAAAGAATGGGTAAAGAGAAAATGTCCCGATGTTACTTGTTTTAATATAATCAATAATTCTTTGTATTCAGGTGGAATATCAGGCAAAATTTATGAAGAATATAAGACAGATACTTTTAATGGAACATTTGTCAGAAGTTTTTATAAATGTACTCCTTTAAATCTTGGGGTTGATAACACTTTAAAGATTTTATATTTTCCCCCACGAATAACTGCTGATATGACTTATTCGGGTGATTTTTGGGTTAGATACATAAAAAATTATGATATGTTCAAAGCTCCAAAAGTCAAGAAAATTCAAGTAAAAACAATGAAAGATGCTCTTTACTTTGATAATGGCAAGTGGGATGAAACATATTTTCCTCTAAAAGAGTTAAACTCAATCTATAAGCTGCCTTCTGCGACATTCAAAACACTTGAAATACAGTTATATTGCTATGCAAGAGGTGAAGCATTTTGTATTAAAAACATTGAGTTTAGCAAAATTAAGGTAAAGCAAATATAGATTACATTTGTTTTAATCTTCTTTCATCATTATCCATACCTTGTTTTAATAAGGATTTAATGTAGGTCTGATAAGGCATACCCAATTCTTTGGCAATTTTCTTGGCTCTTGCAATTTCAAATTCAGACCACCTAAAATTAACTTTAGGATATTTTTTCTTTACATCTTCTTCTGCTTTGGTGATAACTTCATCAATGTTATGAACATTTCCAAATTCATCAACCAAATCAGCATTATCTTCAACGATTTCTTCCGTTGAATTTTTTAGCATTTCTTCAATTTGTTCTTTGTTGAATTTTTCTTTCATAATAGTTATCTCCAATCTGAAAAAGCAGTTATTACAAATACATAAGTGTCTTTTTCTTTTAATTTCATATAATAAAGAGTTATATCATAATCGGCTGAATATGCTTCATACCTTTGGTATTTTTCATTCCATTCTTCTTCTGTGATAGTGAAGAAAGCACGAATGGCATCATCAGGTGTTATTAAATGCCTATGCCATATATGAGGTTCGTATTGATTATTTGTCGGGTTTAGGTCTAATTTAAACTTAAATGTGTATTTCCCGACTTTTTTTACAAGGTATTTGCATTTCATACTTATAGTATAACATATTGTACGCACTTTGTACACCCAATTTACTAATTATTGAAATATAATTTTACAAATATGAAAATTTTAATACCTTCTGATGCGGATTTTAATTATCAAGAGTGTAAAAAACTTTTTGAAGATAATCAGCTTTTAATTGAAGATTATGAAAAATTTGATAATGTCCTTCGCAATACTTTTTTCTATTCCTTTCTCATAGACGGCAAGCATATAGGTTGTATCTATTTCTATGAAATAGACAACAAACTATATGTTAATGCCGTTGCGTATAGAAAAACACATTTAACAAATATTGATTGCTTTAAGACATCTTTGACTTGGTGGAATTGCGATATTTATGCAAGAACACATCACAAAACTGCAATTTACACAATTTTAAAATGCGGCTTTAAAAAAGTCGCAAATAATTTATATATTTATGAAAGGTAATTTATGGGCGGCGGTTCAAAATCAAGTTCAAATTCAAGTTCTACAACGACTTATAAAAAGACAACAACCACAAATCCTTATGTTACTTCCGTTACAGATAATTACGGTACGACCACAACATTAAATGACGGAACTGCGTATAAAAGTATTTATGATTATACGAATAAAAATATGGATGAATTGTTGGAAGAATATCGGCATCCGACATTAGATACTCCGACAAATCAAGCATTGTTGCAGAATTACACAAATAAATTAAACAAACAAAGCAAGGAAGCACTTGAAAACAATATTATAAATCCGCTTGCAAATAGGAATATGATTCGTTCTTCACAGGCAACAAATATGTATAACCATTTGGCAGATGCTATGAATGAAAGTATTTCTGATTATACGGCAGAACTTTTGACAAATAGTCAAAACAATGTCGGCAATATGATAAATCTTCTTATGAACGCATATTTGCGAGGTCATAATGCAGTAAACGGCAACCAAGCATTGTCATTACAAACAAGTGCCGGAAATGCGACAACAACAGGAAATAGTAAATCAAGCAGTATTTCATACGGAATGTAGGTAAAATATGCAAAATAACAAACAAAACGAACTTATAAGAGCAATTATAGAAAAGAAATTGAGAGAGGAAGCACAAACTCAACAATTACAAAATTCAAGCAATCCTCTTGATAGAATAAACGGTATTTCAAATAGAGTTGGAAATTTTGGTGAAGGACTTTCTAATACAGGTAGTTTTTTAGGCAATAAATTTTCTTCTATGGGTAAACTTGGAAATGGTATGCAGACTGTCGGAAATGCACTTAAAACAGGTGCAAATGCAGTCCAAAAAGTTATTCCGACATCTTCAGGGTTAATGAGTACAATCGGCTCAAAAATTGGTTCTGCCATTGGTAGTGGAGCTGCAACAGGGGCGGCAACATCAGCCGGAGCAACCGCAGGTACAACCGCCGCAACAACGGCAGGAGCAAGTGCCGGAGCAGGAGCAGCCGCAGGTGGAAGTGCGGCAGGCGGTGCGGCAGCAGCAGGCCCGATTGGTGCGTTGATTGCTTTAGGTGTTATGGCACTTCAAGGAACTAACCGAAAAAGAGCAAAACAATCCGCAGGACAGGCTCAACAATTAGCAGAAGCACAAGTTGATGTTGCGAAACAAAGATTAGCACAAACAGGACAAATTGCAGAACAATTAGGAAATCAAAACGAAATTATACAAGGTGATGTTTTGCAAAATCAACAAATTCCGCAAGATGATTATTTAACTCAATATGGCGGTGATACTAAAAGTTTAATTGACAGTTATATTCAATCATCAATGCCTGAACAAAGCGGATTGGCGGCAGAGGGTGAAAGGCGACAGCCGTACCCGTTTAATGCCGCCAACCAAGTAAATCCTATAACAAATGCTATTGATTCCTATGTTAATACTCCTGCTCCTGCTGCTAATAATCAACAGACAGATGCACAAATGAAACAAGGAATTTTTGATAAACTTGCAAACGGTTTGGGCGATTTTTTAACAGGATATAAAGAAAATATAGAAAACGGCTTTGATCCAAATAATCTTCGCCCTGTTGATAATAAAGGTTTTATGCAAAGAATGAGTGAGGGTGTCGGAACTGTAACAAGAATGGCTCAAAATCCTATTACACAAGGTTTAGTTGCAGGCGGTTTATCTACTGCTTTAACAGGCAATCCTTTGTATGGTCTTGGAATGGCAAATAAATTCGCTAATAACAAGATGAATAGCGATTTATACCAACAAATACTTAAAAATCAAGGTGTTAATTTCAATAATTATCACGGTGTAATTACTTCTGACGATATGTCTAAAATCCTTGCGGCTAATAAATATCAAAGAGGATTTATGACAAGAAAAGATTATGACCGTATGAGATTAGAAAACGGTTTAATTTCTGTTGATGAATATAATCAAGGAATGTCTGCTCCTGATTATAACCCTGATGAAATGGTTAATTTATCGGGTCTTGAAACTGTTTCAAAAGCAGGAAGAAATATGCAGCAAAACAAAAACGATAAAAGCGCAAACTATTATCGTGCCAAAAACGAGGGTAAAAATGTTGTTAAAGTCGAATATGGGGAAAAACCCGATAGCCATAATTATACTCACGTTACATACGGGCCAAAACCCGAACAAAAAAATACAACGCATATTACCTATGGTGAAAAACCTCAATCGCATAATAATACAGGCGGTAAAAAAGATAATACCCCAAGAGTTAAGGTTAAATCGCCTGACGGAAAAGTGGGTTCAATTCCTGCATCACAATTAGCAGAAGCAATCAAAAAAGGATATAAGAAGTTATAATGATTGATTTTCAAGAAGATAAAAATGAGATTGATTTTCAACCCGATAATCAATCTCAAATACCAATGAATAATAATATAGACTTTCAGCCGGAAACAAACATTCAAAACACAAATAACGGTATTGATTTTCAGCCTGCAAAGTTAGAAGGGAAAGTTGAATATAATGAGGAATTATCCCCTTATGATATGGTTTTAAGAGATACAAAATTAACAAAAGAGCAAAAAGTTCAGAAAATTAAAGAAATTGGCGAAGCCGAAAGAAAGAAAATTGATCGTGAACACCGCAAAACTATGGCTAAACTATACGCAGGTGCGGCATTAGAAATTGGAAGTGCTGCTATTCCTGTCGGTGGTGCAGCTCGTCTTGGCGGTACATTGGCATTGAAACTTGCTAAACCTGCTTTCTCTCAAATTGCAAAAAGAGTTATTGCTAAAAATATCGGAAGCGGTATTGCTTCAGGCCTTACAAGTGGTGCGATATTTGGAGCAGGTGAAGGACTTATGGAAGATAAGGACTTAAAAGGAGTTGCTCAAAGCACAGTTGAAGGTGCAGGAACAGGTGCGGCTTTTGGCGGTACGATAGGCGGAGTTGCAGGGAAAGTTGCAACAAAATTCGGCAGGACAAAAGATGTAATAAATAAAGCAAATGGCAGAATTAACAAGGTTGAACAAACCGCTAAACCTAATTATGGGGAAGCAGAAGATAAGGTTCGTGAACTTATCCAAAACCGCAGGGCAAATATTGATACTTCTAAATATGAAGCATTGCAGAAAATTGATAAATTTTCATCACAAATTGATGATATTGCAAATGCACTCAATGTTGATTCTAAAAGTTTAAGAGAAATTTTACCTTTTATTCGTGAAAATACGGATTTGCCGATTGCGAATTTTGACAGACCGGATTTAGTAAAAATTTTTAACGGCTTAAATCAAGACCAAAAAGAAGTTTTGAGAATGGTTGCACAGAACCATTTTGACGATATGGAAACATATTGGAACGACCTTGCAAAAGTAAAAAATGCTAAAAGTTCTATGTCACCGGATGAATATATTACGCATATTTGGGATATGGGCGAAAATGAAAAAGCGGCTTTAAAAAATTATTATTCAAAACTTAAAACAAAATCACAGTTTGAAAAAGCAAGGAAAATCCCCTCATATAAAGAAGGTATTGAAAACGGTCTTGATATTCCTATGGGAAAAGGTCAAGAAATGCACATTGATTTAAGACCTAAAACTTTAGATTATGCTGAAATTCAAAAAATACACTCTCATCAACTTATAGATGCGGCTGAAAATGCTAAATTTATGAAAGAATTGAAGAAAATTCAAAAGGCAAATCCAAGTTATGCTAAAGAACTTGAAGAAATTGCAAAACCTGTTTTAAATGCAGCAAACGAAAGCGAAGCGGCAAAAACTTTAGCAGGAAAATTACTTCAAAAAGCAGGAAACGCATACGATACAGTAAATAATTTTGCAAAAGGCTGCAAGTTTTTATTTAACGGTATGCACGTTGTTGCTTTAACGGAAAGTGCAGCAGCACACGAAGGTATTGTTCCTTTTAAAACATTCAAAACATTAGGGAATTTACCTAAAATTATTGACGGAATTAAGAACAATAATTTTGAAGTATTTAAAGACAATCCTGCCGTTAAACAGGCAATTCAAGACGGTGTTCAGTTTGGAGCAATATCTGATATAAACATAGGTGAATTTAATACCTTTATTGACGGTGTTTCAAACCTTGTTGATAAGGTTACTTTGGGAGCAAGTAAAATTGTTACCAAGCCTATGAAAGCATATATTGATGCAAATAATAAATTCCTTTGGAACTATTTGCACAATACATATAAACTTCACGCATATCAAAACCTTATAGACCGTGTTTCAAGAAAAGGAAAAATTACTTTATCCGATAATGTCAGAAAAGAAATCGGGCAGCTTGTAAATGATACCTTTGGCGGTCAGAATTGGGATAGTTTGGGAATTAAACCCGAAACTTTAAAAAGTGCAAGAAGATTATTGCTTTCACCGGATTGGAATATGTCTGCAACTGTTCGTCAATCATTGGCGATATTTTCGTCTGTTGCCGGACAAAAATTCTTGAATGAATTTGCCAATTCTTCAAAGTTTGGTGCTGCAACAAGGGAATTATCAAGGAAACTCGGACTTTCTTCATTTACTAATGATGTTGAAGGAGCAGGAATAAGGGGCGAGCAGGCAAGAAGATATTTTATGACTTTCTTAATTCAAACGGCAATTTATTCAAACCTTATAAATGCCTGCAACCGTGCTATTGATAAACATAATAACCCCGAAAAATATGAAAACGGTATAAATTATTCCTCTTACAGTAATAATCGTTTTACAGAAAAAGACGGAGCAGGGAAAAAGGTTGTTGATACTTTATTCCCTCGCCCATATATCGGAAATGATGAAAACGGCAGGGAACTTTACGCAAGAACAGGAAAACAGGCTCTTGAAGTTCCCGAAATTGTTGAGGATATGCCAAATAGTGCAATAAGGAAAGCGGCATCAAAAACCGCACCTTTAATAAATCCGGTTGCAACAAAACTGTCTGATGAACTAACTGATAATTGGAATAAATCATCTGTTGGCGAAAGATACAAAGATACTTTTACACCGTTTACCATATCCGGCAGTAAAAACGGTTTTAACCCTGTAAATATGTTTTATTCAACTTCAAAAGGCTTAAATGCTTATAAAGCAAGAGAGTATTTGAAAGAGTGCATATTAAAAGGTGATACCGAAGCAATAGAAAGATTTAAGCCGAAGATGAAAGCCAACAAAATTGACTTTGATAGGCAAATTAAAAGGGTTTATAAGGAAATAGAGGAAGAACAAAAAAATGGCGATAGAAGAAATTGAATACGGCAGTTTGGCAAGTTCAACCTTAATAAATAACAATTTTAAGGATTTGCAGGCTCAAATTACCGCTTTATCTTTGAGAATATCCGCAAATATCGAGAACATTCAACAGAATACAAACGATATTGCTTCATTATCTCGCAGAGTTACAAAATTAGAGGAAAAATCTTAATGGACTATATAACAATAATTCAAGGTGATGATACAAATTTTTTAGGCGATCAATTCCTTGTTATAAACTTTAATACAGATATTGATTTAAGTGGCTTTACCGCCACTTTTTCTTTGGGTGATGTTACATTAACATACGGTGATTTAAGTGGTAAAAATTTTGAAGTTATTTTATCTGATGAAATTACTTCAAATCTTAAATTAGGGAAACAATACGGTGAATTAAAACTTATTGATACCGAACAAAGAATAAGAACCGTAACATCTGTAATTCCTTTTTTAGTTAGAAAAGGAGTTAATGAAGAAATAAAATTTGTAAACAATTCTTTGGAAGTATCAATGAATATCAATGATACCGTGCTTGATGTTGTTATTGAAACTCCGGGAATTGCAAGAGCAGAAGCAACAAGAATGATGTCTTATTGTAATGAAGCAAAATTGTCTGCTCAAAATTATGCCAATTCAGCGGAAAATACACATATTCAATTAAATCAAGATATAGACATATTTTACGAAAATATTTCTAATCTTAATAACATTATTGATAATGCATACAATACTTGTGAAAACAACATTATTGACATAAATAATACAAGAAATACAACTATAAATGATGTTGAAACACTTGGTAATCAAAAAATTGCAGCAGCAACGGAACAAGCCAATATTGCAACAGAAAAAACGCAAGAAGTATCAAATACTTATACTACCGCTATGTCTGATATTGCTAATTCAAAAAATGAAAGTTTATCTGCAATAGAAAACAAAAAAGACAATTCAATTTCAGATATTGAAGATAAAAGAGTTGATTCAATAAAAGATGTTGAAGATACAACCGAAACAGGCAAAAATTTATTAACCGGAATTGCCAATGAAATGTTATATAAATGGAATTTATTTGATGTTGTCAAAAAAGACCATATATTAACATTCAAAGAATCGCAAGGTTTGGCACTTTTAGGAACTTATGTATATAAAAATGAAGTGCTTGGGGAAAGATACGGTTATCCTGCTTTTTATGCAAAATGTTTGGAAGAATATAGCGAAGGTAATCCCTATGTTATAAAAAATAATATTGATACTGTCGGACTTTTGAATGTTTCAGACGGTGTTGTAAGCGGCTATGCAGTTGGAACTTATTTTAAAATGAATAAGGCTTTTTCGCCGAACGGTCAAACTTGGCAAATAGTGAGGAAAATAAAAACAGGTGCATTAGGTTTTGTTCAAAGCATATTTCATTGCGAAAGCACATCTCCAAGTATCGCCCTTAAAATATATGCTGACGGTACATTAAGGCTTTGGTTAAGTTCAAATGGTACTGCTTGGAATATTGCAGCCGAAGTTGCTTCAACATTGGCTTTAAATGCTAATAATGATTATTTGGTTTCTTTGGCTTTTGAAGATACAAGATATGTTGTAAAAATCATTGAATATGTTGATGAAAATACATCATTAGATAATGCAGCAGAATACATTGTTGTAAATAGTTCTGTTCCTATTGTAAATGGTATTCCTTTTAGTGAAGGCAACGGCAATAGTGGTAATGAACCATTTGCAGGTTCGATTGATTTAAAAAAATCTTATACCATAATTGCTAACAATATCTATTGGGCAGGTGCTTTAAATGGATTTAAACATCAAAACGGACATCTTTATTACAATATTTCAGATAAATATATTGCTGATGAAATTTATCAAAATTTTAATATCGAAAAATGTTATGGTATTGATTTTGAAAATGAAAGAATATTTTTACCTCGCAAAAATAAAAGATACCTTGTAAAAGAATATCATAACGGTAATGCTTGGTATGAACTGTATTCTGACGGTTGGTTAAGACAAGGAAATATTTGTTATGTTGGTTATGCAGTATCAAATGGTTGGGGTGCATCAGATATTTCTTTGCTATATCCATACAATAACACCAATTATACCGTTGTTATGTCAGGTTCACCAATATATACAGGTTCTTACGGTACAAGTGATTATGTAGGCGAAAGATATATTGATAAATTTACACACCATTTTTATAATGCTTCACAACATCCGCAATATTATATTGCCGAAGGTTATACGGATATTCCTGATGATTTGTTTGAATATGAATATATCTGTGTTGGAAATACAGTACAAAATAATGCAATAACAAATGTCATAGAAACAATAGCATCTGAAAATGACATTATTCCGCTATTTTTTTCAAAATACGATAGTTCTATTTTAGATGATTTATCTTTTGTTAGGGCAGATAACACTTGGCTTTCGGGTAATTTATACTTAACTGCTTATACAAGGCTTGAAAATCAATTATCTTCAAACAATCCCCAAATAAAAGTTATAAGGGAAGAAGATATGATTTCAGGGCAGGATTATAGCGATTATTTTCTAATAAGACAATCCACAAATGAGTTCAAATTGCCAATTCGCACCAATAATAGGGTGCTTGTTGCATCTAAAAAAGCTACATCTGAAGATACAACTTGGTATAATTGGTATTCTGACGGTTGGTTAGAACAGGGCGGACAATTTCCTATTTATACAAATTGGATAGATAGGACAATAAATCTGCCAAAACCATACATTGACACTTCTTATTATGTTGGTGTAACAACAGGGCATGTTGCTCATACTGACGCACCGAGTGTTTCCGCTAAAACAACATATAGTTTTCATTGTCAGCCTTATGTTGATAATAATGGCGGTGCTTGGTTTACTTGCGGCTATGGACACATACCGTTATTTGAAGATTATACAGAAAACACTCATTTATATTTTAAACTCAATAACGCAGTACAAAATCTTCAGTTGATGAATGTTTCTGAAATTTTAAATATTGCAAATTCAAAATTAAATGCTGATTTGAGTAATGCTTCAATGCCAATTATCATTGAGCAATACAGAAATGGTACATCTTGGTATAGGATTTGGTCTGACGGTTGGTGCGAACAAGGCGGAAGCACAAGGGATAATTCAAGAACAGACGGCTATAATACCCAAAACGGAAGCAGATATGTTTATACAATAAATCTCTTAAAAAGTTATAAAGATGCAACCTATACCATTTTAAATAATCAATATTATGCAAATGGAAATTATGGTTATACCTGTCTTATAAGTAGTCCGCCTTCTATGAAACTTAATAATAGTTTTCAATTAGGTGATTATTACGGGTATGGCTTTGATTGGGTTACTTACGGATATTTAGCACAAGGACAATATTAAGAGGTAAAAAATGATTTTAATTAAACGATTGGAAAAACCTTTTACAGATGCTCAAAGATGCAATTTCATTGTTGAAGAAAATCATAACAAGGGTTATGAAATAAAAGAAACAGACAATGCTATTGAATCTTGGGGTATGGATGAAGATGAAATAGCAAATCTTCAAAAGAATAATTGTATTGAGGATATTTTAAAAGAACTTAACGACCTTGATTTAAAGTCTATTAGGGCAATTCGTTCTAATGATGAAGAATATATTGAAAAATATGAAAACAGGGCCATTGAATTGCGAAAAGAACTACAAGAATTACAAGGAGCAAAAAATGACATCACTATCTAAAATCTGTTTACATTGGACAGCCGGAGCAAATATTCCTTGCAAGGTTGATATTGAAGCATATCACTTTTGTATTGATAAATTCGGCAGGATTTATAAAGGAAATCATAAACCGGAAGATAATCTAAACTGCCAAGACGGTAATTATGCTAAACATTGCGGCGGTGGTAATACAGGCTGCATTGGTATATCTGTTTGCGGTATGGCAGGATTCGACCTTAAAAATAAGAAAACAAATTATCCGCTTACTCAAAATCAGATTGAAGCAATGGTTTGTTTAGTCGGTTATTTAAGTAATTACTACGGTATTCCTATCAATGAAAAATCAGTTTTTACCCATTTTGAGTTCGACCAAAAGCAGCGAAAGCGACAGGGGAAAATTGATATTACTTATTTGCACTACTTACCGACTTTATCCATTGATGAAGTCGGTTCTTATTTTAGGACTAAAGCAAATTGGTACAAACAAAAAATCAAAGAAGGTAAATACAAATTTGAAAAGAAAGGGGATTTTTATGAATTTGATTACATTGATTAGAAATTGGAAAGAGTGCGTTAGCCGGTGCAATCTTAACAGAAGTGAGGAACTTCTGTTAAGATGCACTACGGGCACAATTTGGGCTATTATTCAGCCTTTTATTGTTAGATTGGCTCAAAAGCAAGTTCCGACTACAATTACAAAATTGTATGAAAATCTTGCAAAATATACGCAGCCTGCAATAGACAGTTTGTTTAAATTGAAAGAAAAAATCAAAGAATCACCAAGCGACCTTGATGATTACTGTTTTGAGCAGGGTGTTACTGCGATTGAAACATTTGCACACTACCTTTTAGGCATTGTGGATGAATTAAAGAAATAGTTATTGGTTAGTATTGAGGAGTAGGCTTGAAAGTACATATATTGTGCTTTCTTGCCTACTTTTTTTAAATTCAGGTGCCGCAGAAAGGAAAATGTTGAATTTTCCTTTCGAGGTACACAGTTTATGACAAGGAGCAGAAAATGAACAAATACATAAATAAAGAAAACGCATATATCATTGCTTGCGTGATATTCACTCTTATTCAGATGAATTATTTTGCAACAAAGTTGGATGTTGCAAATCTAAAAATAGAACTTATGGAATATTCGCAAAAGCAGATAGAAATGACCGAAAGCAAGTTAGATAAGAAGTTGGATGCACTATCTAAAAAGATTGATGAATTGATAAAGAACAAATAAATGGCAAAATATACATTACTTGAAAAACAACAGGAATTTTTCAATATCCCTCATAATAATTCGCTTGATGTTGTTATCTATCAAGGCGGCTATGGTTCGGGTAAAACTTGGTGCGGTTCACTTTTGGGAATTATGCTTGCAAGAAAATATCCGGGATGTCGTGGTTTGGTTTGTGCAAAAGAATATGTTTTAGTGCGTGATACGACATTAGAATCATATTTTTCACATCTTGAAACTATGGGTTATGTTGCAGGAAAGCACTATACTTTCAACAAGATTGAAAAGAAAATGACTTTTGCTAACGGTTCAGAAATTCTTTTTAAAGGTGTTGATAACCCCGAAAAAATCAAATCTTTGAACTTGCATTGGGCAGAAATTGAAGAAGCATCACAAGTGTCTGATAGTGCTTTTAAGCAGCTTATCGGTCGTTTGAGAAATACGAATATTAAACCCTCTTGGCAAAATTTCAGATACAGATTATTCGGTCATACTAACCCACAAGCAAATAAAGGTTGGATTTATAAAAGGTTTGTTGAAAACAAAAAAGATAATTACAGGCTGATTATTGCTCCGACATCAAATAATATATATTTGCCCGAACATTATCTTGAATCTATGAAGGAAGATTTTGATCCGGAGTATTATCGAATAAATGTACTCGGTCAATTTGGTAATTATTCAAGCGGTTTAGTCGTTAAAAACTTTACTGATGATAATATCAAAAATCTTCAATATAACGATACTCTGCCTTTGCATTTAACTTGCGATTTCAATGTTGATCCTATGTGTTGGTGCTTGGCTCATAAAGACGATAAAAATATTTATTTCTTTGATGAATTAACTATTGAAAACACAACAACGCAACAGGCAATAGATGAATTTATAAGAAGATACCCTAATCATAAAGGGGATTTGATTATAAACGGTGATGCTTCAGGTGATAACAGAACGGCACAATCGGAATTTACAAATTATATGATTATAAAACGTGCGTTAGAAGGGCATGGCTATAATCCTAAATTTCAACTGCGAAATTTCAATCCGCCAATTCTTAATAGAATACAGGCTTTTAACGCAAAGGTGCGTAATTCAAAGGGTACGGTTTCGTTATTTATTGATAAACGGTGTAAATGGCTTTTGCATAATGTTTATAATCTTTCATTCAAGGAAGGTACATCTATTGTTGATGTTCCGTCATTAAAGCAAATCAAAAACGACCACGATTTGAAGTTCTTGGAACATCCTTTTGATGCAGCTTCTTATTTAGTTGATTATTATTTCCCGATTAAATAAATTTTGAAGTCGCAAATTGCGACTTCAAATATTTTACTTTTTATCTTCTGTAACAAAGCCAATTTTTGCAGGTTTTGTCCTATCCATAAGCAAACCTATCGCTTCATAGATTTTTGCAAGATGTCTGCGTGTTTCTTCATTATCTCGTTTGTTATCTTCACAATGTTCTATAAAATAGTGTTCAAGTTCTGATAATCGTTGAGCCATATCTTTGTTTTCTATTGCCCATTTACGCATAGCAACAAAAGTATTCATTATTTGAATATTTACTTGAATTGCCCTTTTAGATGTTAATACAGAAGATAACATAGCAACACCTTGTTCAGTAAAAACATACGGAAGATATTGTCTGCCACCGCCTTTGGGTGAGGTGACAATTTGGCACCTCACCTTTAAGGCTTCGTATTCTTCTTTTGTAAGTTGAAACATAAAGTTACTTGGAAATCTTTCTATGTTTCTTTTTACAGCCCTGTTTAGGTGTTTTGTTTCAACTTCATACAACATAGCAAGGTCTGAATCGAGCATAACTCTATGACCTCTAATTGTATAAATCAAATTTTTTATCTGCATGACTTCGTTCATAAATTGATTGTAGCATAAAAATCTATATTGGTTATTTGTTTAATCAACTTCTAATTATGGCGAAATCGCCTTAATTAAATTCATTATCAGGATTTGAGTATGTATTCGGTTCACAATAATAGTGTCACGGTAGAAAGGAGTGATTTTAAATGACAACAGTAGAACCAATCCGTAACAAATCAGACATTAAAAAGGTCGAAAATATCCTTGCAAATCAAAGTAAAAGGGATTTACTTTTATTTGAAATAGGAATAAACTGCGGTTTAAGAATTTCTGACATTCTTCGTTTAAATGTAGGTGATGTGAGAAATAGAACTCACATTCAAATTACAGAACAAAAAACAGGAAAATTCAAGAAATTCCCTATAAATTCAAAGTTAAAACCAATGATAGATGATTTTATAAAAGGAAGAAGAAATACAGAACCTCTGTTTCTTTCTGTTTGGAATCACCGTTTAGACAGAACAACATCATATTATATAATCAGGACTGCTTGCGAAAAGGCAGGTCTTGAAGAAAGAGTTGGTACGCATACTATGAGAAAAACTTTTGGCTATCATCATTACCAACAGTTTAAAGATGTTGTTTTGTTACAAAAAATATTCAATCATTCATCACCGCAAATCACTTTAAGATACATAGGTGTTGAACAAGACGAGATTGACGACAGTTATAAGAACTTTGTTTTATAGGCTAAAACCCTTAACAAATTAACATATACAACACATTTTATATACCTTACAATTTATTCATTTTGTAAGACATTCATAAGAAAAAATCTTGAAAGTACCGATACTATTAAACTTTTCTTATTTTTATTTCGTTTTCAAAATGTAAGATAACACACAAATTATAACATAACTATTGCCGAGATAGGCTATTTTTAGTGCATTACAAAATCCCCTTACATTCTGAATAAAGTGTAAGACGATTTCACAAAATAAAGGATTGTAATGCACAAACATCAAGCACGAATGACAGAACGCAGACGGCAGATTCTAAAACTTATTGCAAAGGGTTATAAAAATGAACGGATTGCAAAAGAAATGGGGTTGTCCTTATCCAATACAAAACTCCAAAAATGGCGATTGTATTGTTATCTTTGCGTAAATACTGCTATTGATGCGGTATTTGTCGGACTTGAACAAGGCTTATTATCCTTTAAGGAATTATCAAAGTCTATGAAGGGAAAAATTAAAGATGCCAAAATTACAAAACAGATGTACGATAACACTAAAAAAAGATGATTTTGAACCTATAAAAACATATAGGATAAATGACAGATTATTTTATATGCTTGAAAAGAATTTAGAAAAATATCGTTCTATTTCACCAAAAGCACGAAAAATAAAATGTATTGAAACCGGACAAATCTTTGATAGTGCAAGAAAAGCAAGCGAATGGGTAGAGTTTGCGTTAGAAATAAATTATTGCGATTTTAATTTAATCAAAGCTGCCTGCCGAAGAACAAACGGTGCTTCCTACGGCTATCATTGGAAATTTAATGAAGAATAAATTATCTATTAACCGTTGATATTTTTGGTTGGGGGATATTCTGATTTTCAGAATATCCTTTTTTATTCCGACAAAAAATGACGGAATGGCATATTAAAATTATTTGTAACGGAGGTAATAATATGTCAAACAAAATTAAAGAATTATTTTTACAAAAAACAAAAGAAGAAAATATTGTTTTTTCAACAGGATTCAGAGATTTAGATAACTGTATTAAAAATGTAAAAACAGGAAGCCTTATAACAATTGGCGGCAGACCTGCAATGGGTAAAACTGAACTAACATTATCTATTGTAAATCATCTAATTAAAAATAATAAAAAAGTTACATATTTTAATTTATATATGTCAGAAAATTATTTTATAAACAGATTAGTCGCAAATAAAACTAATTTACCAATCAAGGACATTTTTGAGAAGCAAATTGAATTAAGTTCGATAATATCGGATTTGGACTTTTATGAGAATAATAATTTGGAAATTATAAACGAATACAATTTAACTATTGATAAATTAGAACAAAAAATTAAAAATAGTGAAATTGTTGTAATAGATTACATTCAACTAATTAAATCTGATAACCCCGAAATTGACATCATACAAGAATTAAAAAGAATTACAATAGAAAAGAATATAATAATTATTGTTTTATCTCAAATCTCTCGAAAAGTTGAGGGCAGAAACAACAAATATCCTTTGCTTGCTGACTTAAAAACATTCGATAGTTTAGAAGAACTATCTGATGTCGTTTTAATGATTTATAGGGATGATTACTATAATCGTGATTCAAGTGTAATGCCATACGCACAAATAATAATTCAAAAAAACTTATATGGCGAAAGAGAGTATATAAATTTGAATTATAAAAATGGACATTTCGCTAGTTTGGAACCAATCTTTACCGATACGACAAAAAATGACGCATGCTCATTGTATAATGGTAATGAACAAGGAGATTAAAATGAGCAGTTCTAAAAAACTTGATGAATTAACCGAATTAGCAATGATGTTGCAACTTAACGAAATCAAAGGTGTAACGATTGATGAAATGTGTGAGAGGTTAGAGCGACCACGCAGAGCGATTGAGCGAATGATGGAAGTTTTGAAAGATAAATTTGGCGGAAAACTGACATATAAAATTGGTGAATATGATCGCAAAAAACATTGGAGTCTTAAAAAAGGAATGAATTTTATGATAAATTTTTCGGATTCTGAAATGGCAAAATTGGAAATGCTAAAAAACAAAGCAATTAATGTTGAAGAAAAAAAGATTATTTCTAATATCATTGATAAAATCAGAGTTCTTAATCCTGCAAAAAACCATAAAACAGATATTGATGTTTTACTCGAATCTTATGGTTATGCCGTAAGACAACAACCAAAAGAAAAATTAAAACAGAATATTATGGAAACTATTGCTCTTGCAATTTTATCGCAGAAGAAATTAAAACTTGATTATAAGGATAGTTTTGGTAATGTCTATGAGCCTATTATTGAACCATACGGGATAAAAGTTTCCGATAATCATTATCTGATAGCGAAAGAAGATAAAATAAAAACATTCAAAATCAGCAGAATAAAATCAGCAGAAATTATTGATGAATATTACTGTGTGCCTGATGATTTCAATATACAAGAATACTGCAATTTATCATTCGGGGTATATACAGGCAATGTTGAAGAAGTGGTAGTAAGATTTTCAAAAAGTGCTGCAATAGATGCAATTAATTACAATTTTCATCCGACACAATACTTTAATCCGCCTGAAAAAGACGGCAGTGTAATTATGAAATTTCAGGCAAGCGGAAGATATGAAATCATAACGGAACTATTAAAGTGGCGTGATAGTGTCGAAGTTCTTGCACCTAAAAAACTGCAAGAAGAATATGTTCAAACAGTAAAACAAATGTATAAAAATATAGGAGCGAATAAATGAAAACATTTAAAGAAATGACAGAGCAGGAAATTAAGGAAATTACACAACAACAAGAGCTTGCAATAAAAGAATATAAATTCGCACATAAAATCAATAATGTATTAATTATAGGAGTCGGTTTGTATTGTAATAGGTCTATTTCCAAGATTAACAAGCACGATAATATTACAAAACTGTATATTGATACTAATAGTAAATGGCTAAAAGAATTTTCTGATTACCCTTACATTGATTTAAGTGAAGAAAAAATTTCAACCGACAAAGACCTATGGAAAACAGATTACAAGAACAAAAAGATATATAACGAAATATCTAAATTCCAAGTCTATTTTACCAATTACGACTATATTGTAATTTGCACAGTAACAGATGATGAAGAATATAATCTTGTTACGGAAATTCTTGCCGATTTTATCAACCAACAGAATAAAAGGTTTATGATATGTCATACAAAAACATATTTAAGTTATATGGCAAGTGTTTCGGGAACAAAAAAGTTTAAAGAAATATCAGATAACTTTTTATCAAAAATGAAAGAAAAAAAGTATATAACAAATGAAATAAACAATGTAAATACCACTTTGTCATACGATATTGTAAATTTTAAATTTCAGGAAGGAAATTACAAATCAATTTTAGCGGTCGGTAGCAAAGAATATGAAGAAATAAACTCGAATATTTTCGCAAAAATAGTTGAAAATAGTATAATAAAAATGTTGGAGGATAATTAGATGCAAGATTTTGATTACTGCAAGTCTGAATTTGAATGGTTTTTAAGTGTTCAATATAAGGATATTCCTGATTTAAAAGATAAAATAAACGAATTTTGCCATAATTTTTGCTTTGATGATTTATATGATAAAGAAAAAATTGACATATTGCCATTAAATGAACAATCAAAAGAAAGATATTATCGTTTAAGTTTTGGCAGTAATTCAAAAAATGTTTGGGATTGTGATGATACACATTTGGCAAGAATGATTTATTTTTTAATTCATAGAGATGTAAAAAACAATAAATATTCAATACCTGATTTAGTAAATTTTACAGATATTGGTTCGGGATATAAATATAAATATCGTGGTGATACCTTAAATACTTATTCAACCTTATTTGGTAGCTTAAATCAAGGCTACGGTGATTATTTTATGAAATATGGTATAGAAGATTCAAGAGTTGAAATTTTTAGAAGAAAATATGTAACTATTGGTAATTTTATGCTTCTACCTGCAATTTCTATTCAGCTTGATCCCGATAAGCGAAAATGGGATTCTATAAATACTTATAGGGGAATGAGTGAACGATATAGAGATTTCTTTGATTTATTTTTATATAAATTTATAAATAAACTTGATTTTAATCAATGGCGAGATTTAGAAGAAACAAAAAATTATTTTTCAGTAATGAATGATAATAAAAAATTTATAGAAAAAAATATTTTAGAATGTTATCTTGATGTATCAAAAAATGTTCCACAAAACCTTTTTGGTCATTTTGATACTGAACACCCATTTTGTTGGTGGAATATAGGTGCTAATGCAAATGATACAAATTACAGAGAATTTGCTATAAGATATGTTAATAAAGCAACTGAAATTATTGATTATCGTGCTGACATTATATGCAAAATTTTACAGAACCTATACTTATAAAAATTATTCAATAATTCTGTTTCCGGCTTCGTTAATATAAAAAGTTTCGTTATTAATTTCAACTTTTGCTTTATTATCAATAAAACAATTTGCTTTGTCATATTGAAAAGGAATTACAATATTTCCATTGTGGTCTATAAAACCCCATTTATTATCTAATTTTACCGCCCAAAGCTTATTATAAATTCCTCCGTCAAGGTCGTTATATTTAGGTTCTATAACAACTTCACCTTTTTGATTAACCAAACCGAAATAATTATTATTTGCATCACGATTCATTACAAGTATATCATCTGTACCGTCTAATAAACCTGAAATTTCATCATAAATACAAGGAATTACCTGATTACCTTTTATATTAATAACTCCTGTCTTAAAATTATTAATATCTGTTACTGCCCATAAATTAAAATTCAAATAAAGAACTTTGCTATACCGATAAATGGAATATATAGAATTATTATTTTTCAAAATATCTTCTTGCAAATCTTGGGTTTCTTGTTTTAATTTTTTACATTCTTTTATTGTTTCCTCTTTAATCTCTTGAGATTTTTGACGTATGGCTTTTAATAGTTCCGATTCACAAGTTAGTCTTTGAGCTTCAATTTTTGCGTTTTCAATAATTGTTTCAGCTTCTTGTTTTGCTTCCGCAATTATTTTTTCTGTTTTGTTGTTAATAAATTTTTCAAACATTTTTACCTCCATTTCTATAACTTCATTATAAAATATTAGTACGACAAATTTTGTCAAAGATAAAGTAATATTTGCACAGAATGGACAATGGTACAAAAATACAACATAATTATATACAAGTTTTTACCGCAAAAAAGTTATAAATTATATCGTTTAATTGTTCTTTAATTTTTTGAAAATCTTGGTTTAAATCAAGTGTTTTAACTTGTATTCTATTCCCACCCATAACAAATTTTTCATCAGGAACTATATCCTCATTAGTTTTTGCATATAATAACATGCCTGAAACTTTACCTGAATTTGAAACATCTTTATTTTTTACATAAGTAAAAATCTGATATAAATTGTGACTATGCAATGTTTTTTTGTCAAACTGTGATGATGTCATTGTATGGGTATAATATTTTGTATCAATAATCAAAGTATTTCCGTTATTATCCCAAATTGAAATATCTGATTGCATCTTGGGCAAATATTCGGGGTTATCATCAACGGCTAAATTCCAGTCAATTTGTGATGAATTAACATGCAACAAACCTTTATAATGTTTCTTGTAGTATTCAAGAACAAATTTTTCATATAATCTTGGCATGTGTTCTTCCGTAAATTGCAGAATTTTCTTATTGCCCGACTCATTACTTAATAACAAATCGTGTAAAACAAAATAACAAATGCTGATAAGCATATTGTAGTTTTTATTACTTTTATTGAAATGTATATGTTTCCATTGAATTGTCGTTTTATCAATGACATCAACGGTATTAAAATAAAGCATTATTTTTTTGAGTTTCTTTTTATATGTATCATCAACATTTCCATTTGCAATAAGATAATATGCCGTTGTTTTAATTATTTGATTATAAATATTATTTTCTGAATACTCGTCAAAATCGCAATTCATCATATTTTTATGTTTAACTTTGTTTTTTATAGTTTCATATAAATTTATTTTTCCTCTAACGGTATTCAAATCATCATTTATTGCAACATATTCCCTATACAAACCCTGTTTTAATTGTTGTGCAAGACCTGTTGATAATATTGAAGCAAATAAATTTTCAATATTATCAAACTTTTCACCACTTATTTTTTCATAGTTCTTTTGTTTAAGAACTTGAAAGGCATAAGTCAGCATATAATAGATATTTTGAATAAATATGCCTTTATCAATCAACATCTACAACACCGCTTAATTCTTTTTCCCAAGTTTCGTATGAGTCTTTATCATCAAACCAATATTCTTTTAATGTTGGTAAAATGTCATATTTAACAACTTCTTTCAACCAACTGTCAGAACATTCGTCAGCATTTTTATTACAAAAATAACTGTGTCCTATACAGAAACCATCGCCTAACGATTCATCATTACTTATAGCAATATTTAATTTTTTGATAGTTTCAATAAGTTTATCAAATTTTTCATTATGCAGCGATTCTTGATATTTTTGGAAACCGTCAGAATCAAAAGCAGGACTCATTGAGAAGAAACTAAATCTTCTTCTTAAAGCATAATCTATCATCGCCAAACTTCTGTCTGCCGTATTCATCATTCCTATAATATACAAATTTTTAGGAACTGTAAAAGAAGTTCTGTCATAAGCAAGTGTAATTGATTTTCCTCGATATTCATTTTCTATTGCTAACAATAGCTCCCCAAAAACTTTACTTAAATTACCTCTGTTGATTTCGTCTATTATAAAAAAATAAGGTCTATTTTGTGGATCATTTTCCGCCTTTTTGCAGAACTCATAAAATACCCCTGTTTCTAAATTAAAACTTTCCTCATTAGGTTTATAGCCCATAATAAAATCTTCATAAGAATAGTTTTGGTGGAATTGAATATATTTTATTCTTGTATCGTCTATTTCCCCCATTATTGAGTATGCCAATTTTTTTGCAGAAAAACTTTTTCCGACTCCGGGACAACCCTGTAAAATTATATTTTTCTTATTTATAAGCAAAGATTTTAATGTTTCATAATCTGAATCACTTTGATAAACCTGTTTTAAATAATCTTCTTTTGTATATTTATTTAATTGTGTTTGTTCTTCTATTGTTCCAAAAATAGTTTCTTCCAATTTTTTTACATCCTCTTTGAATGTTGTAATATCGGTTAATGTTTTAATAGGCTGTCTGTACGGTGACTGCCAAGTTCCAATATGAGTCCATTGTACTTTTCTTATATGGTTATATGAGTTTTTATTTACATCAAAATAATAATCTGAAGTTACAACACCTCTTGCAATTATTTCTGTTCTTGTTGTTTTTACATAAACAACATCATTAAGTTTTATTTCATTTACAAATTGCCATAATGCGTGAATATCATTTTTCTTGTTTGCAAATTCTTCATTAGCTGTTTTCAGTTTATCTATAATATCTTGTTTTGTTGCATATTGAGATAAATCACCTAATTGAAAATCATTATAACCAATAGCAATAATTGACTCTTCTTTAAATGTTTCCCATTCACAAGCATTTTCGCCAGCAGAGATTACCCAATATCTTTTATTCTCGTCTATAATATTTCCTGCTTGTTTATTTAGTGCATAAATTACTTTTGAAAATTCAAATTCAGTTAATTGATCTTCTTTGTTTTCGGAAAGATTTATCCCCCATTCTGGTTCACTTTGAAGCCCCTCATAATTCCTTTCAACAAAAATGTCCGAATTTTTATTGTTCCATTCTGTCGTTGGAATTAAGTATATTGCTTCAGGTTTTCCTTTATTGCACCAAACGATTGCAACAAAAATATTCTCTTTTAATTCAGGTAATTGATTTTTTGCAATATTGTTTACATTACCGTTAAATGTTCTTACCAATATCTTGTAATCTTTATTTGCAATTATGACATTGAAAAATCTGTTTTCTTCCGTAAATTGTAATTGTGAATTATTCAATGCTTCAACAAAAAATTCTTTTGATTTTTTATTTATACTCTTTTCTTGATTAACAAAAAAGGCAATATCATTTACTAAAGTATTTAAAGATGTATCATTGTAACAGTCGGGAGTTAATAAACTCTTAAATTTGTTGATAAATTCAATATCTGTTTTTAAATAATCCCTAATTTCATTATAGAACTCAAAACATTTAACAGGTTTTGATGTTTCTAATTCATTTTTAGATTTAAAATTAACTAATTCGGCAAACCCTCTAAATGTTTCAGCCCTGTATATAAAGTATTTATCGGGATATTTAAGCCATAGATAAATGCTTACAACATTTTCATTTTGATAAGAATTTCCCCAATTTCCCTCACCATATTTAACTTTTATTTCTTCGGATTTTTTTATAAAATCAGAAATTCTTTCTTTTAAATCAAGTTGTTCGTTATAAAGGTTTTGAAACATAGAACGTACTTTTTCTGGATCATTATTAGCAAAAGCAATTAGCATACCTCTTGGAAAAAAATATCTTGCTTTTAATAAATTAGTATCGGGGATTGCCTTTTCTAACATTTCAACAAAATTTTCTGCATCAATATTCCAATTATCTTGAAATTGTTTTATATTTTGCCACTTGTACTTTTCTTCTGACCAACGACTATCAAATTTGTTTTTATAGTTTTTTATTACTTCTGCTAATTTTGCTAATTCCATTTTCTAACCCTCCGAACTCACATCTTTATTTTAGTACAAAAATTTTGCTATATTTCTTTTGTAACATTACATAAATAAACCTGCAATAAATAGAAATATAATAACTGTCCAAATAAGATTTAAAAACCACATATATTTACCTCTAAATTTATCATTAAATGTATTATACTACATACCTATGTCAAATTAGGACATATAAATCCTGACAATTTTATAAATTTATCTTTTTATATTTTTATATTTTTGTATAATATATAAATATTGAAGTTTGAAATACTATATAATCAAGCACAAGATTTTAGTAGTCTTTCAACTTCAAGGGCATTGGAAGAATCTGTTAAAAAAGTTCGAAGATTGTTCCCTAACGCCCAAATTAAAAAAGCATAAGCCAAAATAAAGGTCAAATCGTTGAGATTTGACCTTTATTGTTGAAAGGCGACGTAGGATAATTGAGGCTGTTTTGCAAAATTTTGCAAAACTATAGCCGAAATACCCACAGGAGCATGGTTTCCTTCTTGGAAGCCTCT
>JAFUXT010000019.1 GCA_017470815.1 bacterium | reverse complement strand
TCGACATACATCATTGTATTAGAAATGTCTTCTTTATTTTCACTGACAGGCAAGCCTTCCAATGAATTCAGCATCTGTTTAACTTCTGTATCATAAGACAACGCAAATGATTTATTCTGAGCACGGGTCGTTATTACAGGCAATATTAATACAGCAATTACGGCTATTACGCCTAATGCTATCAATACTTCCGTAATGGAAAACCCCTTTTTATATCCCAAAAATTTATTGCTCAACACAGATAAACATCCGCCCAAAAGTGACCTTTTATGCGACATTTCTTTCCTCGCGATTCTTAATATTTTTTGTCATACGTACGTATATTAATTATACCATCAACCCATGCCTCTGTCAATGAGAAAAAGCCGTATATGTCAAATGTATTTACAAATTTTAACTTATATTTTTACTATGGGAAATAACGCAAAATTGCATTGTTCTTGCCTAAAATTTTTCACCGTTATAGAATAATTAGTATGGTTTAAATTAATTAGGGATAGGAAGATATGAAACACGAAATAAAAGTTTGTATGGGAAGTTCTTGTTTTGCAAGAGGCAACATTAATAATCTTGAATACATAGAAAATTTTATCAAAGACAACAATCTTGATACAGAACTTGATTTGGTCGGTTCTCATTGTCAAAATAAATGCGAAAACGGTCCGCACATAAATGTTGACGGAAAAGATTATGATGAAGTTGACGAAAACAAATTGAAAAATATTCTTGAAGGATTATTATAAATATATATATAGAATACTATTAGGGGTTAAAATATGACAAAACAGCATCCTGTTTATACTTTGACAAACGAATGTAAAGACTGCTACAAATGTGTCAGGCATTGTCCTGTAAAAGCAATCAAAATAGAAAACGACCACGCATCTGTTATTGCGGAAAAATGTATTTCCTGCGGACACTGCGTTCAGGTTTGTCCGACAAATGCAAAATGCGTAAGAACAGATTTGGAAAAAGTCAAAAATTTATTTATCGCCAAAAAAGATGTGTATGTTTCTCTTGCTCCATCCTGGCGTTCGGTTTTTGAAAATTCTGCCAAAAAAATGATTGCCGTTCTAAAAAAATTAGGATTCAAAGAGGTATCGGAAACAGCGTTAGGCGCGCAAGAAGTTTCTATACATGACACTGAAATTTTAAATAAAATGGAAAAGGGACTTCTAATTTCAAGTGCTTGTCCTGTAATCGTAGATTATATAAGGCTCTATAAACCGGAGTTTGCAAAATACATAACACCTATCGGCTCACCTGCAAAAACGCATGCAAAAATGTTGAAAAATATTTACGGCAATGATATTGCCGTTGTATTTATCGGGCCATGTATAGGAAAGAAAAATGAAGCAGATGAAGATGACGGACTTATTGATGTCTCAATAACATTCGAAGAACTAAAATATTGGATAGCAGACGAAATTGGGGATATTTCTGAAATAAAAAAAGAAAATGATTACGAATTTGTACCGTACAGCGCACACGAAGGGACGTTATATCCTATAAACGGCGGAATGAATGAAACAATTCGCAAAGTAGGGATTAAACCTGAAGTTCAACTAATGGAAATCTGCACAATTCCTGCATTTGAAAAAGCGTTGGAAAATCTTGACCCTGAAAAACTTGCAATGCCTGTCTTTGTAGAGGCTTTGGCTTGCGATTCGGGTTGTATAACAGGTCCTTGCATAGCATCAAATAAAGCAAGTATCAGTTCTATTTCTGATGTTATGTATAAGGTCAAAGTCAGAGATAAAATTCCGCAACAGGCAACAACCGTTGTAGAGTGTAAGTATGCGCCAAAGGGAGTCGTAAATTCCCGTTATACGCTTGAGGAAATTAAATCAGCACTCAAAAAAATCGGAAAACACACAGATGAAGATGAACTAAACTGTGGAGGCTGCGGTTACAGTTCTTGCAGAGAACTTGCAGTTGCACTGTTAGACGGGGTTGCAGAAACTTCAATGTGTGTTTCTTATATGAGAAAAATTGCAATGAGAAAAGCCGCGGCAATGCTTCGTTGTATGCCATCTGCTATTGTTATGGTTGATAATAATATGAATATCCTTGAAGCAAACGACAGTTTTATGAAGATGTTTGCAGGAGAAATGTACGAAATATTTAAATCAAGACCTGACGGAATGACAGGAGCAGCGTTAGACAGAATCGTTGATTTTTCGGATTTGTTTGCAACAATTCTTAAAACAGGAAAAGAATTGCACAAGGAACATTATGCAATAAAAGACCGTTTGTATGATATAAATGTATTCACAATAGAAGAAAACGAAATTGTTGGTGCGGTTATAACAGATGTAACCCAAACAGAAACAACAAGAGAAAAAATTTCCGAAAAAGCAAGAGAGGTTATTTCCAAAAATATTTCTATTGTTCAAGAAATCGCATGCCTGTTAGGTGAACACATGGTCGAAACCGAAACACTTTTAAATTCTATTGCAAACGATTATGACGACAAATCTGAAAGTGAAAAGTAATGTTTATTGATATTGATTGCCACCAGATAAAAAAATACAATCAAAATGCTTTCGGGGATTACTTTGTATCAAAAAGATATCCGGATGAAGAAAGACTTATTGCTGTTTTATCAGACGGTTTGGGCTCTGGAATTAAGGCAAACATTTTGTCCTGTATGACAGCAACAATGCTTTTGAGATTTGTCGAGGGCGACCAAATTCCTATTAAAGATGCTGCAGAAATAGTTATGAATTCACTGCCTATATGTCAGGTCAGAAAAATAAGTTATTCAACTTTTTCTATCATAGATGTTAATGACGAGGGGCATGCAAAAATAGTTGAAGAAGGGAATCCAGACTTTTTATGGATTAGAAATGGCGAAGTTATGGAACCGTCGTATGAATCAATTCCGTCAAAAAACCACAAAAACCGTTGTATGAAAAGTTACAAAATCAAACTTGATTTAGGCGACAGATTAATATTTTGTTCGGATGGCATAACTCAATGCGGATTAGGGAATGAAAAATTAAAACTCGGTTTACGCAGAAGCGGACTTATTAATCTTGTATTGGAGAAGTTAAAACAAGATCCTGAAATTTCGAGTTCGGAATTATCTTCATACCTTGTAAAACAGGCAAGGAATATTGAAACCGACAGAAATCCGAAAGACGATATGTCTGCACTTGTTCTGTATTGCAGAGAACCGAGGAAATCGCTTGTATTTACAGGACCACCGTTTAATCAGAAAAATGACGCGCAGTATGCACAAACATTCAAAGATTTTAAAGGTAAAAAGGCAATTGCTGGCGGCACAACCGCAAATCTTATATCAAGAGAACTAAATATCCCGATTACAATGGATACAACAATTAGTATCGGAAAACTTCCGTCTTGTTCATATATGGACGGAGTAGATTTGGTAACCGAGGGGATTTTAACACTTACCCAAACCCTTGAATATCTTGAATCAGGAGAGTGGGATATTGACAATGCGGCAGGGAAGTTGGTAAAATTTTTGTTAGATAGCGACTGTATATATTTTATGGTCGGGGCAAAACTTAATCAGGCACATTACAATCCCAATATGCCGATTGAAATTGAAATCCGCAAAAACATAATCAAAAAAATGAAAAATGTTTTGCAGGATAAATACTACAAAAATGTCAGTGTACAGTATATATAGGAGTTAAAAAAATGGCTAAAGTTAATGTAAAAGTATGTTTGGGAACAACTTGTTTTGTAATGGGTTCTTCAAATTTGCAGGAACTGTTGGATTTAGTCCCGAGAAAGTACGGCGAAGACGTAGATGTGGCAGGTTCTCCATGCTTGGGTTTATGTTCAATTGACTGGGAATTTTCAAAAGCACCTTATGTAAAAGTTAATGATGAAGTTATTAAAGAAGCAACGGTTGAAAAAGTACTTGCCGCAATTGACAGAGAATTAAAATAATTATAGTTGATTTGCTGACCAGATAAAAGATTTGTTTTAAAAATTTTTCTCTCCTGCTTGCAGAGGGAACAACGGTATAAATTATAACAAATCTCTATGACCTTTAGAGTTATTTATATAATCTTCAAGCGTTTTGAGCGACAGAGTTATTCCGTATTTTTCTGCGTTCAGCGCAAGCGGACAGAATGGCTCAATGTCATTTATCTGCTGATTTATTGCTTCAACAAATTCCGAATGTTTATCTATCACTATTCTATTGATAAGTTCTTTGGTCGCCTTTTTGTCTTCTTCCGATTCAAAAGGCAGAGTTGAAAAATACAAAAGTGTCCTGACTTCATTTTTAATCAGGTATTCAAGACAATCTAACAATTCCTGGTTAGAGAACCAAAATGCCCTATGCTCTTTTCGCAAATCCTCACTTGCGAATTCAGGAGAAATGATTATCTGTGAATCTTTACCCAAATTCTTTTTAAAAGAATCAATAAATTCTTTTGTCGGAAGCCCAAAACATTCGAACGAAATATCAATTTTGTTCGGCATTTCTTTGCCTAAAATCTCAAACAGTTCAATCAGGTATTGTTGATTCTTAGGAAACGGATCAAAACAGATATAATATTCCTCAAGATTGTATTTTTTCTTAAAATTAATAAATTCTTTTGCCGCAATTTTTGGACTGCGCAAAGTTACACAATTTCTGCCCGTAATTTTTTTCATCGCTTCATATCCGCCGCCGCACCAACTGCAATTGCCGGGGCAGCCACGTCCCAAACAGCATACAAAACTTGATTTTTTGCGATAGTTTATTTCATCCGGCTTTTCTGCATTGTAGTTGTAAATAAACGGGAATTTTAAATATCTTTCGTAGTTTTTAAGGTATTTAAGAGCATCAAAACTGTAACTGTTTAATTCTTCTTCGTTGGCAAACCATATTTTTTTATTTTTTATAATTTTACCGTTTTGGCGCCAGCGCAGATTTGAAACTGATGACAAATTCTTATCTTGCGAGTGAATTTTTTGCGCAAGTTCAACGATACTTTTTTCACCCTCGCCTTTTATTACGGCGTCTATGTATGAGTATTTTTTTATAATATCATCTGCAAACGCAGACGACATTATTCCGCCTAAAAATATAAAGGTATCAGGATTTATTTCTTTAATTCTTTTTGCTACATTGAGAGTATCGTAAGTTTGATAGTGCCAATGCAAAGACAATCCGACCATTTTAATTTTATTTTTTTTGACATAATCCGCTATATCAAAATCTGCATCAAATGACTTTTCTACTCCCAAATGAATAATCTGCGGTTTAAACTTGTTTTTTGCAAGTTCGTTACACATTGAAAAAACACCAATCGCAATATAATTGATAAACAGTTTAAAATTTTTTTGGGAAAAACCTCTCACTTGCGGGACATGAACAAGTAAACAATCCGTTTTAGCCATAAATAAACCTCAATACTTTCTGAATTTTAGCATATTTTTTAATTAATCGCAAATAATAATGAGGTTGATATGCTCGTTCAATTGACTACACTAACCTGATTATAAAAAAGGAGAACCAGAAAAAATTTACAATAAAGCAAATAAAACAAATAAAAACGGTCGGAGTGATTCCGACCGAAAATATAGGGTTAATTATTTATAGAAAGGGGTATAAAACTAAACTTGTTGCGGTTGAGCATCTGCCTGTTGTTTTCTGTTGCTGTTTGTAAACGCATCAATAACAGAACCGATTGCCCATCCTGCGATTGCCAATGCAGGAACTTTTATTGCCAGACTTTTGAGGTTGAATGCGCTTGATAGCCCTGCACCTTTGCAAAGTTTGACTATTCCGCCTGCAAGTGCCGTACCAATACCTGCTAAAATGCCTGTCTGTTTACCTGAGTTGGTAACCTCATATACATTACCTTTTTCGGTAATTCTGATATTTGGATTCTCTGCCATTAATTTTTCATAGTATTCGCTAACCTGTTCAGGGAGCATTTGAGCCTGTTCTTGTGTCTGCTGACCACTGAATGCAGGAGCATAAGGATTTTGAGTTTGCGGATACTGTGCATATTGCTGCGGATACTGAGCCTGAGGCTGAATTTGTTGCTGTGGATACTGCATTTGTTGTTGATATTGCGGCTGAACCTGCGCCTGCTGAGGTTGTTGTACCTGCTGCTGTTGTGTCGGAACATACATAGGTCCGAAAATGCTTGCTCTTTGTTCATCTGTGATGTTGCCTGTTTTTAATTCTGTCGGCATCATAAAATCATTTGAATAATCCTTTGGCATTCCAAAAAGACCGCCTGCCATAGGATTGGCAAAACTCGTATTAAAACCGGTTGAAAATGTTGCCGGTGTTGTTGCAGTCGTTGTGCTGCCTACCTGTGATACTAAACCATTACCCATAATGAAATAACCTTTCCTACAAAAATAATTAAATAACCCTTACTTCTATATAAAGTTTTTTTATTTTCAAAAATTGCCTGTTTATTAAAATTTGTTAACAAAAGTTAAAAAAAACAATAAAATTGTATAATTACATTATGGAAAAGTCATTTTTCAGTATATTCAAAACATTTTTTAAAGTAGGGGCGTTACTCTTAGGCGGAGGGTATGTGATTTTGCCGCTGTTATCTTCAGAACTCGTTGACAAAAAAGGCTGGATAACATCTGACGAATTGTGCGAATATTATGCAATAAGTACAAGTCTGCCCGGTGTTATTGCAATAAATACCGCCGTATTTACCGGCAGAAAACTTCTCGGAACAAAAGGTGCGATTGCATCAATTTTAGGGGTCACTTTACCGTCATTTTTGGTAATAGTTTTGCTTGCTTCAGTATTGAGTGAACTTGTACAATTTAACCATGTAAATTACATCTTTTGGGGAGTCGGAATCGGTGTTATTGCACTTTTATGCTTTGCAGTAAAAGAAATGTGGTCAAAATGCATAACTGACAGATTTACTTCCGTTATTTATGTTTTGTGCCTAATCCTTGCTCTATGGGGTAAAATTTCACCTGCGATAATAGTGATATTTGCGATAATTACCGGTCTTGCAGTTCAGTTTATAAAAAACAGGAGGAAAAGTAATGATTAAACTCCTGCTATACCTATTTATTGAGTATTTTCATATCGGCGTATTTTCTTTTGGCGGAGGGTATGCAACGCTTCCGTTTTTGTATGAAATTGCGGAAAAATTCAAATGGTTTAGTGTAAGTCAATTAACAGATATGATTGCCGTATCTTCAATTACCCCCGGACCTGTTGGCATCAATATGGCAACATTTTCAGGATTTACGACGGCAGGAATTGTCGGTGCAATTTGCGCTACTTTTGCTATTGTTCTACCGTCTTTTATTTTTGCTTCTGTAGTGTATAAAATTCTTGATAAGTTTAAAGAAAATTCTTATGTTCAAAGTTGTGTAAAAGCGCTAAAACCTGCCGGTTGTGCGCTTTTATCTGCGGTCGGAATAAAACTTTTATTTACTTCTAATCTGCATCTGCTCGGTTTTTTATGTCTTGCTGTATTTTTAATTACGGGTTTTGTCAAAAAGCGTGATCCGCTTTTCTATTTGGGTGTTTCGGCATTATTTGGGCTTGTAATCGGGCATCTGCACTGGATTGGTGTTTAATTAATTTTCTTGTTACAAATTATTAAGAAAACCAAAAACTTTTTATTCCCCAAAAATCAATATCTACAATACTTTTATATATTGTTACAAAATAAATAGTATTCTTGAAAATCGTTTATTATATAATACTTTCAAGAGGGATATAAATTAACCGCATGGCTAAAATTAATATATTACAATGGTTGTATAAACATTCACCCGTTAACTTTTACAGTATAACCGAAAACGGTGAAACCATTATAAAATCCATAAATAATACCTTTAGAGGTTATAAATATAACAAAATATTTCCCGACGAGGATTTGAATAATTTGAGAAAAGTTATCAAAAATTTCAAGAGATTTTCGACGGTATCGGTACTTTTATTTTATTTAATCCTTGTTTACGGTTTTGTTTTTCCGAATTATCAACTTTTTGGTAATAACAATTTAAAAGTTACTATTATTGTTTTTGCACTTATTTTACCATTTATTATTCTTTGGCTGATTTCATTGTTATTTGAATTTTATTTAGGGAAAAAATACGGACCTTTCGAAAGAACACATTTTCCTGTGACAAATATTATTGAAACTCAGTCATATAAGGATTTTAAATTAGAAATTTTAAAAATATTTTTGTTATTAATGGTTATTGGCGGAATTTATTTGTGGATTGGTTCACCTTATGAAACGACCTTATACCTTATAAATAAGGGAAAATATTCTGATGCTATAAAGATGACAACACTATGGTCAAAAATTTTGCCTGTTGATGCTCAGTGGTTTTCGCTGCGAGGATATGCAAAATTTTATGACGGAGATTATAAAGGGGCAATAGAAGACTATGATAGGGCTTATCTCCTTAAAAATAATGAATATAAAAGCATGAGTTTTGATAATAAAATTTATATCAAATATATTTTAAACGATTATGAATCTGCAATAGATGATTTTGATAATGAAATTAAAAAGACCAAAGATGACGGAGAAAGAGATTCTTTGCTTTGGGATAAGGCACAGTTTTTATACAATATTGGCGAATATAAAAACGCTCTAAAAATCTATGATGAACTTATAAAAAAATCCGAAGATGACAGAATTTATTTGATAGAAAACCGTCTGTATTATGAAAGAGCACAAGTATATAGGAGTCTTGGCAGAGAAAAAGATGCTTTATCTGATGAACAAAAGGCACAGGAACTTGATCTTGATATAGAATATCAGACTTCTATACCTGAACCTGTTTTGATTTTGGAAGAAGCATAGATTTAATAATGTAAATAAATGATGATTTTTTTAGCAGAATTATTATAATATTTGTATGAGAAAGTACGCACTTTTTTGGGTAATATTATCGTTAGTTCTTGTTGCAGGCAGCAGTTGTTTTGCAAAAGATAAACTTCCGCCGGGACAGGGTTATGTCGGCTCTTTGCCTGTTTTGACCAGAAATTACGGTTCAAATGAAGAAGCAACGGATAAAACTCCTGCTTCTGTTTCTCCAATTCCGTCAAAGGATTTTAATTCCGAACGGGAAATCAAGCCTGCGCCGATTGAAGATCCGTCATTTGTAAATATTATTTTGAAAACTGATAAGACTTCTAAATATGCGAATGACCTGAATGAATTTATTCCGTTGTTGGAAGAAATTTACGATATGCTTGATGAAAATAAAAATGTTCAGATTTTTAATGCAAAAGTTTTTTATTTCAATAAGAGTGTGGATTATTTCAGAGATAAGTATGCCGGAAAACCGGAAAGCCAATTTGTTTCGTATAAAAGACTGTTAGAGTTAAATACTCATTCCCGTTCGATTTCGCAGTTGCGAATGGAAGCGGAAAAATATAATCCGTATTTGTCTTACGGCAGTGAGGGTTATATTTACAATCCTAATAACCTGAGAGAGCAAATGGGTTATCTTAAAAACGAAATAAGACAAACTATCCTGCTTTTGAGAGAATCAAATTAATTATCAATTTTTAATCAGGCGTGTATTCAAGCAAATTTGCAATTAAAATATTTAATTTATATTTCAAGTAAATGCCAGATGTGTTTTTAATCTTGTTGCTCTTTTTTGTATCCGCATTTGATACTTGAACAGGTTATAACTTCACCGCTTTTGAGGTTTTTCTTGACCAAAAGTTCTCCGCATTGAGGACACTTTTCGCCTGTCGGTTCGTTCCACAGTACAAAATTACAGTCAGGATATTTGTCGCATCCGTAAAATACAGTTCCTCGTTTTGATTTTCTTTCTACTATCGTTCCTTTCCCGCATTTTGGACAAGTTACGCCGGTTGATTTGCGGTATGGTTTTCTAAAACCGCAATCAGGTGAGGTACATTCAAGGTATTTTCCGTATGGCCCGATTTTAAAGACCATATCAGAACCGCATTTTTCACATTTTTCTTCACAAATTTCCTGCGGTTTTGCTTCGCCGTTTTCGTCAGTATCGTTTTCCAATTCCTGCAAAACATTTAAAGACATTGCCGTTTTACATTCAGGATAACCGCTGCAACCCAAAAATTGTGACCCTGTTTTGCTTGAGCGCAAAACCATTGGTTTGCCGCAATTCGGGCATTTAATATTACTTGAAACAGTTACTCTTTGCGCCGTTTGCATAACTTTATTAACTTCATCCATAAACGGAGTATAAAAATCGTTTAAAACTTTTACCCAATCAACCTTTTTATCGGCTATTTCGTCTAACTTTGCCTCCATGCCTGCCGTAAATTTGTAATCCATAATGTCAGAAAATTCGGCAACTAACTGTTTTGAAACCGCACGACCTAAAAGTGTCGGGAAAAGTGCTTTGTTCTTCTTTTCAACATATTTTCTTGTTTGAATTACGGTGATAATCGTTGCATAAGTCGAAGGACGACCGATTCCGTATTCTTCTAATGCTTTGACTAATGATGCTTCATTGTATCTTGGCGGCGGTTGGGTGAAGTGTTGTTTTGGCTCAACTTTTTTACATGCAACCTTATCACCTTTATCTAAATCAGGAATTTTTGCATCGACTTCTTTGCCTTCTTCTTCCTCATCATCGTTGTATAGTGTTAAAAATCCGTCAAACATGACCTTGCTTGTGCCTGCTTTGAGGGTGTAATCGCCTGCATCAATTTCTATTGATTTGTTTGCAATTTCGGCAGGTGCCATCTGTGAAGACATGAATTTTTCCCAAATAAGTTTATAAAGTTTGTATTGGTCATTATCAAGATATTTTTTTATGCTGTCAGGTGTTCTTTCAGGATAAGCCGGACGAATTGCTTCGTGTGCATCCTGAACATTTTGTTTGCCTTTTGCATAAATATTGGCTTCTTTGGGGTAATATTTTTCACCGTAGTTTTGCAAAATAAAATCGTGAGCCATATTTTGCGCATCATCTGATACACGAACAGAGTCGGTTCTCATATAAGTAATCAAACCGACAGGTGCGCCGTCAATTTCAACCCCTTCATAGAGTTTTTGTGCAACCTGCATGGTTTTTGAAACCCCAAAACCGAGTTTTGAACTTGCCGCACGCTGCATTGTTGAAGTGATAAACGGTGCGGTAGGTTTTCTTTTTATTGTCTTTTTGGTAACTTTTGAAACTTCATACTGCGTTGTAGGATTTGTCAGGTAATCAACGATTTTTTGTGCTTCTTCCTGATTTTTTACAGTCTTTTCAACAGATTTACCTTTGATTTTTGAAAGTTCCGCTTCAAACTGCTTGCCCTCTTTATCAAGATTTGCATGAATTGACCAGTATTCCTGAGGTTTAAATGCTTCAATTTCTTCTTCTCTTTCGCAAATCATACGCAGTGCAACAGACTGAACTCTGCCTGCCGAAAGTTTACGGTTGCCCATTTCTTTCCACAAAACAGGGGATAATTTGTAACCCACAAGTTTATCTAAAATTTGTCTTGTCTGCTGGGCTTTAACCATATCCATATCGATTCCGCGCGGATTTTCAACGGAATGTTTAACTGCTTTTGGGGTGATTTCGTTAAAGACTATACGATAAATTTTTTCATCAGGCACTTTCAAAATCTGGCGAACATGCCATGCTATCGCCTCTCCTTCACGGTCGGGGTCGGATGCGAGGTATATTTTGCCTGCTTTTTTTGCCAAGTCATTGAGTTTGCGGACAACCTGTTGTTTGCCGGGGATAATCTCAAATTTCATCTCAAAATTTTTATTTACATCAAAGCCCAAATTCTCTGTCGCAGGGTCTTTTGTCGGCAAATTGCGTACATGCCCGTAACTTGCTTCTATCTGAAAACTATCGCCCAATATCTTTTTAATTGTCTTTGATTTAGCCGGTGACTCGACTATTACTAATGATTTTTCCTGTGCTGCCATTTTATTCCTTATAAAAAATTATTCTTCATATCCCCTCGCCCTTGGAGAGAGGATTTATTTAAAACGCTTTATATCTATCCCCGCCTACTTGTTTTATTATGCCTTTTAGTTCCATTGTTGTCAAGTTCATCAGCAAATTATCAAAACTTAAACCGGTTAGAGAAAGCAATTCATCCACACCTCGTTCCTCTATTTTGACATATTCATAAATTTTTTCTTCGTCAGGTGTCAATGTCGGCAGAGTCAATTGGGTCTGAACTTCCTTTTTAATCTCCCATCCCAATGCATCAAGAATATCTGCGCTTTCTGTAACCATTGTTGCACCGTTTTTGAGCAGTTTATAAATCCCTTGTGTATTCGGATTAGAAATTTCTCCGGGGATACACATCAACTCTCTGCCCTGCTCAAGTGTGAGGTTTGCGGTAATTAGCGCACCGCTTTGAATCCCTGCTTCTGCTACCAATGTGCCGTAACTTAGCCCTGACACAATTCTGTTTCTCTGCGGAAATCTGAATTTTATCGGTTCAAAACTCGGATAATATTCGGTTACGACTGCCCCGTAGCCGTTTTCGATATTTTCATACAAAGTTTTATTTTGTGTCGGATAAACATAATCAAAACCGCTTGCAATAACTCCGATAGTTTTTAAATTATTTTCAATGGCTGATGTGTGTGCAACAGTATCTATCCCTGATGCTAAGCCTGAAACGATACAAATATCTGTATTCCCAAGACCTGATATTATATTTTTTAAATTATTCCTTGAGTTTGTACTCGCCTTTCTTGAACCAACAACGGCTAAAGTTTTATCAAGATTACAGTCAAAAAGTTTTCCTTTGTAATATAATACCGCAGGGGGATTTTCAATATTTTTAAGCATTTTAGGATAATTTTCATCCTCAAGCGTTAGAAAATTTATTCCTTTTGATTCAACATTTGCAAAAACTTTGTCAATATCAACCTTATCTCTCAATTTGATAAAATTCTGCGCTTGTTTAACAGATAATCCGTCAATATTTTCAAGTTCTTTCGCATCTGAATTAAAAGCTTTTTCAATATCGCCAAAATAATCATACAGCCTCTTTATAAACCGACTGTCAATTTGCTCTATTGATGAAAATGCTATCCAGTATTTGTAATTCATTTCTACTTAATTCGTTCAATAATTTTTTTAATATTTTCTTTTTCTTCATCAGGAATATCCATATTTAGATAATCTTCAAAATATTCAACTGCGTCCTCATTGTCCCCTCTTGCCATATATAAAATTGCCGCTTTTTTATACGCTACGGCAAGTTTATTGTTTCTTGCAATTGCTTTTAAAAAGTTTGAAAGCGCCTTGTCTATTTCGTCATTTGCCTGATATGCTTCTCCCAAATAATAGTAAATCCATTCGTTTTCGTCTTTGTACTCAAGAATGTTTTCAAAATTTTCTATTGCACTGTCATAATTGCCAAGTTCAAAATATACTCTGCCCAAATCGTAATATGCATCATAGTTGTCCGGTTGTTTGTCCAGAATATATTCAAGTTCGTCTATAGCCAAATCCCTTTTTGAATCTTCCATATAAAATCTTGCAAGATAATGTCTGAATATCAAATCATCAGGAAGATTTTCAATTGCATAAGACAAAATATTTATGCCTTCTGCGTATCTTTGCTGCCTGTAATAAATATCCACAAGGTTTATATAAGTCTGCGGAATACGGGGGTTGAGTTCAATACTTTTGAGGTAATTTTTTTCCGCCTTGTCATCATTTCCAACATTTGCATAACATAAGCCTAAATTGTTATAAACTTCGGCATTTGTAATATCTGTTTCCAAAACTGCGGTAAATAAATTAATTGCACCGTTCCAGTCTTTGTTTTTAAAACATTCTATCGCTTTATCTATTTTTTCCATTTCTACTACCTTCACCTGAATTGGGGCAAAATATTATAATCCTAATGTTACATTATCGTCGGAATTTGAACCGATATTTTTAATAACAGTTCTTGTGTTGCCTGTTGCATCAAAAGTTTTTGGTTTCATTGTCATTTTAATTCTATCGGCAAATATTGTTCTTACTCCCTGAGTGATGCTTGAGCGACCTATAAAGTTTGCTTCGTTTGGTTTTCCGTTTGGTCCCGGGTAGAGAGTAACTTTTGGACCGGCAGCATAATAATCCTCATACCAAATTCTTACATTAGTGCTTGCATTAAATGTTCCTCGTTTTTGGTTATATTGCTGCATCCCTGATTTTAAAACCATTTTTGTTCCGTCATCTGTGTAAACGGTTGATGTTGTATTTCCTGTTGCAGTAATATTTTCGGTTGTTGCATCATAAACAAGTCTGTCTGCAAGCGTTTCATTGTTATCCTGTTTAACTCTTGCATTTCCTATTAATACAAGTTTTTTCAAATCGCCGTTTTTATCTGTTGTAATTTCTGCGGCATTTGAATATGATTCTAAATCTTTATAAAGCATTGTCACCGTACCTGTTGCAGTCATAACACCGGTTTTGGTATTATATTCCTGCATGTCGGCATTTATAACGACAACCGGAGTTTTCCCGTCAAATACAACTGATTGCGTATCTCCTTCGGCTTTAATTATTTTCGTAATTAATGAAACTTTTAAAATATTTGCTTTTACTTCTCTTTTTTTATTTTTCTTTATTTCAAAAGCATAAGGCTTGTCATAAAAAGTTGCGGTATCAAGTTTTTGTCCCCCGACAACATTAACATCGGCACTGTCACCTACAACCTTTAAGTCATCAATGGTAACCTTTACATCTCCATTGAATTTTATTTTGCTGTCCTGTTCATTATAAGTTTGGTTTTTTGATTCAATAATCAAATCCGACGCCTGAACCGCTATTCCAGAAACCAACAATATTCCTATAATAAATGATAAAATCTTTTTCATCTTATTTTTTATCCTCATAAACTTTTGAAACAGTGTTTCCTATTATTTTAAAATCCTCATAATTCGGACTGATAATTATTTTATTTGCGGTAGAAATCAGCGAATTATCTTTTCTGACTTTTATGTGTCCTTCTGCAACAATAGGGTCGCTTGAACTGACATAAGTAAGTTTGTCCGCATTAAGAGTAATTCCGCCTTCTATTGCAATAAATGTATCTTCATAAAGAGTTATAACTTTAGATTCTGAATTATAAGTGCCTTTAGAAGACTTCAGACTCATTGTGACTTTATTATCTTTGTAAAAATTCGCAAGTACACCATCAAGTTGGGCAATACCGCTATTCCCGTCCCAATGTCCTGTATCTCCGTATACTTCCCAATACTTTGTATCATTTTTGGTTTCAGTTAAAATTACCCCTTTAACTACGGCTTCTTGCTGTGGTTGTTTATTATCCGAAATTTGGCGTTTGAAATCATGCGTTATAAGTTTTGCCGTTGCAAAAGCCCAAAGAAGGACTCCTGTAAGAGCAAGCGCAATCATAAGATACACTCTTTTTTTCTTTGATAATTGCTTGAAATCCATACCAAAGATATTAACACAAAATAAAACGGATGTCGATTTTTTATTACAAATTCTGCAAAGCGTTTTTACTGCTTTCCATACTTTCTTTAAGCATTTTCTTAACTATATCGCCCTGAGTATCAAGCATTTTGCAGACTGTTTCAATATTTCTCACTTTGGTTGAAAGAATAACATCGGCATTGGTTGTAATATTCCCCGTAATATTTTGGTATGCTGCTAATGCGGCAGAAGTTGTACCCTGCATCAAGTTACCCAAAACCGTTGTGCCTGCTCCATAAACCCCCAAATACGGAGATATTGCCGTTAATAACCCGCCAAAACCTGAAATTGTACTTGCAACAGGCATAACAACATTGGAAGAAATTCGGCCTAAGCCACTGCTTGTACCAATACCGTACGCTGCTGCGCTTGCAATATCAGCAACACCCGCAACATTTGAAGCATAACCCGTTGCCGTTCCGCTTGTAGAAAAACCGTTACTGCCCCAGCCGTTTAATATGTTTGATGCTCCGCCTGTTGCCAAACCGTAAACAGAGGAAACAGATGCCGCTCCACCCGGGAAACCCGAATAGTTATAAAGTGAATCCACACCGTATGCCGTACCGGTATTGCCTTTTGAATAATATGAAGTCCCCGGTACATTCATTGTTTCAGAACCGCCAAATACTGTCGCAAATGATGATGGCGCAAGTAAACTTGCCATGTTATAAATCAGATTTCCGCAAGATTCAAAACCTGAACCTGTTCCGCTTCCTGATACTGTTAAATCTCTCAGCCTGTCATAAGTTTCCCATAAGACTGCCTTAGCATCACCGCTTGCGCTGCTTAATCTGTTTGCAATAACCAATTCGCTATCATATCTGTACGACATAAAAAACCTCTTATAATCTTATTTATACTAACTTTCAAATGTTTTGAATGTACCTTCAATGTTTTTGGAGATAACCTTATGAACGGCATCCATTTCTGTCTGAAGCGCATTTTGTTCCGTGTCAAGCTGTTTCAGACGAAGTTCAAGCGTTCTGTCCTCTGTCTGAATTTGTTCTGTTCTTGCGTTGATTTCCTGAACTCTTTGTTCATAAATTTGCTTCTGATAATAGTATTCATTCATTGCATCGTTGTATGCGGCATCATCAGTTTGTGTTGATGTTGTTAAGTCATAAACGGCACTTGATTTTTCAAGTTGAATAGTTGTTGCTCTCCCGCTTGAATCGTATTCAACTACTGCATACTTTGACAATGTTTGTTTTACAAATTGATTCGTTGAATAATACGAATGTAGGGGTTCATCAGGATTATTTATACAATATTCGAGTGTATCAACCGCTTGAGGAACCGCACATCCTTCTTGTCCGTCAACTACAAAGTTCATGTTATTTTGTCCGTCTTTCCACATATGGATATGCGCATAGGCAGAAGCATCCGTACTTGGATCTTGTGCAGGATCCGGATTTATTTTGTTCCATTCCTTTGCTACCGTGCTATCAGGCCAATCCGTAACGATTTGCTGCAACGCAACAATATATGTAGCCCAGTCATCACTTGTCGGATCACAACTACCCATAGATTTTAATTTGCGGGTACCAACCATATAGTATGGATCCCCTTCTGAGGGTTCGGTAACATGCTGTACCTGAGGTTTTGAATTGGTATTTCTTATACCTTTATATTCAATTACATCAGCAGTATAAGTTACATAAGAGTTATATGTGATTCCATCGTCGGGATCATAATAATCTGCGGCCTGAATATCGGTTATGGTTTTAGTGCTGTCTCCGATATTAAATGTATATTTTGTCTTGGTAAAATCGGTAGTACTTGGAGGAACAGGAACATCCATCTGATATAATCTGTTCCAAAGTTCTGAACTTTGGTTAGACAATGCGGTTCTTGCCTGGTTGATTTGTTGTCCTTCATATTCAACGTTAGTTTTTCTTGCGGCAAGTGAAATCCATCTTGCTTGTGATGCGGCCATGCCCATATTTTCTACCTCTTTCTGATTTCTATATTTCTACCTGTAAACTTTTTAATTATTTTTTTTCAAAAGTCAACAAGTCCTATATCGATTATACGGAATTTATTTCTATTTATATATATAAATCGATAAAAATCGACTGTTTGGAGGATTTTTTATCTATTAATTCATTTAAATGGTCTTTTCGTCTTTACATCTTTATTGTTTTTCTGATAATATATATACAAAATTGAATTATTATTGAAAGGTTTACAATGAAATTTTCTTCGGCTTTTAAAGTAGGTTTACTTACCGTAATCGCATTATGTTTACTTGTTGGTACTGTCCTCAAGGTTAAGGGCAGAGCGTTTTCATCTGCAGACAGAATAGAAATACAATTTAAAGACGTTAACGGCTTGAGAGCCGGTGCCGGTGTTCAGATGATGGGTTTGAAGGTCGGACAGGTAGAAGAAATTACCCCTGTTGTAAAAGATGAAAACAGTTATGTAAAAGTCAGATTTGTAATAACTAATCCTGATGTTGATATCCCGAAGGCATCATCCTTTTCTATTCAATCTTCAGGTATAATCGGTGAATTATTTTTAGAAATTACTCCGCCGAAAATCAAAACAATTTTTATACCTATGACTAAAAAGGATTTGTTGTACAAAAATGACAAAGTTCAAATGAAACTGAGCGGAAAGTATTATGATGTCGGTCTTATAAAAAGTGTAGAAGTAATACCGAGAGATTCCGTTCCTTATAATTATAAAAATAATATTCCGACGGCTTATGCATATAAAGTAGAATATTTTATTAACATGCCGGGGCTTGTATTGCCCGAATTTTTAAGAGGAAGTGCACAAAAGGATAAAAACACCTACAAATTAAGACTTGTTTCTTTTGACGGAACACCTTTGCTTTATCCGAAACAGGAATCTCCATATACAATTCTTGAACCTATGAGATTATCAGACTTTATGGATTGGCAGTATAAAGCGGCTGAAACTTTGACAGAAACAAATAAGAAACTTAATGATATCTTGACTGATAAAGTGATAGATGATTTAAAACTTACTATTGCAAATATGAACAAGTTGAGTGCAAGGTCAACCGAGACATTAGACAAAGTTGATAATCTGTTGGATTCTTCAAAAGAGGATATAAACAGGTTGCTTGATATGACACAACAGGCAACAAACGATTTTTCAAAACTTTCGGCTAATATTAATAACCTTATAGGTGATCCGAAATTCAAATCAACAATTGTGTCTGCGGCTGATTCAGTCGGAAAATTATCAAAGAATTTAAACAAGATTATGGATGCAGCTGATGCTGAGCAAACAGGTCAAAATATTAAAATCATTACGAATAATCTTGCTCAAATCAGTGAAAGCGTAAATGCAATGACAAGTGACGGAAAACTCAAATCAGAACTTGCATCTGCAATTACTAATATTAATAACGCAATGGCTCAGATGTCTATTGCTCTTGAAACCGTAAATAATGTTGACCCGAACAACAAACAACAGGTTTCGGATTTGAAAATTATTGTTGATGATACCGTATGTATTACAGAGAACCTCAAGAAATTCTCCGAAAAATTGAATAAGAGATTCTTATTGTTCAGATTGTTATTCTAAAATCATGAATATAAAAACAAAAATTACAAATTTACACTATACACGAAATCCAAAGGGAATATTATTTGAAATACTAAAGTTCTGTTCGTATTTTTACGGAATAGGTGCGCATTTCAAAAACTTTATGTATGACAAAAAAATTATCCGTCCCAAAAAGGTTAATGCATTTGTAATTTCTGTCGGGAATATGACAACTGGCGGAGTGGGTAAAACTCCTGTAGTATCGGAAATTGCAAAATATTTTATTTCAAACAACAAAAAAGTCGCTATTGTTTCAAGAGGTTATGGCGGAAAGTTAAATAACAAAAATATCAATATGATATCCGACGGTAAAAATATATTTTTTGAAGCACACGATAGCGGAGATGAACCTCTTTGGCTTGCGCAAAATACCCCCGGATGTATGGTATTTACCTGCAGAAATCGTTATTTGGCTTCAAAATTTGCAGTTGAAAAATACGGAGCGGAAGTAATAATTCTTGATGACGGTTTTCAGCACAGAAAACTACACAGAGATTTAGACCTTGTACTAATGGATAGCGTAAAAGGCTTTGGGAACGAAAATCTGCTTCCTGCAGGCCCGTTAAGGGAAGGCGCGGAAGCACTTGACCGCATTGATAAACTTATTGTTGTCAGCAAAAGTGTAAAGCACGAACTTGCTAAAAAAATTGCGAAAATCATGAATAAAAGACTGAAATTACCAACACAGGTTTGTTATACGGAACCTGATTATGTGTATAATATTAAAACAGGACAAAGACTGATGGACGGGATGGATGCGACGGCTATTTGTGCAATAGGTCAGCCTCAACAATTTTATGATTTTCTTTCGAATTTTAATATTGTAAAAACTTTAACCTTTGACGACCATCATCAGTACAAGCCGTCTGATGTTATTGATATTACGGGAAATATTATTACAACCGAAAAAGATGCGGTTAAACTCGAACGCTTTGATATGGATAATATTTATGCCCTCAAATTAAAAACAAAAATAAATGTTGAGGAACTGCTAAAATAATGGTTGATATTGATAAAGTCGTTGCAACACTGAAAAAAGCAAAACAACCTCAAAGTGAGTTTGTAAAACTTATGGACTCTTTTAAAGATCCATATCTTGTCTTAATTGCTTGTATTTTGAGCCTGAGAACAAATGACAGAACGACTTATCCTGCGACTATGCGTATGCTTGAACTTGCCAAAACTCCGCAGGAAATGATGAGGGTTAATGTGGAAGATTTATCTAAAGCAATTTATCCTGTCGGCTTCTATAAAAATAAGGCAGGACAGATAATAGAACTTTCAAAAATTCTTGTTGAAAAATATAACGGCAAAGTTCCATGCGATATAGAAGAACTTTGCAAATTCAGAGGAGTAGGCAGAAAAACGGCTAATCTCGTTTTATCGGAAGGCTTTAATGAACCTGCTATATGTGTTGATGTTCATGTTCACAGAATTTTTAATCGTCTCGGGTATATAAAAACAAAAAATCCTGAAGAAACAGAATTTACATTAAGAAAAAGATTACCTGAAAAATATTGGATACCTATAAATTCATTGCTTGTTACTCATGGTCAAAATGTGTGCAAACCGCTAAAACCATTGTGCAATATGTGCCCGATTGAAAAATATTGCGATAAAGTATTATAAATGTTATAATAACTCATAAATCGGAGGGTGATTATGATTTCTTATATGATATGTGTTTGTCTTATAGTGTGGCTTGCCATTATACAAAATCAGGTTAGTGATTTGTCTGCGAATGTAGAAAAGATTAAAAAATATTTTTGGGAACAAAAATCACTTGGATTACCTGAGTCTAAGGAACAAACTTCTTCTCCTGCGCAGATGCCTGTATCTGAAATGCCTTCTGAATCTATACAAGATGTTACACCTGAACCACAACCTGAGCAAACTTATCAGGAATCCTCTCCGGAACCTGAATTTCAGGCTGAAATTCAGGAAAGTTTTGACCTGCAAAAGGCATTACTCGGTAATATTTTTAATAAAATCGGTGCAATTGCAATAATTGTTGCCTTGATTATATTTATAAAACTTGTTTCACCATATATCGTTATAACTCCGCTTATGAAGATTATATTTGCGTATTTCGCAGGTTTAGGGCTTATCGGCGGCGGATTTCACCTGCACAGAAAAGAAAATCTGAAAAATTATGCCGAAGTTATGCTTGGAACAGGATTTGCAGATTTATTCATAACAACTTTTTGTGCATACACAATATTCGATTTTTTAAATACTCCGGCTGTAATTGCAATAGGCACCGTTCTTTTGATTGTAACTTATATAACTGCAGATAAAATGAAAACTCTTTCAATGCTGATTATCGGTTTAATCGGTGCATACCTCACCCCGTTTTGCGCAAAAGCGGGAACTCATGCTGTTCTGTCCTATATAATTTTTATAAATATGTTATCTGTGATATTTACAATGAGGAATAAAAGCACAAATTGGGTGAATATTATTAATTTGTTTATGTCAATGTTGGTGTTCCTTTGCTATTCTTACGGCAGTACTATGAGTATTGTTTATCCTTTAATTTTGTGGGGAACTTATATAATTTATGATGTTCTGCGCGAAAAAGATAACGATATAGATAATGTTGTATGTTATATAAATTACGGAATTTTGACATTGTTTTCAGTAATTATATTCAAAGATGCATATAATTATCTTGCAATTTTACTTGGTGTAACGGCATTGTGTTATTTTGGTTTGTCATTTTATTCAAGAAAACTTGAAAACAATTTATACAGATTTTATGAATATTCGGCAATTGTAAATGTTTGGCTTGTGGGATTTTTCCTTTTAAATACTTTTCAAAGTGCGATAGCCTGGTCTATTTTGGCATTGGGAATTACTTATATTGTACAAAAAAAGAATGCAAAACATTTAAACGGCGGACTTATCTGGTATTATTCAACTGCAATTGTTGCCGCTTTGAGTGCAAAATACGCAGGTGAAAATTGTCTTATAACCGCTTATACTCCGATATTTAATATCAGAACACTTCTTTTTGCGTTTCCTGTTTTGTCGATGATTACTTCTGCATTTGTTTTCAAGAAGAATAATCTTAAGATGTATAATTTGCTTTTGTTCAGCGGTTTGTCGCTTGGTTATGTTTATCTGACAGGAGAAATAAATTCTATCTTGTCACAGACTGCAAAAGATAGTGACATGCTTGATTTTAACAGAGGTATGATAAATATAATAATCGGTTTTGTTTATGCTCTTAATACAAAACGACTTGGAAAAACTAATGATTCAAAACTCTTTGATATTGCAGGATTTATAATGTTCGGGATATCATTGTTGGCTTTGATGATTTGTTCATATTTTTATTACGATTCTTATATAGTTCTGTTTAACATGAAAGTTTGCGCCTTTGCACTCGGCATAACCACATGCTTTATATTCTCAAAATGGGATAATACAGATATTTACAAATATCTTGCAATTATTTTGGGATTCTTAATATGCCATAGCGAAAGCAGTCAGATTTATGCACAAAACTCAGGTATGGAATATATTATATCACTTTCTTGGGTATTGTATTCAGGGATTTCAACTATTGCCGGAATATTAAGAAACAAAAAATACCTTATCAACACCGGCATTGCTCTTATTATACTTTCGATTTTGAGGATATTTATATATGACCTTGCGCATGTTGAAGCAATATTCAAACTAATTGCATTTTTAGCGTTAGGTTTAATATTAATGCTTGTTTCTTATATCTATACAACTCATAAAAATAAGCAAAATTAGTAAATATATCAAGGAACAAGTACCATATTTTACAATATTGTTCAATATGTAATAGTGATAAAATAAAACTAATCCAAATATCTTGGTTCGTAACTTGATAATTCTACCATCCGGAAGCATGCTGCACCATTACCGGCATTGCATAAATCCTTTAAGCCCTCACCTGATTCTTCGCCGTCAGCATCGCCGTTTACATATCCTGATATATCACCGGCTCTGTAACCCTCGCCATCATACCATTCAACCTTCATTATAAAATAATCAACTCCAACCATATTAGGTTTATCTGCTCCTGTTACATCAACCACTATTGAGGTTTTACTGTTTTCTTTGTCATTTACAATCCCAATACCTACACCATTTTTGAGTAATAATGCCGCCTGATTTTCTGCATCATCTGTTGGAATCAAAACATCGGTTATAACTTTTGAATCTGAATGTCTTTTATAAGTTTTCCCAAAGGGTTCGCCTGATTTTGCTCCGTCAAATTTTTGGATAAATGCTTTCGGATCTCTATAAATATCTGTTGACGTAATTTCTGTCGTTCTTTGTTTTGTAAATTCCGACTGAATAACATTTCCGATTGTCGCAACAGTACCTTTTAATAAAGACATTCTTGATTTTTCATGAACATTTTTTAATAAACTCGGTAAAGATAATACAGCAATAACGCCAATAATCAGCATTGCAAGTAAAACTTCACCTAATGTAAAACCATATTTTTTATTTACCATAAATAACCTCTTTTTCTTTATTTTAATTTAGCATTGTTTTCTTAAAAATTCAATTATCTTGACGATAAATTTTGAGCAAGTTACAATTTTTGTGTATATAAGTGAAGGGAGTAAAAAATGACTAATATACAAGTTACTCAAGAAATTTTAGACAAATGCCCCGTAAAAAGAGGCGTTAAAGGCAGTCCGGCACCTATTCCTCAAGAAGGAGCATGGACAAAGTGTAAAGAAATCAAAGATATTTCAGGTTTGACTCACGGTTGCGGATGCTGCGCACCTCAACAGGGTACCTGCAAACTTACTTTGAATGTTAAAAACGGTATTATTCAGGAAGCGCTTGTTGAAACTATCGGATGTTCAGGTATGACCCATTCTGCTGCTATGGCAGGTGAAATTCTTCCGGGTAAAACAATCCTTGAAGCATTGAATACAGACCTTGTTTGTGACGCAATAAATGTTGCAATGAGAGAATTATTCTTGCAAATTGTATATGGCAGAACACAATCAGCATTCTCAGAAAACGGTTTGCCTGTCGGCGCAGGACTTGAAGACTTGGGCAAAGGTCTATGCTCTATGTGTGGTACAATTCATTCAACCGCTCAAAAAGGTGTAAGATACCTACAATTAACAGAGGGTTATATTCTTAAACTTGGTTTAGACAAAAATAACGAAGTTATCGGATACCAATTTATTAACCTCGGCAAATTTATGGATGCAATTAAAAAAGGTGTAAATCCTCAGGAAGCATACGACAAGAATATCGGTACTTACGGCAGATTTGCTGATGCGGTTAAATATATTGACCCGAGAGAAGAATAGGGGTAAATATAATTGTCACCCTGAACTTGTTTCAGGGTCTATCCGTTTAATTGACATTGATAGATTCCGAATCAAGTTCGGAATGACTAAAAAAAATAAGTTAATTAAAATAGAAAAGGAAAAATAAAAATGACAGTAAAATTTGAAGGACAAGACAGACGCGAAGCGACTTTGAAAAAAGTTTTACCTGAATATGGTTTTAAATCATTAGAAGATGCTCGTGAATTATGTTTATCAAAAGGCATTGATGTAGATGCCATTGTTAAAGGTATTCAGCCTATTGCGTTTGACAACGCATCTTGGGCATATACTTTAGGTGTTGCTATCGCAATCAAAAAAGGTATTACAAATGCTGCTGATGCTGCTGAAGCAATCGGTTTAGGCTTGCAGGCATTTGCAGTTCCGGGGTCAGTAGGTGACAGAAGACAAGTTGGTATCGGTCATGGCAACTTGGGTGCAATGCTCTTGAGAGAAGAAACTAAATGTTTCTGTTTCTTGGCAGGACACGAATCATTTGCGGCGGCTGAAGGTGCAATCGGTATTGCAAGAAATGCTGACAAAGTAAGAAAAGAACCTTTACGAGTAATCCTGAACGGTTTAGGAAAAGATGCCGCTTATGTTATTTCAAGAATCAACGGCTTTACTTATGTTGAGACTGAATACGACTACAAAACAGGCGAACTAAAAGTTGTCAAAGAAACACCGTTCTCTGACGGCGAAAGAGCAAAAGTTAAATGCTACGGTGCTGATGATGTGTCAGAAGGCGTTGCAATTATGATTAAAGAAGGTGTGGATGTTTCTATTACCGGGAACTCAACTAACCCGACAAGATTCCAGCACCCTGTTGCAGGTACTTACAAAAAATGGGCTATCGAAAACGGAAGAAAATATTTCTCTGTTGCATCAGGTGGCGGTACAGGTCGTACATTGCATCCTGACAACGTTGCAGCAGGTCCTGCTTCTTACGGTATGACAGATACTATGGGAAGAATGCATGGTGATGCTCAATTTGCAGGATCATCTTCAGTTCCTGCCCATGTTGAAATGATGGGGGTTATCGGTATGGGTAACAATCCGATGGTAGGTGCAACAGTTGCATGTGCAGTTGCAGTTGCCCAAGCAATGAATAAATAATAACGAATTATTTAATAATGAAAGCCGTATCTTGTATAAGATACGGCTTTATTATTTCACTATTAACAAAGGGGATAATTATTACTTGGATTCTCTGCCGAAAATTCGGTCTATTACTCTTCTTATTGCACCGAAATCAAAGCCATTAGTTATTTTGACTTCATAACCAGCACGTTTTTCTTTTGTATCGCAATATGCACCGTTTGCGGTGTATTTTACATCCGGAGCATAATGTTTTTTAGAATTATCAACATTTATTTCTACATCTACTAAATTCCCGTTCCTGTCATACTTTGCTTTGACATAACGCTCCTTAATTTTAGCAATTTTTGTTGTATAAGTCCCGCTTTCATCAGTTTCGGCATCGACTTTAATATAAGGATTTTCTTTGCCGTAAGCGATATTTAACATGACTTTATTTGCTTTATCAAAACCTTTTTGTGCTTTTCTGCGCTGTTTTTCATCATTGGGCACAATCACATCTATTGCGGCTTTATCATGAGCATTATCTAATTTAGCCTGTTTTTTCTCTGCTTTCTTACGCTCTTTTTCCGCTTTTTTCTCTGCCTTTATTCGTTTTTTCTCCGCTTTTGCTATTTCTTTTTCGTTCGGAGTTTCTTCTTTTTTATTTACTTGCCTTTTGTCTTGCGCTTCTGATTTGTCAAGACTGACCCCCATGGCTTCATACAATTCATTCATTTCTTCTTTTGTAAATTCAATTTCCTGATTTGGCTGAACTACAAAACTTGAATGCCAACCGGCTTTTGAACGGTCAGTACCTCCCGTAAAAATAGGAGTAACTCCGTCTTTTTTACGTTTTTCATTAATATTTTCCAAAACATCAATGGTTTTGTTCCATTCTTTAGCACTGATACTGCCATCTGACATTGTGTAATTGTTTTTCAAAACATGTGCCTTTAAAGCCTGAGTTAATCCCATGTTCTTTTGAATAGTAATTTTCTGAGCAGAAATTTCATTAACCATATTTTCCCCGTCCTTTACTTTCTAAATAACCTAATATTTTCCCCTGTGAATATATAAAGTTTTTATCGTTCAAAAAATTGCCTAAAATATTAAGATAAATTAATACAAATTTCTTCTACTGCATTTGGAGGATAATTTCACTCTTTTTATAAAGTAATCTACAATTGTGCCGATATAAAAAATATAGATATGAAAAACGAAAGTTTTTCATACCTCCTCCCCAAGTCTGGTAGCCGTTTTTCAAAACGGCTTTTTTTTATGGCTTGACAAATTCTATCCTCATAATTATCATGTGCATGTCGTTTGTACCGGAGTTAAGAATTATGCTTACCAAAGAAGTCAATGATTGGATTAAGAAGGTTGAAAAAGGGAATTATTCTTCGTGGGATATTATGGAAGAATTTGCACAATTTTCAAAATACCTGACTAAAACAGAAATGAAACAAATCACAAAACGGTTAAGAGCAAATGAAAAACACTAAAAAATAATGACCACTTAATATGTGGTCATTATTTTTACATAAACTATATTATCGGTAGTCCTTGAGAGATTAGCACTTTCTACCTGTTCATTTCTTTTCTTTTGTTTGCGAGGCAAAAGAAAAGAAATGAACCAAAGAAAAGAAAACTTCGCTGATTACTATACCGCCTGCGGCGGCATAAGACTGCTAACGCAGTAATATTTGTTTTTGCCTGTCGGCAAAAATCTCTTAGCGCGCCTAAGGACAATGGCGCGCACTTGAGAAATTATCATCAAAGGCGCCGTAGTTTTAGGCGCCTGATTGATTTTTGTCCGTAAGGACAAAAACGAATGAACATTTTATACTTATATCTTATACGCGGGGCGATGCCGTCAGGCATTGCAGTAAAATAGCGTATTTTCTCTTTCTTGGTTCATTCTTTCTCTTTTCATCGCAAGAAAAGAGAAAGAATGAACATACAGATAATATAGTTTATGTAAGTAAAAACTTGTTCTATTACTTGACACGGACTATAATGATATGTAATGTTATAAGTAATTATTGATTAAAAATAAATTCAGAGGTTTTTTGCATGTCTTATTATGATGAATTGTTGAAAAAGATTCCCAAAATTAAGAAAATTTTGGACAACGACACCGATTATACCATTTACCACTACACAAAGCCTGAAAAACTTTTAAATATTCTGTCAGGCGAAACAATACGCTTTTCAAATGTTCTTTACCTCAATGACAAAGAAGAAGTCGCATACTCTTATAAACTTATTGTAAATTTGATAAAAGAAACTCCAAATCTTAACAATGATTTGTTTGAAAAAATCAGTAATCATTTTAATAACAAATACAAAAATATTGTTGACGGGAATGATGATTTAACCAATAAACTTGAATATTTTACAACATCGTTTTCTTCAGAAAGCGACAATCTTACACTGTGGAACAACTACGCAAAGGGTTTGAATTACACCGGTTACAATATCGGATTTAACAAGAAAAAACTTATTAAAGAAATGAACGATAAAAACTATCTTCCGATATACGGAAGCGTAATTTATGACCGCAAAAAACAGGTTCAGATTATTCAAAGTATTTTCAAAAAATGGAATACAATGTTTGAAAAAGCACTTACCCTTAAGAAAAAAAATAATAAGGTGAAACTTTTTGATATCCTGTTTGAACTCATTGATGTTTTAAATATTGTCAGCATTTTCTTTAAAAATCCGCAGTTTAAAAATGAGCATGAATACAGAATTGTAATAGTAAATGCTTTTGGGACACCCGACTGCAAACCGACAAAAGTTGCAGAAAAGAACGGACTTTTTGTTCCGTATTTGGAATATCATTTTGAAAAGAGTTCCGTAAGTTCAGTTAATATCGGTCCGACATTTGAAGAAACGATTTTTTATACAAGTACAAACAGAATGTTACTTAATTTCGGTTACAAAAATATTGAAGTTGTACGCTCGAAAATTCCGTTGAGATATTAGTATTTATGCGAATAGTGAAACTTTATAATTACTGAACGTATGCATCACCGACAGTGTCGATTGCTTCAACTTTAATATCCGTTATAAGTTCTGAATACGAAATTACAACAATAGTCGGGATATGGCGTTCCAAAAGTTGATAAAGCGGAAGCCTGATTCTTGGCGAACACAAAACAACAGGCTGACGACCGCAAGTTTGGTGCGCACGCATCAGGGTAGTCGCAGTTGTTTCAATAAGTTCCTGTACCTGAACAGGATTTAACAAAAACATTGTACCAAGTTCTGTTCTTTGGCAACTATCGTCAAGTATTTTTTCCCATTCCGGAGAAAGCGTAAGAGCATAAAGAACCTTATCTTCTTCGACATTTGATAAACAAATCTGACGACCTAATGCGGCACGCAGACGCTCTGACAAAATATCAGGTTCTTTAGAAAATCTTGCGTAGTCGCAAAGTCGTTCAAATACAAAGATAATATCTTTAATTGAAACTTTTTCTCGGATTAAGTTTACAAAAATCTTTCTTAAATCACTTGTAGAAATAATTGTCGGAACAAGGTCATTAACAAGTGTCGGGTCTTGGCTTCTGACAAGTTCCATAAGTTTGAGGACATCTGTTTTTGTCATGACATCATCAACATGTTTTCTGACACATTCCTGCAAATGTGTAACAATAACATCTGTCGCATCTACAGCAGTGACAAGTCTTGCCGATTTTGCATCATCACTGTTAATCCAATATGCCTGAGTTTGATATGTCGGGTCAATACCGATAATTGCATCATCAGGAACCTCTTTTTTCATAGAATCCCACTGGTCGGCAATAACCATAAATTTACCCGGATAAACATAACCGGTTGCAACAGTGTTACCCCTAATCAATATCATATACTCATTAGCATCAAGTGCTGATGAGTCCATAATACGAATGTTTGGCAAAATATACCCAAGTTCATCAGTTACTCTCTGACGCAAAGCGGCAATTTTGGCTAATAATTGTCCTTCCTGATCAGGATCGGCAATTACAAGCAAATTAGAACCAACCTGCAAACTCAAAATATCAACCCCCAAACGCTCATACATTCTGTTCGGGTTGACAAGATCTTGCATGTTTTGTTTAACATTTTCCAACTGCCCTAATTGAGATTGAACATCCGCATTGATTAAAACCTGGAATCCTGCAATAAATATAAGAACTGCAAATATTATAAACGGCAAACTCGGTAAACCTGTTCCGTCCCAAAACCATGTTTTCCCTGTAAGTCCAAGGAAAAATAAGAAAATTGAAGCGAAGAATAAAGCATAAGGTTTGCTTGTAATTTGTGTCGTAACATCCGCACCCAAAGAAGAACTTTTAGCAGATGCACGAGTCATAAATACACCGGCTGCTATTGACATTAGCAAAGACGGAACCTGAGAACAAAGACCGTCACCAATAGTTAATTGAGTATATTTACTAACAGCGTCGCCTATAGGCATTTGCTGCATTAAACACCCAATTGCCAAACCGCCGATAATATTGACAAGCGTAATAATAATACCTGCAATAGTATCCCCTTTTACAAACTTCATCGCACCATCCATAGAACCCATAAGATTAGATTCTCTGGACAAATCATCACGACGCTTTGTCGCTTCTTCAGGTGAAATTAAACCTGCGTTAAAATCCGCATCAATTGTCATTTGTTTACCGGGCATAGCATCCAAAGCAAAACGCGCAGAAACTTCTGCAATACGCTCTGCACCTTTTGTAATAACCATAAACTGTACAATGGTTATAATCAAAAAGATTACACCTCCAACAATCATATTACCGCCGGTTACAAATTCCCCAAAGGCCTGAATAACTTCACCCGCCTGACCTTTTGCGAGAATTAATCTTGTAGAACCGATAGAAAGACAAAGCCTAAACATTGTACCTACAAGAATAATTGACGGAAATGATGATAATTCCAACGTTTTTTGAACATAAAGTGCAAACATCAAAAGAACTATGCCAAGCGTTATATTCAAACAAATACAAACATTTATAATCCATGTAGGAAGTTCAACAAGCAATATGACAATAAGGAACAGTACGAATACTGCCATTAAAACTTCACTTATTGGATTTGGTTGTCCCTCCGGTGCCGCCATACTACTTCTACAATTCCTTTAATGCTTCACTTATTATATCAACCTGTGTTTCAATAGTTGCATCAATTACCCCGTTTGTTGTTGTCAAAAGACATCCGCCTTCCATTATATGTTCTTCGGGAATAATTACTACTTTTGCTTCTAACCCTGCAGTTGCAACAATTTCAGGTACTTGTTGCTTTAGCATTGCAGCCTGTGCCGGATTAACTTTCAAAATTAACTTGGTTTCTTCTTTTGAAAGACCGCCAAGCATTTCTTTTATATTTTCAATAACAATATCAGGGTTTTCTGCCACTTCTTTTTTAATAATTTTTTTTGCAATATCAAGGCTTATTTCAAGAATGTCAGGAGCAATTGCATCATAAATTTGTTGTCTTGCACCAAAAAAAGCCTCTATTCCGTCTTTTAGCATCAACAAATCTTCTTTTGCCATATCAAGTCCTGCCTGATAGCCGTCTTTTGCGGCATTTTCTCTGATGGCATCCGCTTCTTCTCTTGCACGAGAAATGAGGTTTCTGTCATCAATACGACGAAAACCTCGGCGCCTGTCACCTTTACGGCGTTCATTGCGTTGTTTGAAATCTATATTGTCAAGGTCGAATAAGTTTATCTCCTCAGGCTTTACTTCTTGTTCTTCAACCTGTTCAAGTGACTCTGCTCCTACCTCTTGTTCTATCCCTTGAGACTGTTTTTTATTCTTTTTTATTATCATGATACGACAATATTATACACTATTTATCAAGTGCGTGGCAACAATACTTGCAACTTTTGGTGGTATATTTTCGTAATATTTATCTTCAAGCGCCGTAAACACAAGTCTTTTTACTCCGATACGCTCTTTTATCAACATAGTTTCAAGTTCTTTTTCGCTGTATTTTGATGCAAAATTCTTAATCTTTTTAACAACCTTCATTGGGGCAAGGTCAGATGCCTTCGGCAGATTCATTTTAATTTCCTGCAGGCATTTCATAGCATTTTCAGCCCCGACTCTCTGCATTAAATCAGGTAATTTCATATATTTTACGACATCTTCGGCATCATTTTGTTCAAATTTATCGAGAAAAATCTGCACTCTGTCCTGATTCATTCTGTTAAACAACATTGCAACAGTTGCAAGTTTTAGTGCTTTTGGAGCAAATTCCGGTTCTTTTGCAACAACAGGGGCAGCACCCTGAACCTGAGGAAGATTTTGACCATCGACACCCGGTTCAATTCCTTGCTCGCCTTGCGCCTGTGCCTGCGCTTGAGCCTGCATTTCTTGTGCCATTTTGTTCATATTTGACTGAGATGCGGCAAATTCCATCAGGCTTTCATCAATTACCCCTTTGTCTTTTAATTCGGTAATCGCATCAACATAAGTTTTTGTAACATGATGTTCAATAATTTCAATTATTTGGTCATTAGGCAACTTTTGAGAAAACGCCTGCTTTGCTACTTCAAAAATAGTGTATGCAATTTTTTGCATAACACCATCCCAATTTGCTCTCGGAATACCTGAACGAATAATATCAACAGATTTATGAAAAGACCATTCTGCAATTATTTGAGTTATATAAGTAGATGTATCAACATCAAAAGGCAGGCTTTTATCTTCCGCAAGGGCTTTCCCCGCCATCATTGAAAAATTACCGAGAGTGTTTATGACATATTGCTTTTCTTCGGGTGAAAATTCTGCGGGAACAAGATCTTGTGCCTGTGCGGCAAGATTTTGCGCAAAATTTTCGTAATCAAAACCCTTTGCTGCCATTATTTACCGCCTTCATTTGGAGCACCAATTGCTGCTCCTGCTTTACCTGAGCCGTCTTCTATCCAACTTTTAATTCTGTCAGCCGCATCTTCATTGAGTTCATTTGAAAGAGCATCGAGAGAATCATCAAGCAGACTTTCATCAAACGCATACCCCGGTAATGCTCCGGCACCGTTTTGACGCTGATTTAACAGGTCTTGTGCAAGTTCTGACTGTCTTTGCGTTAATTGACTTGCACGGGAATTAATGTCATTAAGTTGTCTTTCCTGTTCAAGTGATTTTTGACGAAGCGCTTCGACTTCAATTGAATTTTCTTCTCTAATTTGTTTAACTTTTGCAGTAACCGCTTTAAATGTAATTATAATACCAATTGCTGTGATAAGAAGCGCAAGCCACCACGGGTTGCCGGATTCATCAACTTTTGGAAGATTTTGTTGCTTATCCGGAGATAAATACGGATCGTTTGAATTTGAAAATGCTATGGAAACATTTGCAGCGGTAACTTTTGGGCTTGCCGCACGGGCAATCAAATCTTTCATTTCTTCCATTGTTGTATCGGCAGGAATACTGTTTCTGTCTAAAGTTACAGCAATAGAAATTTCTTCAACAACCCCCGGTTTTATATACTCATTTGTTTGAGTTTTAGTAACACCGTATTGGGTTTCTGTTGCCGTTCTTGAGTAATTTCTGTCCTGTGATGAATCCATGCCGCCTGTTGGCAATCCGTTTGGCAAATATGTACTAACCGCATTAATCCCTCTGCTTTGATCAGATGTTTTATCACCTAAGCCTTCGGAAAATGACTGCTCTGTCACTGCGGTTTTTCTTTGCGGATCGTAATCTATGGTAAATTTTTCAACAGGAGTTTGTCTTAAAAATGTACTTACGGTTGCTACATAATTCCCCGGACCGACAAGTCTGTCTAACTGTTTAGAAATCTTTTGCTGCATATATTTATCATTTTCTTCAAGTTTTTGAAGCATTTCATCTTCCGCATCCATAACACTATGGTAAGTGTTACCGTTTGTGTCGGTTATAGCAACATTTTCTGCTTTTAAACCTGTTACACTTCCCAAAAGTAAGTTTGTAATCGCCTTAACTTTTGACTGGTCAAGTTTTTCACCGATTGGCATAACAAGTTGAACAGTTGCAGTTTGCGGTTTTTGTTCATCAAACATTGAGTTTTGTTCAGGTATTGAAATAAATACAGTTGCACTCTGAATTGGAGGAATCTGTTTGATTAGTCTTGATAATTCCCCGTTCATCGCTCTTGCAAGACGAATTCTTTTATCTTCTTTTGTAGAAGTAAAATCTCCCTTATCAAAAATTTCCAAACCGACATTTTGATCGACAAGACCTGACTGAACAATTGCAATAATTGCTTTATCTCTGTCGTTTACGGTACATTTTGAAGTCATATTTGAACAATTTTTTGCATTCAAAATAAGTTTTGATTTTGTACCATCTAACTGTCGTTCTGCAACAATTCCTTGTTTTGCAAGCATCGCCTGAATTTCTAATGCTTTACCTATATTATCGGTAGTCAAAAGTTCAACATTGGATTTTAACGGTTCCGAACCGACAGTTCTCGGACCATCTTTACTGCCTGAACTTGCACCGATAATTATTGCCATTAAAATAATCGCAATAATTAGCACTGCTCCGCCGATTATTCCATAAAATAGTGGTTTGTTTTCCGTAATTTTACTAAAATCCATGTTGTTTCCCGCTGTCTGATTTTTTAATTCATACCATTAAAGTAACAAATTAAACATTGATTTGCATAACTCTGTCATAGGCATTTATAACTTTGCCTACCGCCTGAGTCGCAACATTCACGCTGATTTCCGTTTTTGACATAGCAACCATAACATCGTGAATATCGACATTTTTATTGCCCTGCATAACATCTTTCAACAAATCATCAGGAGCATTCAAATCTTTGTTAAAATTCTCAACTAATCCTGAAAAAACTTGTTTAAAATCCTGCGTTTCCGGTTTTTCAACTCTGTCAAAACGAATACTTGGCATATTAAATCCGGATGCGAATTTTGTATGCTGTATTCTTCCCGCCAAGTCATAATTTGGAAAGTAACTTGTCATAATCTGCTACCTCTCTTTTCTATAATACTTTATTTTATTAATTTTGTTCAAGTTATACACAAAAAATCAACCATACGGAGTAGAGAATATGATTTTTGTGCATGAAGTTCTTAATGATTTATAAAAAAAAATCAAGACAAAAAAAATAATGCCAAAATTTTTTGATTCAGCATTATTTTTTTTCAAATTTATTTTATCAAATTTGTTTATACATCAGGTAAAGTGCCTTTAACTTCGGCAATTTCATCACAACCTAAATTAAATACTTCATGCAATGCTTTTACCGCTTTTTGAGCATCTTCTTTATTAATTAAACAACTGATTTTTATTTCCGAAGTCGAAATCATACGAATATTAATTCCGCTGTCTGCAAGAGTTTTAAACATTGTTGATGCAATACCGGGACGGTCAATCATGCCTGCACCAATTATGGATATTTTTGCAATATTATCATCAAAACTTACATCTCCGGCACCGAGTTGCTCTTTTACTCTTTGTAATATTTCCTGAGTTTTTCCCAAATCCTCTTTGCTTATCGTAAATGCGATATCGTTTTTAACTTTTCTTGCATAAGACTGAATAATCATATCGACTGATATATTTTCTTTTGCAAGACTGCCGAATAATATTGCGGCTTCACCGGGGGTATCAGGTATATCACAAACAACAACTCTGACCTGTGATAAATCTGCAGCAACCCCTGCTACCGGTTTATTAATTTCCATATCTTCAACTCCTAATATTAAAGTTCCTTTATTGTTATATTTGAATGTTGAACGCACCCTCAGAGGCATTTTATATTGTTTTGCCGTTTCAACACTGCGAGGATGCAAAACATTTGCACCCGCATGAGCAAGTTCAAGCATTTCTTCGTAAGATATTTCTTCAAGTCTTGATGCGTTAGGCACAACTCTCGGGTCTGTCGTATAAACGCCTTCAACATCCGTATATATATCACATCTTTCCGCACCTAAAGCAGATGCAATGGCAACAGCAGAAGTATCTGACCCCCCTCTGCCAAGCGTTGTTATTTCACCTTCGGTTGTAACTCCCTGAAATCCTGCTATAACAATTATATTCCCATCATCAAGACTTTTTCTTAATTTATCTGTTTTAATATCAATAATTCTTGCTTTTGTATGAACATTTTCGGTTATAATTCCAATTTGTTGCGCATTATAACTTATTGCTTTATAGCCTTTTGTTTGAAGCGCCATAGTCAAAAGCGACATTGAAACACACTCGCCTGTTGAAAGAAGCATATCAAGTTCACGCTCTGACGGATGAGGATTTATTTCATGAGCGAGTTTTACAAGATGATCTGTTGTATGCCCCATTGCGGAAACAACAACCACAACATCGTTGCCGTTTTCTTTTTCTTGTATGATTACATCAGCAACATGCCTCATTTTTTCAATATCAGCAACAGATGTTCCGCCAAATTTTTGTACTACGATATTTTTCAACTCTAATTTCCTTGAAAATTTGCTAACATTCGTTCAAGTTCTTGTTTTTGGGGTGCGTAATCAAATCTCCCTAACTCAAGCGCTTTATCCGCAACCGAAATTGCCTCCCTTATATTATATTCACAAATGTTTTTCTTGACAAGAGTGAACTGTGTCAAAAAAAGCATATTTAGAGCATCCAGATTGTCAGGTTCAAGTTTCAGGGCTTTTTTTAGTTTTCTTTTGGCTTCTTCAAAATCCGATACATTTATTAACCATTGAGCATAATTAATATGCCCCTGCGTATAATCCGGATTTAATTGGGTAAATTTATCCAAATATTCCCTTACTTTATACTGACTATCGAGCATTGCGTATGCTCTTGCAAGATTGAAATAATTATAAGTCTGATATCTGTCAGTTGTAAGTGCTTTTTTAAACATTTCTATTGCACCTTCAAAATCCTCCGCACAAAGAAGTTCAAGCCCGATTGCTTCCTGTATATAAACATTACTTTGATTTTTTTCTTTCAGTTCATCTAACATATTAAAATTATTTTGATAAGAATTTAACAAAGCAAGTCCGATTTTTGCATCATTACTTTCTGCATCAAGATCAATAGCCTGTCTGAATTTTTCTTCCGCCTGTTCAAAACAAAACAATCTCACAAGCCCTTTTGCCCATTCTACATACAGATTTGCACTTTTCAAACCGCAATCCTGTGCCGTTTGAAAATTCTCATCAAATTTGTCATAATCTTTTTGAATAGAATAAACCTCTCCCAAAATAAAATACGCAGGAAGCATAAATTTATTTAAAACCAAAACTTTGTTTGCATATTTTTCAGCTTCATCAAACCTGTTTTGTAAAAGTTTCAGATGAGCAAATTCATACAAACTGCCCTCATTTGGAGCAACTTTTACCAGAAATTTTAATTTTTCTTCGGCAATAGCGTATTCTTCAAGACGCATTTCCATTACAGCAGAAAGTAAGATTGCCGTAAAATTATATTTGCTAATCTGGGCGGCACGATTGAATTTGTCCTTTGCAAGAGCATATTTTTTCTGCTTCATATAAACCATGCCCCAGCCTGTAAAAACATCTGTATTTAACGGCGAAAGCCTGTCAGCAAGTTCGAAACAATGTATTGCCTTATCTAAAATATCCGAATACAAATAACTCATACCTAACCGCAACCATATCTCTTTATCATTTGAATTAAGACTTGCGGATTTTTCATAATAAACTGATGCATCTTTAAAATTGCGGTTAATTTCTGCAATTTTTCCGAGATATTTATATACTAGCGGATCTTTATCCGAAATATCAATAGCGGAATTCAATACTTCGGCTGCACCTTTGTAATCTTTTGCTTCAATTAATTTTTTTGCTTTATTTACATAAGCAACAGTCGGCAAAGACTGGATGATAGTATCATTTTGATAGTTGTTAACCGATTTGTTCAAATTTTTTATATCATCATAAATTTTTTTTAATTTGTTAAACAATCTGCAACCTCCCTGAATGCACCATTTCCGCCAAAATTTTCAGTAATTTGTATTTCCCCGACCGCTTTAATTTTTTCGGATGAATTGGGAACGGTTATTTTGTATTTTGCATAATTCAGACATTCCAAATCATTTATATCATCACCAATATACAAATATTGTTCCTGGGATAAATTATTTTTCAAAATAATTTCTTTCATAACGGGTAATTTATCCCTTATACGCTGATGAACTTCTTTTATATCAAGATTTTTTGCAATAGTTTCTATTGCAGAATTTTTTTCCCCCGAAATTATTGCAACATCAATACCGTTTTTTTTAAGCAGATAAAATCCTACAACATCTTTGAAATTGATTTTTCTTGACATTATTCCGTCATCACTTATATAAACACAATTATCAGTAACCACACCGTCAAAGTCGGTTATAACCATTTTTATAGTATCCGGCAATTTTAATTTACTCATATTCCCCATTGTTTACAAAGTCCGCTCTCTTGATTATAATTTAATTATATCATGTTAAAACAAATTTGAGAGAGCAAATGGAATCTTATCTTAACATAATTAATATCGCCGTAATTTTGGTGTTTGTGTCATTATTTTTTATTACCCGTAAGACAAATAAGCGTTGGTCAAAAATTAATGATTATTTAGGCAAAGTTACGACAACAGTTGATTCTATCCGCTACGGGGATTTAAGTAAAAAAATTAACACAGATCATCCGACCTACCAAAATGTTACCCACAGTATTAACAGAATGGTTGAAACACTTAACGACAGAGAACGAATGATTGCGGAATACCAATCAGAACTTATGAACCAAAACAGACTGTTAGAATCAGTCATAAATTCTTTGTCTGACGGGATTTTAATTATAAATGACAAGTTTGAAATATTAAGAGCGACTCCAAAAATTTTAAAATGGTTCGGTGTGAGAAAAGGTCATGATATAGTCGGTAAAAATATTTTTGACTATATACAATTATCAGATGATAACGCAAAGGCAAACGAACTTGATAATGACGAAGTCTTTATAAAACACACCCCCACAAACAATTATACAATAAGTTCGCAACCTCTTGTTCATATTGAGAAGAAAAGATATGTAATAATTATCAAAGATGTTACGGTAGAAAAAGAAATTGAAACACTAAAAACCGATTTTGCAGCAACTTTAACTCACGATTTAAAAGTTCCGATTATTGCCGCCGCAAATATGATTGACCTGTTTTTAAATAAAAAATTCGGAGAAATATCTGACAAACAGGAATTTGCACTGAAAAATATGAAATCCTCAAATAATGAACTCCTTGAACTTGTACAAGTTCTTTTAGAGACTTATAAAATTGATGACAAAGGCGGAATAGAACTATACAAAGAATATATAGACCTTAATTCTTTCACTCAGGAAGTTGTCGAAGATATGATACCTTTAACTAAAGATTTGAGTATAAAACTCAATTTTATTCCGGCGGATAAAAAAGTTTCAATTAATGGGGATAAAATGCAACTGCAAAGAGTTATAAAAAATCTTGTTTCAAATGCCATAAACCATAGCAACACACACAAAGATATTGACGTAAAAATTGGAGAAGAAAAAGGCTTTGCAACTATTTCGGTTATTGACTACGGACAGGGTATTCCAAAAGACGAAATAAAAATGATATTTAATAAATACTACTCAGCCGCAAAAAAACTGCGTAAAGTCGGTACAGGCTTAGGTTTATACCTGTCGCAACAAATAACGGAAGCCCATGGCGGAGAAATTACGGTCGAAAGCGAAGAAAATGTTCGCACTGAATTTTGTGTTAAACTGCCAATATAAAACTTATTCTTCCAAATAATTTTTAACTCTGCAGACATTTTTATCTTCAATAATTTTTGTCAACTCATCCTGCAATGCCTTTTTGGCTTCTTTTGAATTTTGCATATTCACTTCATTCATTTTTCTTGCAACATAAGCACGTTGATTTTTATTAAGCCCGCATTTTATAGTCATTATGACTTTATCCAAATCATAACTGTAAACAGTGCTTTTTGTATAGCATTTTGCGTTAAGATACCCCAAAATTTCTTCGGTAGATTTGACTTTTAATATCGGAGAATTTTCATCTCCGGTCGGAATTTCGGTTGAATAATCTTCGCTATACACACTGCACGCTTTCAAGTGGGAAATATAAGAAGGTGTATATGTGTATTGTTTTTCTGCAAATGCACCCGTACCGATTAATAATAACCCTGCCAATATAAATATTTTCTTCATACTTCCCGCCTCTGTTTTTTCTACATTGATAACGATATATTACAAGTATTTTCCTTATTGTGTCAAATAATTAATCATTTTTTTTATATTTTTGTTCCAGGAACCGTTCCATTTTTTTATAATTTCATCAGCCGGAGAAATTCCTTTTGTTACATAATCCTTAACAGGCATTATAAAAAGACTTTCTCCTGTCTGCATATTTTTTAACGATTTTTCAGCGATTTCGATTACTCCCTTTGCATAATCAAGAACCGTTTTATTTTTTATTTCTGTTTTTAGTCCATATCTTGGGACGTCATAACGCAACTGTGAATAATCCCTATATTGCAGGTGTTTTAATAATTCTTCCGTTTCGCACATCGCATTATTATCATAAAAAATTCCTTTATAAAATGCCAAAATTGAATATTTTAAATCCCCTCCGACACAATCATGATTTCTGATTTCAATAAAATTACGAAGTCTTACTTCAGGGAAACATAAATTTGCCCGCAATTCATAATCGCTAAGACTTGGCATAATCCCACCGTAACCCTCTTTTAAATATTCTTCAAATGTAATATCTCCGTTTATTGTAATCGGTTGTCCGTTTCGCTGAATAAATATCATAGGAGTTTTTAAAACACAATCTATATAATCATCAAACGAAAATTCTTCACTGATTTTTCCTGCAAAACCGCATCTGTCGTTATCGGTATTGAGCCAACTTAAAGCCCTGAAAGATTTATACCCCGTATCGACTCCGCCCCTTATCGGCGAATTTGAAAACATTGCAGTCATAAACGGTGTGAGTTTATTGGCAAGTTTGAATTTGCGCATTGCATCTTCTTCAGATTTAAAATCAATACAGCACTGAATCCCTGCGGTTTCTCTCATCATAACATCAGATAATATTCCCCAAAGATAATTTGCCATAATCTTATAACGTCTTTTGGGAATTAAATGAATATTTTTGCATGTGGATAGCGGCGAAACACCGTAACTTAAAAGAATTGTTCCATGTTCTGATAAAATTTCTTCAAGGCTTAAATTAATATTGTCAATTTTTTTCTTTAACTCAAATATTGTTCGCTCCGGTTTTGTACTTATTTCTACCTGACTTCCCGGCTCAAGCGTTATTGTATCGTGCCCTTTGGCAAGTCCGATAATATTATTTTCATCAACAATATAATCCCAGCCGTTTTTTCTTGCAAATTGTTCAAGGCAAATTGCTATCCCGTGTTCCCCCCAATAATCAACGGCTTTTAGGGTCTCCGAATTTATCGGAAGTCTTTCGTATTCAAGCCCGATTTTGTAATCCTGCGGATTTGTGTAACCTTTGGTATAAAGATTAAGTATTTCACTCCTGTTTAATGTATTTGACCGTAAGTTCAGCATAAATATCCCTTTAAATTTATATTATCATAACAATAATTAAAATAACAAATAAATAAATATAAACATCTATCCTTTTGTGGTATTATCAAGGGTAATATGAATTACTTTGAACGGGCAAAATATTTCAGAACAAAGAAAAGATTAGGTCAAAACTTTTTAATTGACGGTGAAGTTATCGCTGATATTATTGATTATGCAAAAATTTCCCCAGAAGATACCGTATTGGAAATCGGACCCGGGGTTGGTTTTGTAACAGAACAACTGATTAAACACGCAAAAAAAGTTGTTGCTGTTGAACTTGACGAAGATGCAATAAAAGAACTAAAAAAACTCGATGCCAAAAATCTTGAAATTATACATCAAGATATTTTAAAAACTGATTTATCAACGCTTTGTGAAGGCAAAATAAAAGTTGTTGCAAATATTCCTTATTACATTACAAGTCCGATTATAGCACATCTTTTGGGCGAAGTTGACGATTTGAACAACAAAAACAGGGCAAAAATAACAGATATAATTTTGATGGTTCAGGAAGAAGTTGCAAGAAGAATGGGCGCTAATGAAAATTCACAAGGCAAACAGTACGGGCTTTTGACCATACTTTCACAGTTTTGGGCAGAGGTGGAATTATTAAGAACAGTCGGAAGAAAATGTTTTTATCCTGCGCCTAAAGTAACCTCTGCGCTTGTAAAATTAACCGTAAGAGAAAAACCGTTATTGGAATTATCCGATTATTCTCATTTCAGAAAAACAGTCAGAGCGGGATTTGCACAGCGAAGAAAAAATATTAAAAATTGCCTTTTAAACGGCGGATTTTTGAAAGACACAGTAATAAAATCATTATCAGAACTTGGAATTGATGAAAACACAAGGGGAGAAAAACTCTCTGTTGCAACATTTGGCAAATTATCCGAACTTCTTATAAAAAACGGCTAAAAAAAAGACCTTGAGTATATTACCAAGGCCTATCCGTTTAAATAAGAAGAGAGAGCTTTATATATTTATATAAAGTCATATGAATTTGAAAAATTGCTAAATATTCTTATATATATTTACAAAACTTAACAAAATATTTCTCATTGATTTCACAGACAGTTTCATGTCATTGCGAACGAAGTACTCTGCCGAGAAAAACAATTAAGTATTGTTTTTCGAGAGGACAATCCAGCCGTTTCATTTTTTGTCATTGCGAGCGAGTGAAACGAGCGTGGCAATCCCATTAGTTCAAAATCGTTCAATTGTTGATTTGATGTGATTACTATGCAAACTGCGTTTGCTCGTAATGACAAGTTATCGTCAGGCTATTGCCTGACTTACACCCTCTACCAACGGGAGAGGGTAGAAAATCACTTTGAGCAATAGCGAAAAGTAGATTTTCGGGTGAGGGGTCAATCCCGTTAGGGGTGAGATCCTGAATCAAGTTCAGGATGACATTGTACGACCCCTCACCATACCCCTCTCCCCTTGGGAGAGGGAGCAGTTGCAGGCGAAGTATGAGCCATGCAAATGCGGGTCAGGGTTAAAAAATTTGGTAATTATATATTATTTTACAGTAGCTTGTCATTGCGATACAAAGCGAACAGGCGAAATAATAATGAGCCTTGTGAGCCTGTATGTGTCGGCGAAGCCGTTAACTGCCCATTAGGGCGTGGCAATCCAGCCGTTTAATTTGTCGATAATGATGAAATAACTGGATTGCTTCGTCGGAAAGCCATTTCCTCCTCGCAATGACAGACATATTTACTGTAACATTGTATATAG
>JAFUXT010000018.1 GCA_017470815.1 bacterium | reverse complement strand
TCTGCTTGAATATTTGTCGGCGGTGTCGGTGGTAACTGCGTTTCAACGCTTGGTGTCGGTGGCACAGGAATAGTCGGAGGGGCTGGAATTGTCGGAGCAGTATTTGTGTAATCTGCGTCCTCCATAACTTCCACGCTTTCCCTGCTATTGTCCTCTATTTTATACATCATCATAGCCAAGCGTCTATTGTAATATGTCATAGCAGCACCAACCTGTTGTGCCTCGCTGGCAGCCATTTTGCGTGGTACATCAAACGGACAAGACACAATTTCGGTTTCTTGTATATTATCCATATTGATTACTTCATAATAACATCTATCTTCCATAACTGTAAATCTTGAATATAGACGATTTTCAAGTTCATGTTTTAAACAGAAATCAATAATCTGCTGCGGTTTATAATAATCATATTTTGCACCGCCGCCAGCACGACCCTTGCCCTGCTTGTCAATATCTTCTTTTGACCAAGCAGCACGAACGGCACTGATTTTCTCAAGAATATTTTTAGGTTTAGTTTCAGCCGTTTTAGGTTCTTCCTTTACTTCTGATTTTGTTTCAGCCTTTTTGGTTGCCTTTTTAGGCTTTTCTTCTTTAACAGGAGCAACAGGAGCAACAGGAGGCGTAGGCACTTCTTTTGGTTGCTCTGCCGCTTTAGTTTCTTCTTTTACCATAGTTTCAGTTTCCTTATTTTCAGTTTCGTTATCATCATCAATAATAATGCCAGCGTCAATAAAGGTTTTCATAAGTTCCTCGTCTTGCACAACATTGGCTATAAAAGTTCCGTTGTTCATTCCGGCACGACATTCAGGCAAGGCATGCTCGCAATTATTTGTTTTCTTAAAATAATATTTCGTGCTACCGTCCTCAAGTGTTTTTGAGATAACAATACCTCTTACCCCTAATTCGCCCTCATAGACATCGCCTACAAACAAATCTTGATGTTTGTAACTTATGCCTGTTTTGTTAGAATAATTTTTTAAAATTTCTGATTTTTTCATTATTTAACTACCTCCACAGTAAATTCAACACCAAGAGAGTTTAAAAATTGTTCTAAAGCAGCACCTTTTGACTTTGGTAATTGCTTAATCTTAACAACAATGTCAATTTTCTTTTCAAAACTTACCGTAGCGACTGCCTGCTCGCTTGCCATAGCCGCAGCAATTTCAGCCTCGCTCTTAATTTGGCTTTGATATGTTTCAATAGCCTGCGTTAAATTTAATCCGTTATTTAAGTAAATTGATATAACTTTGTCGCAGTCATCAACTTGCTTTTTAATAAAATCAATATCTGCCTTGCGTTGATTATACCAAGTTTCAAGTTGATTTTGAATGACATTAAGAGATACAGTTTTGTTACACATTTTTTCATCAAAAAACATTTCAAATTTAAGGAAATTTGAATAATCTTTTGTTGCCATAAATAACTCAAACGCTTTTGATACGGTTTCCTTTTTAAGAGCCTTTTCGGCATTTTCCAAATCCTTAACTTTTTGCTTAATGTCCGCAAGCCCTGTATCGCATAATTTTTCAAGTTCTTTGCACTTATCAATATATGGTTGAATATACTCCATAAATCTATTTGTTTCATCAATACGATAGCGGCTAATACGCTCTTTAACTTTGTTAATTTCTGCAATTCCTGTCTTGACCTCTTTCTTGTTTTCTTCGGTCAATTCGGTAATTGAATTAAGTTTCTTAATTTTTGCCTCAAGTTCAGTTTTAACGACATCATATTCGCTTAAAACAGGCACTTGCGGTAGTAATTTGTTTTCATTTTCTGACATTTTAACGCTCCTTATTTTTGTTTATACTAATATTATATCATAAATTTTGATAATTATTGCACCTTTTTAAAAAATTAGTTTAAATTTATTTCATTTCGCTTGTCTTGCAACCTTTCTTGTGCTATTTTTAAATCTTGAAACTGTCCTACGTAATAACTTTTTCCGTCTTTCCAAATTTGAACTACCCAACATTTTCTTTTTGTATTCCAAGAAATTCCTTTAATTCCACTCGTATTCAACGCTCTTTTATTACATGCTTGTTCATATCTATTAGCCCACTTACAATTTGAGGGGCAATAGTTTCCATTATTATCTATTCGTTCAATGCTTAATCCTACATTTTCTTTGTATCCATTTTGTATAGCCCAATTATAAAAATTTTCAAAATAAAGCCACTCATTACAAACTGTTATGCCTCTACCTCCATAATTTTTATAACTTTTTAAATTAGAGTTGCAACACCTTTGTTTCATAGAGTTCCATACTTTATATAATTTAGTTTGGCTTTGACTATGAGTTGTAATTGATTTTATAACTTTTAATACCCTATTGTGCCCGCAATTCCTACTCGCACCACTTCTCAAATGATTTGCTTGAACAGGTTTTATAACTCCGCAACTACATTCGCAAAGATATTTACCTAGTCCTAAGTAAGTTAAAACCTGCCATTCGCCATAAGTTTTTCCTGTTTCATCTTTTCGTTTTGCCATATAATTGCACCCTACATCATATTATATAATAAAAGCAATATTAATCAAGCAGTTTATACATATTTACAAAAGCCTTATTCTCTGGGCGTTTTATCTGTTCTAAAAACTTTTTAGCCTTACGCAATTTACGACCATAATACCTCAAAGCCCCTTGTTTTGGGTCAAACTTGATACAAATTGTATGAAAAACATACCAGCAGTTTGTCTTTTTTGCGGTTCTAATCATCGGGTATGGGTATTTTTCATGTGTAAAATCAGGGTCGCCTTTAAATACGAACGAGCCGTCCTCCCTTACACCATAACACCACTTTCTAATCGGTGTACCTTTTTCGGTTTTTCTGTCTGTATCTTCAATTCGGACAAGGCATGGTAATCCTGCAAATTCATGTATTGTGTCATGTAGTTCTTTTTGCACAGATTTTAATTTAATCAGTTTTTCAAATTCCTTTTTAGGCTTTGGCGGTCTGCCGCCACCCTCGCCGTCAATGTCAAAATCTAACTTAAAGCCACATTCAGGACACTCGCCCTCTGATACCTGAAAGACAAAACCACAAACAGGACACTCGATTTCATCACAAACAACCTCTTTTTCAGGTGGATTTATATATGACCTTATTGCGTCCACTTCAAGATGTCGGAACGAATTGCCGACAAAATCAAGAAAAATACACTTTGTCTTACCGATTTCAGGGCAGAGCCTCAAGCCACGCCCAGCACATTGAATATATCTGCGTAAAATCTTTGTCGGATTTAAGAACATAACGCACTCAATACTTGGTTCATCAAACCCTGCTACCAATAAACCGACATTAAAAAGACACTCGATTTCCCCTGTTTTAAATTTTGCCAAGATATTCGCTCTTTCGGTATCGCTATTTTGAGCAGAAACATGGGCAGCCCTAACTCCATTTAATCTGAAAAAATTTGCATAATGTTCCGCAGAGGCAACAGTAGAACAAAATACAATAGTCTTTTTATGTTTGGCATGGGTTAGCCAGCCCTCAAGAACTTTATCAACTTTATCCGTATCAACAACTATATCATCTATTGCCCCTGTATCATAATCGCCTGTACTTGTTACACGCACTTTTGAAAAGTCAAAAAGGTCAATGGTATAATGTTCCGGCTTAACGAGATAGCCCTTTTCGATAAGGGTTATAATATCTGCTCCATTTATAAATTCTTCAAAGCCACCTAATAAATAACCTTTATTATCCCATGGGGTTGCCGTTACGCCTATAACCACGCAACTATCCTTTTTAAAATCGCAAATACGCTCAAAAGCAGTTCCATTATAGTATTGGTGTATTTCATCAAAAAATATAAAATCAAATTCTGATAACCATTCTTGATACAACTCCGATTTAAGTCTTGCTCTTAAAGTTTGTAACATAGCAACAGTTATATCTTTGGGACGAAAACTATCAGCCGTTAGATAGCCAAAAGGAAAGTCCTTATCTGCAAAGCGTATTGTTTGCCCTAATAATTCAGTTCTATCAACTATAATTAAAGTCTTAAAACCTCTCTCGGCTACTCTTTTTGCAAAATCACTCATAGATACTGTTTTGCCTGCTCCGGTAGCCATGTTAAACAATATGCGATGTTTCCCCACCATAATTGCTTGCGTAATGCGTTTGCCTGCGTCTTGTTGATAATCTCTTAATTGTATTGTCGTCATTATTCTTTTATCTCATAAACGGATTTTATATTTCCGTACCTATCTAATTCTATGTCGTATTTTTCTCTATTTTCAGTTTTCCAAGTTAAATTTGCACAATTTTTATAGCCACCTTGATACCTTGCCTTATCGCACATTGTTAGGCAATTTGTTATCAAACAGCCGATTTTGCTTGGATATTCAGATTTTTTAAGTTTTATTCTTGACAAAATAAGCCTCCTTGAATATAATCTATTTCAGTTTCTAATAATCTTTTGCGAGCAATTTCGCAATTTTTTGGCAACAATTCTATCATGTGTCCCTCTCTTGATGTTTCTTTGCAAGCCACAACTATTGCACCTCCACCACCAAAACAGTCAAGCACCTTATCGCCAATATTTGTACTTTGTACTATCATCTGCCTAAAAAGTTCTGCTGGCTTTTCGGTTATATGAATTTTCTTACCGACAGGATTTTTGACATAGAAAACATCACTCGCCCCCATGTCGTTTATATAACGCTCTTTCCCTTTGCGTAGCATTAAAATTCTTTCGGTAGATTTCATATAAAATTTATTTGGCGTAGAATTTTGCTTTAGCCAAGTAAGGTCATTTTGGAATTTAAAACCAACTTTTTCAGCCTTAATTTGCAATTCTGCAAAATTTCTACCATTTATCATAATGTAGGCATGACAACCTTTTTTAAGCACACGATAAACTTCCGGCAACCAGTCCTCAAACTTCGGAATATTTTGTATCATTTGCCCTGTTTTAATTAGTGCTTGATTATCTTCGTCAGCGTTTTTCTTGACCCAGCGACTACGCTTTTTGTCGCTTATAGTTCCGTCAGCATTTACTTTGACGCTGCTCGTTCCTAACTTGTACGGAGGGTCAGTAATTATGCAGTCAAAATACTCGTCAGGATATTCTTTTAATAGAGTTAAAGCGTCCCCACATTTGATAACTTGTTCAACCAATTTAAGCCTCCAAAACTTCCTTTTTAAGATAATTGATTAAATCTTGTTTAGTTTCAAGAGTTCGCCAGCGTTTTAATCCATAATCCCAATTTTCTGCTGCCTCAACTAATTCTCTTACAGTATCTTTAATATTCTCGCTATTTTCTTTTTCGTTTTCCAGCGTTTGTGCCTTTTCTTCTGCGTCCTTTTTATCGCTTTCAAGGTCGTTAATACGCTCCTCAATTTCGGTTGCAACGGCAAGCAAAGCATTTACTGTGTCGCTCATTTGTGCAGCAGTTTCTTTTAATTCTTCCAATTTTTCTTTTAGAGTATTAAGTTCTTCACATTCTGACATCGTTACGCTCCTTTATTCATTAGATGTGGCGGCATTAAACTCATACCAAATATACTCAAGTTTTTACACTCACACCTTGTCATATATGTACTTTGGTTATCATCAAAAAATATTTTTAATTTTCCGTTTTCGTCTATGCAGCGATAGAACTCGGTTAAATATTTATCTAAAAATCTTATATCAAGCCTTGTAGGCTTATGGTTGTATTCTGCCGGAATAGGTACGGCAAAATCAAGGGCTTGTTCTCGGTTATTTGCAGACACGATAACCTCATTATCTGCAAATTGTAAAATTATTTTGTCGTCAATTTTTGAACACTTGTCGGCAACTTCCTTTAATTGTTTTGCGTCCACTTCAAGCCAATTAGAGAGGGGCTGTTTTACAAGTTTTTTAACTGCCTCAAAAGGAAATCCCCCTGTCGCTTGACTAAAACTGCAAGCAATTTTCTTATCTTCACTCACAATAATTCTTTGTTTTGGGTTAAAATACCACATTCCACTTGGAAATTTCTCGGTAAATAAATGAATATTTGTACCAAAATCTTGTTTTAAATGATTTATTGTAGCAAAATTGCCGTCAGTTGACATGAGCATATTTTCGCCAAGAGCAAATTTGTTCATTTGCATTTTTCGGTCAATTAAGACAAAACAGTCGTCCATTGAAATTTTAATTGCGTTATCAAAATCAAACTTGAAATAACAATTATTATTTGCCTCTGACTTCGATATTGCACATTTGAATTTTGTCTTGCCCTCTTTGATTTCATACATTCCATTTTTGTTTGTAATCGTTATAGTTTTATCAAAAAAATCACAAATTCTTGCAAATTCAGTCCATGCAATATTTATTTCTTCGGTTTCTGCTGGTTGAATAAAATCAGCCACAAGCCTTGCGTAATCAACACCATTTGACATTATGACGGTATAAAGTTCGTCATTCAGAGGTTTTATTTGTACCGCCAAATCTCTGCGTGCCGTACCGTTTGCAGCAATTTTATCAAAGCATAATCTTTTTATTCGTCTTAAATCTGAAATCTTTATCATTTTGACCTTTTCCATTTTGACCTTGCAGACTAACACAGGGGTTTCGGGGCAAGCGAAATACCCCTGTTGCTGCTCATTGTTAATTAAATACGAAATCGTCCTGCCTGTTAAGTATATCCATGTGTCCGGCTGCCTTATAATCAGCAAGGAATTGAGCCACAATAGAGAGAGCCACAGTATCAGGTAAAAGCCCCCCCCTACTTATTAAAGCGTTGTATTGCGTAGAAATATAGCCTACTTTCATAAAATCATTTATGTTTTTAATTTTGGTTTTCTCGCAAAATGAGTTAAACCCCAAGTCTATATTTTGTTCGGTTTGTCGTTCTTGCAATTCTTTAATCATTGTCAAAGTTCCTCCGATTTGCTAATACACGCTTATTGTAGTTATTTAGGCTGGCGATATTGAGCCAATTTTTCCTTAAACCACTCTTTATATTGGTCATCGTTTGGCTTGCCTTGTATTGTGCTTGCGATATATTCAATTTGAAATTTATCAGACATTGGAGCATAAGAGAATAAACCCCAGCCAAATTGAGGAACGGTTTTTTGAGTTCCGTCATTCGCTTGGAAATCTCTATTAGTAATACCAATAATACCTACTTTCCCCTCAAAGTCAGAGGTATCGTCCATTTTTTCAATGCCAAACGCTCTTGCAAGTCCGTTAAGGGCATTTTGGTGCATTTGAACATCAAAATAATACTGTTGAGATACAATAATATTATCTTCCGTATTGTCAGGAAATTTAACTTTACTTAAAGTTTTAAATGTCAGTTCTACAACATCACGCATTACCGTTTTGTTGTCGTCAGTTTCTTTTTCTTTTTGAAATAATTTTGCAGCAGTAATTACGACAGGATATACACCCTCCCATACTGCTTTTGATGTTTTTTCCGGCATAAACCAGTTTGTTAAGTTGCCCATGATTTCGCTCCTTTTTAAATTTTGTACTAACTATTTTTATAATCTTTTTTTGTATAATTTTATTATATCATAAATTTTGATAATTATTGCACTCTTTTGAAAAATTTTCTATTTTTCTTTTATTGTTGCTAAATGAAAGCAATTACAATATTTACACCAATAAATTTTATATTCACAATTATATTTTTTACCCTTTTCTTTTGCCCCAATTTCTGCGGCATGATATGTTTTATATTTCATTTTTCGCAAACAACCTTGATACAGGTCAGGTTTCTTTTGTCCTTTTTTCATAAAGCCCTCCAGCAAGACACCATACTAATTGTTTATAAAAGCACTCATAGCCGTAGATATGCCATTTTAATTTATCTATTTTAGCCTTAACTTTATCGCTCTTAAAAGTCCAGCAGTCCGAGAGGCTATGTAGACGCTTTTGATAAATCAATGTATATTTTGCAAGATGTCTATACATCATATTCAATTCATCATTTATTGCGAGTATTTTGTCTAACATCGCCTTTTCGCTTTGCATTTTCCTTGTCCTGTTCTGCAATTTTCTTGCGTATCTTTATGTATTCTTCATTTTCAATTTGCTTTGCGACTTCATCAAAATAGTTCCTAATTTTCTGAATGGCGTCTTTTGCGTCCGTACTTACTTCAACCGTATAACCAAGAGAACGCAACCAGTCATGACATGCTAATTGATATTTACTTGGCTTATTGTTTTTAACTTTGTTTTCAAGAAATAATACATCGCCGTTTCCATAAGCATTTCGTCTGCCAAAAATCATCATATCAGGAAATCCGACATGTAAGCCCTCTTTTTTAAGCAGTCGCATTTGAATAGCGTTTTGTGTTTTAATTTGACTTGTCGGCAGTCCATACATCCTCATAAGTTGAATACTGCCTCCGAGATTAAATCCGTTAGGAACGGCAACCGGAATTAAGTCATTTTGCAAGCACCAAGAAACAATTAAAGCCTGCTCTTGATTTTCGTCCATATCTTTAATTCTTTTTACTACCATAGCCTCTTGCCTCCATTTCATCAACCAATAATTGAGCAAAATGCAATAATATCTTTTCGTCCATATTTTTTAAAAAAGTCTTATACATTTCAGATATATCAAGCATTTTGCTACCGTCCACATCTTTACTATATTGTTCTTTTCGTTTTTCAAAAATAGTTTTACAGGTAGTATAGGGATAGGAATTATAAAGACAATTATCACATTTTTTATCGCAGAATTGCCCTTTTTGTTCATAAATTGAATTTATGGGATTATAGTCGCCAACAGTAGAAAAATGACTAATATAACCACATGGCTGGCTTAAAATCCAATTCATTAGTGCGTCTTGAGAATTTTGCCGCATTATTATCCCTCCCTTTGCATTTCGCTTAAAGCGTTTATACTTTTATCATTTTTAATCGCCATAACCATTTTATAATATTTTTCATAAAATTGCGATAATTCATTAAAGCGGTTTTCCGCAATAACTATCATCGGTTCTTTATGGCTCTGAAATAACTCTTGAGAGCCGTCTGAATATGTAATTAAAATATCTCTTATAAATTTCTTTGGTTGTGCCATATTTCACTCCTGTTTTGAATAGTTAAAAGTTGTTATTGTTTTTATCCACTCTAAAAATTCCTCTTTGGTCAAATCTCGTTTTGCTCTATTGCAAATATTACAACAAGAAACAACATTATTTTTGACATAACCTTTAGTATTATCCACTCTATCTATGCCATTGTAACGATACCCCTCTTTACAATTTTTTGTAATTTTTAAATTTGTTTTTATTCTTCCGCAATAATGACAAGGTTGTTCAATTAAATTCTGACACTCCTCCCTTGTTAATTCCCAAATTAAACCTCTGTCTTTTGCATGTCTTTTATAACCAAGCATAACTTGATAAGCAACGCCACTATTATTAGGAAACCGCCTGCTTTTATCAATTTCGTGTTTATAACAACCACATGATTTGGTATTGCCACTTGTCAATGCGTTTCCCCTTACTATTATTTCATTGCCACAATCACATCTGCATTTATAAAGCCGATTATTATGTTTATCGTATCCCATTTTTTCGATAATAGTTAATCTATTATATTTTTGTCCTATTTTAAATATCGTTCGTTTTCTCATATTTTTATTCAATATTATAATTGCTCCATTGGGCAGCCATGGCTTCTGCAATTCCCTGATAGGTTTTACTTCTTATAATTGCAGTTTTAGGGTCATTCCACGCTAAAATTTTTCCGTTTTCATCAACGGCGTGCCAACTTGCACCTGAATAACCGCCTGATTTTCCTGCCGAGTGTATTATTTCCGGCTTAACAATATTTGTCGGTTGCAACTTTGGTAAATTTTTCAGCCACAAACAAGTCTTTTTACTTACAGGGTGTCCGTACTCATAAGGGTTTATAATTTGGTCGGGTTTGCGATATACTTGCGAAATAATCCCAACAGGATTTTCTATTGCAATTTTGTCGCAAGGAGCATTAACAAAAGCCATAAAGAAATCTATTGCCTTTTCTCTATCTTTTATTCTTTGTTTTGCTTTGTCGCCGTATCTTTCCACATTAAACCACCTATTGCCTGCAACCGTCAAATAAGTACATGGAGGGTGTGCTATAATCAGGTCGTACCCCCCCCAGCGATTACTTTGAGAGCGTCCTCTTGTATATGCCATTCAGGGTGTCCTCCTGAACATGGCAAAATATCACAGGAATAAGCCTCATGACCTCTATTTCTAAAGGCTATACAAACCCTTTGACTTTCTTCACAGGCTACTAATACTCGCATTTTTGCTCCTTGATTATTCTTGATTTCTTAAACAATTCGCCCTCGCCTCGTTTATGAGGTATAACCCAAGTATAGCCAGCCACTCCACGCAAGCCTTGTCTATCTTTACCTACGGAATTATCATCAAGTTTTCGCCAATGACCCATGACTTCATAAGCATACGCAGGTTTTTTAACAATTCTTTCCGCAGCAGTCGGACATAGTTTTTTAATTTTTGCAGCCGTTGCAACATAAATTACATCAGACGGTTTATATTTGATTTTTGTAAATTCTCGACCTATTCTGCCTCTAACAGTAAAACCAATGTCATTTTCAACATAGGTAATTTTTGTTCGCCTAATTCGGCTTAAAGTTGCTTTTATAATACTGTCATAAAAAGCAGGGATATTGCCTTTATTTTCGCCTAAAGAGTAAGCAAATAAATTCATTCGGTCAGTCATGCCAATTCTTTTATCGTCTTTGCGGTCATAAATATATTCTTTTGTAACAAATACGGTAAGGTATGAGGTAGGCGACACTTCAAAAAGTCCTACACCTTTGACAAAAGTTTTAACATAACAATAATCAGCAAGCCCTAATTGCTCTCTTAAATGTTGATGTATCTCGCTTTCAGTATCTTCAATTTCCGGCATAAAATCAAACCAGCAATTCGTAAATGGAGGGCAAGTTTTATCGTTAAAATTTTCTGCCTCTTTTACATCAAGGGCTGGCACAAAAAACATATTTGCATTTTTGCAACAGTCTAACATATAGTCTTTATATTTGAGTGCAAATTCGTTTGTTTGGGGAATTTCAGCAGACGGATATTTAAAAAATTCCGTACTTGACATTACCCCCGACCGCTCCTCAAGTAAATTTTCTATTGTAAATTTTAGCGTCTGCATGTTTCCTCCTCTCTTGACCAAAGAATAACGCTTTTTATTTCTTTTAATGTTTTATTATTTACAAAATCATTGCAAAAAGATATTCTATGCGTTGTAAAGGGTTTTTCAAATTCTACATGCAATATGCGGTATTTGCCTAAATGATTATTGGCATGTTCAAAATACCCCTTTGTGCATTTTGTTCCCAGCCCATTACAAAGCCAATTCAAAATATCATTATCGTTCAAATCTTTTATTTTTTCATTTCCTGTGAGCATTGTTTTTCGTCCTTTTCAATTATTTTGTACTCTATGTCATACCCGTTGTTTTGGGCTATTTTTCGCCATATTTCAAGTTGATTTTGAATAAGTCTTTTAGTTAATGCGGGGAAAGGGTTTATAATGTGTCTTTGTTTTTTATTTTCCGGACAGACTAAAAACTCTTTATATGGAATATAGTTTTCTAAAAATTTTTTATAAGATTTCATTTTACCACCTACATTTCTTTTATTCCATACCAAAAAGCAATAATCGGAAAGAATAGCAACAAAATAATAATATTTCTTACGAAACATAAATTATCTTTCCAAGTTCGTTTAATTTTGTATATTTTTAACATTTTTATTTCTTCCGGTAACTGCAAACCTAAAAACATCAAAGTACACATAATTGAAAAACAAAAATAAAATTGAATTACAAATATTATTTTTTCTAACATTATTTATTTTCCTTTATTTTTCTAATGTCGCACGAAAATTCATAATTAAAGCAATCAATATGAAAATCTTTTATTATCCTATTTGACCCCTCTGCGTATTCGATACGCACGAAATTATCTTTAATTTCTTGATTACATCGGTCGCAAATATGCTTATAACTCATTTTTCCTCCTTTATTCCATATTTTTTATTAAATTCACTTTTTAAATTAAGATAAAAACTAATTGTAGAGAGCATTTGAGAATAAATTGTTTGCCAGTTTTCCCAGTGTTCATAATTCTGCGACCCCTCTTTAAAAAATTTTTTATTCGTTTGGGCTTGTTTTTGCTGCAATTCTATGTAAAATAATAAATCTTTTATATCTTTTGGTATTTTTGACATTGACGCTCCTTTTATTTTTTTTTTTTGATTAGCCATTGTATGCAAAATTTTCAGTCAGCCAAGCATACATTTGATTTTTTTCTATGATATATTTACCGGAATTAGTTTTTACAAATTCCTCGCAAATTTCATTAAACCATTTTTTAAAGCGTGCCTCACTTATTATTCGTTCTCGCACACAATAATCTTTTATTTCAATTAAAGGTACTTTACCCTTACTTTTGCTCTTTTGCTCTGCATATTCACGCATGAATACGCAAATTTTTTCATAACTTGAAGTATTATCTTTTATAACATCAAGCGATAGGGCTTTCATTTCTTTATAAGTATTTACCATATATTGCCAATGGTAAGGTTGAATTTCTAAATCGTTCGTCCATACCGCCAAGACGGTACAAAACAGCAGGAGTAGAAATTCGTCATCAATAGTAATATTACACCCAGCCCCTTGTTGTTCCAAAATACCCCAAAGAGCCTCACTTGCTGGTATTCCATGTTGATTTCGGTGTTGAGTAAATACTTCTTTTGCAAGAGGAATAAAGCGGTCAAAATTCGGGTGATAGCGTTTTCTATTTGTATGTAATTTATCTATTGGAGGACAGTTTACATACAATAATCGCCTTGCAATACCACCCTCAAAAGAACTTTGATAGCGTTGTTGCACTTGCCAGTCTTTTAAAAATTCTGCCGTTGAAACAAATATAAAATTTGCTCCTACATTGTATTGAGAGGTAATTCCCTCCGCTCTTGATGTTTTTGATTTTCCCATGCCACAATATCCGTCAAATAATTGGTTTATTGCAGCGACAAACTCTTTTGCAGATATGGACGGATTTGCAGAAAAAGCGTCCCTGAATAAGCGGTCGCCTGCCTCGTCCACAGTAAATAATAAATTGTTAGTATAATATTTTTTTATTTGTGCGTAAGTTTCACAAAGTCCTTTTGATGTTATCGGGTCGTCAAAGGTTGTAATTGGTTCTCTGCCTAACTCTTGATAGGCTAACTCAACTTCTTTTTTTTGACTATCAGTAAGTGGAATTTCGCTTTTTGCTAAAAATTTACTATGCAAGGACAAAGCCCTATTATAACGTGCAATACGTTCTTCATCTACACAAACAAAAATTTGTTTTAAGGCTCTCAAAGTTCTTGATTTTCCGCTACCTTTTTGACAAAGAATTATACAACCTGAATTTAAGCGGATTTCTTGACCGTCCTCATTTTTATATTTAAAATCAAAAGTATTTGCACAATACATCATGTATGACAAAACTATCATTTTTAAGCAGATTTTTGGTAAATCTACCCCTCTAATTTTGTGCAATTCTTCAACTATTTCATCTATTACTTGTAACTCTGCCATATTAAACCTATTATATCACAATTTTTGATAATAATTGCACGCTCTTATAAAACTGCTCTCTGCCTATATTCCACATCAAGTTTAAGCCCTGCTCGCTTGGAAAGATGAACAATTTTTTTTATTTTTTGCTCCGGAATAATTGACAATACCTTTTCAGGAATAATTATTTTTTCTATTTCCTGATGACAACATTCGCCAGCAAACATTTTTGTTAAAAGTTCCAAATCATCGCAAAAATAAAGTAGTCGCAACGATATTAAATTTGCTATATTTATTATTTTTGATTTTTTTTCTTCTCGTTCAGGAATATGTAAAGTTTCACAAATTTTAAATACCGTTCTACGTGATATTTTTTCGTTAAATTCTCTCTCAATGTATGCCGGAATATCTTTTTTGTAAATTCCGTTATTTATTAACTCATTTACTCGGTCAATAATTTTTCCTGTTATTTTTGATTTTCTTGCCATGTGCTTGCCCCTTTTTGTTAAATCTACCTCTTTTATATCATTAAAAATAATATAAGTCAAATTTATTTTATTGGCTTTACGTCAATATCTAAAATCTCAAGTTGCGGAGGGTTAGGCAAGTCATATTCGCTCAAATCCTCCGCAATAGTGCAGCAGTCAGGAGGGCATAACATCAACTCTTTTTTAATCTGATTTTCTTTAATTTGATGTTGAATAACCCCTGTAATCGCTATATTTATTTGAGTTATGATACTAATAAAAAGTATAATAACAAAAAGTCTTTTTAATTGAGATTTTAAAGTAATTTTTTTATTTTTCATTTTCTACACTCCGTTTCTTTTTTATTTTTTCTACATTTCTCTATAAAAATAATTTGTATTACCTAATTTTTTGTAGCCCGATAAAGCCCCTCCGACTTCGTAATCGTTTTCAATTTCGCTTTTGGTATATCCGCTACCGGACATTGATAAAAGTTCCTTATCGTTTGATATAGCCACCTCTCTTGTAACCACTTCAAGAAAAATATTTTTTTCTTCGTCATTTATTTTTCCTACAATAAAAAATTCGTCATACTGGTCAGATAAATTCGCCTCAATAGTATAATCTTCAAAATTATCAAATTTTTTAAGTTCAGGAATATCGCTTATTAAATCGTTGAAAGATAATTCTATTGCCTGCATTTTGTTCGCAATTTCTGCTAAATCGTTTTTGTTTACTTCCCAAGAGGGCAATTCAATAATGAGTTTTGTCATGTTGTTAAATCCTTTCATTTTTTATTTTTTTTACTACATAAATATTTCAGGGTTGTCTTTTTCATTAGAGATAATAATGTTTTGTAATTCTAAAAAATCAAGTAAAGCGATGATTTTTTCTTGTTCCTGCTCTGTCAATTCTCCGTCTGAATAAAAATCAATTCTATATTGCATTTTATTTTACTCCTTTTCAATTTCAAATCGTACATTTTCAAGGTCAAAATCCATAAATTCCGGTGCAAGATTTATTTCTTCAATGAATTTTGGTAAAGAATAAACCGCAATTTTTGTTTGGGATTTTACATCGTCCGTTATGTCATAAACGGCAATTTTTATTTTTTCGTAGTCCATGTTTAGTTCCTCCTTTTAATCGTAAATTGTAATTTTGCCTGCATATTCTTGGTTGTACATCTTGTATATCGCTCTTTTTTGAGTTTTTAATACTTTAGATATCGTACCTTGACTTAAATCCGCTAAAGTATTATATTGAACATTTTTTATTTTTTCGTATGCTTGGCTAAAAGTTTCAGCCTGAACAGGTATTTTAAATAATACTTCTGCTTTTAATTCTAAATAAAAGGTTTTTTCCATAATATATACTCCTATTAAAAAGGTAAAATTTCTTCAATATAATTATCTGCAATTCGGATATTTTCAACTGAATAAATATCTGCTTTACCGTCAAATTCCTGTTCAATTTCAAGTTCTAAAGTAACATATTGATTATTTTTTACTCGGTCAATAGTTTCATTGTAAAATTTTAAAGCAGCCTGAAAATCACTTTCAAAACTATTTGAAGTTTCGATGTCATCAGCAAGTTCCATGTCTTTATAAATTGCTACTACATAATTGATATTTATATTTTTTGGTGGATTTTTCATTTTGTTACTCCTTTTATTTTTTTTTTTTTTCAATTTAAACCTTGTAATTTATATTCGCCGGATTTTATTTTTTTCTCGGTAGTCTTTAAATCCTCATTTAAAAAGTAATTTCTATGTTTTCCGGTTGATGATGAAAAATTATAATAATTACCGTCCAGCGTAACTTTACCTTTGTATTTTTTTGCAATAGTTTTATCATAGGATTTCAATATTTGAGTTCCATTTGATAGTGTTATAATAACGCAATTTGGCATAGGTGTTGATGTTACAACCCTTAAATCCTCCATGTCATCATCGTAAATTTCACATTCTTTAAATGGTGTATCATCATCAGAAAATCTGTCATTAAGAAAATTCAAACAAATACTAACGACTGATAATTTATTTTTTTCAGGGTATTTTTCTAATAACCAGTCATACTCCCCTTGCTCGCTATACTCCGTATAAAGTTTCATAGCATACTCGATTAAAGTTTTTTCTGAATAAAGAATAGGTTTATTTTGGGTGTAATCCGCATTTTCAACATAGTATTTCATTTTAACGCTCCTTTTTATTTTTTTTGTGTACTACATGTTAAATCTTGAGTTTATTATATCAAAAATAATGATATAAGTCAAATACTTTTTTAAATTTTATCGTCCAAATAATCTTTTATATTTTCATGTTCGATAAAGTTTATTATAAATCCTAAACTTTCAACATAAGCAATTCTTTTTAAAAGTTCCAAACATCTTGCTAAAGTCTTAAAATTATATAAATTGTTTGAATTATCTACAAAACAATATTTTTCTATATCGCCATGAAAAATATCAATTTCGTAATAATGGTCAAATATATACAAAACAAGGACTTCATGTTTTTTAGTATCTTTATAATAATCGCCGGATTTTATACTGGAGGATATTTTAATTTCAATATTACCTAAAATCATTGGTAATTCGTTATAATTTACAAAATATCTATCATAGCAATTTTTTGCGGCAATTTTAACCGGACTTAAAGTATAAATTTTATATTTTTCATTAAAATTTTTTATTTTTTCTATTTGCCCGCTTTCAAGTTTAATTAAATCAGTCATTTTATGTACTCCTATTTTAATTTTTGTACGAGTTCTTTTATATCATCAATAGTATGATATTGTTTTTTCGTATAGTTTTTATTATGAGATAATAAAAAATCTAATTTATTTTCTATATCCTCAATAATTGTTTTTAATCCTGTATTGCCTGAATAATAATCTATTATGTAATTCTCGCCTAAAATACTGGTCAATTCTACGCTTGATAATTCATTATAAAATTTATTCAGAATAAAATTTTCTGCGTCCGTTTTGCTTACATCTGCTAACCAGTCCAATAAATCAATGGTTAAGTGATTTACATTAAAATTTTTAATAAATAAATCTTTTAATTCGTTATAATCTTTTTTCATTTTTATTACTCCTTTGTTGTTTCATATTCGCTTAAAATAAATTTTTTAATAAAATAAATATCATCTTGGGCATGGATATTATTTTTTTTAAATTTGCCGTCATAAACTTGTCTATGAGTAAAAATTTTTTCTTTTTTATCAACCCATTCATAAGCCCATTTTTGCGTAAATAAATCATATTTATAAGGTTTTGAACATGTAAATAAATTAGGTCTAATCATTACTAATCCAGCATTTTTTGTTTCAATTATAAAATAATTTTCCATTATTTCAGTGCCATTTTTATTATTTTCGTAATCGTATTTTTGAATTTTTAGAGGATAACAAAAATATTTTTCATTTAAAAATTTTGCTATTTCATTTATATATTTTTGTAATTTATTCATTTTTTACCGTCCTTTTTATTTTTTTTTAGTAGTCTATAACTTGATTATTTTTTAAAGAATTATTTTTTTTGAAGTCGTCAAAATCTTTTAAGTCTGTAATAGTATCACTATTGCGATTATAAATAAGAATATTTTTAAAAAATCGTTCTACATCGTAATTTTGCCAGCGTTCGCAACGGCATATTAAACCTTTAATATTTTTTTGATAATCAGATAAAATAAGAGCAGAGTAATTCTCTTTTGTACCCCATATTTTTAAATCATTTTCAATAATAAAATCTGAATATCTTTTATTTAAGGCTATAATACAATTATTAGAGTTATTTATAAATAACTGGTAGTCATTACCCTTTTTATTATTTTTTAATTGTGTTAAACCTGTATTTTTATATTCTGTATATGTTTCAGGATTTTTTATAAAACCCTCCGGCAATAATTTTTCACATAATGGCAATTCAGATATAAAATTTTTATCTTTATAATTAAAAGGTATATTGTTATTTATTTTATCTTGTAATAGTTCAGTATCTAATCCAATGCATGCAATGGTTTTATGAAACATTAAACAATCATTTATAATTATATAATCTTGGTTAAATATTACATCATCTTTTTTTGTATCAACTTTGAAAAAATTTTTAGTCATGTTTTTGCTCCTTTATAGTTCTTTTTATAAAATCATCGTTTTTTGTTAGGTCATCATCGCTTGAAAGTTCATATATTTTATTACTTAATTCAAATATGATTTTTTTATTATCTGCTTTTAATTGCTCCAGTCGTTTTTTTTCGTTTGTTTTTTGCATCAAATATTGTCGATGTCGTCCGGCTAAAGTCTTATATTTTGCCTGCAAATTATCATATTTTGTTTGTAAATCTTGTTTTTTAGTCATTTTTACCCCCTGCAATAAATCTAATAATTTTATTATATTTTTTTTTAGAAACATCAATATATAAATTATAAAATTCATTCTTATTATTTATATCTTGTATCGCATAATGACTTTTAACGCTTTTATCATTTTGTAAATAAATAAAAAATTTATTCATTTCGTTATTGTTTATTATTCTATTAAACATCATTTTTATATGCTCCTATACTTGCAAAATGTACTCAATGCCATTATTTAAGATAATTTTATTATCTTGTATCATGTCCGCTTTTAAATATTCCCCTTGAAACTCATGCGGCATGTTGTTATCATCTATAAATTTAAAAACATAGTCTTTGCTGCGGATATATAAAAATCCTTGCATATTTTCTTTTAAATAATCTGCTTTTAATCTTATTTCATAACTTGTTTTATGTTCTTTAGTGGTAATATAAAGAAAATTATCTTTTATATATGTTTTTAAAACCGTTAAACCGTCTTTTTTATATCGGTTTATAAGTTCATTTATATATTGCTGGTTGTTTATATCATCATCATGTAAATATATTTTTTGCTCCGTTTGTTTATTTGGATTTAGTAACATATACTCAACCAGCATGCCATGTCTATCTTTTGATAATATTTGATAATTTTCTTTTAAAATTTTGCTTTCAATATCTTTTATAAAATCATCAGTTGAAACAAAATTTTTATCATGCCTAATTGCTTTTATAGTTTTTAGTTGTTTAAGTTCTTTTAAATTCATTTTATACACTCCTTACGATTTTAAAGTAAATTTAATATTATAATATAAATCATCATTTTTATATTTTGCTTGCCCTTGCGTAAAATCCATGCTTTTTAATTCCCTGCGTAAAAGTTCAAAAGGTACATGACCCAATAAACCAACATACAAAGGGCATGTTTTAATGTTTATATCATATATTGATACGCTTTCAGATAGTTCTATATTTAATTTATCAAACATTTGTAATAATAACATTTTTAACGCTCCTAATATTTTTAATTTTGTAATACATTGCCGGATTTTGACATGCTCCGGCTACATGTTTTTTGTTTTATTTGGTTATGCGTTCAAATTCTATAAAATCGCTTTTTTTAGTTTCATTATGAGCAACTTTAAACCCTAAACGCTTTAAAATATTTATATGACATTCAACACCAACAGCCCCCTCAAAATAAGGTAAATTACTTATAGTTGAAAGTCTTATACCATATCCTAAACGCTCTCTAATATTATCATTAGTTATATTATGCTTTTCGCAATAATCTAAAATAAAAGATATTAAGTATTTATCATCATTAAACATGTTAGCGGTTAAAGTGCTTAGTTTATCATATCCGCAACCAGTAACACTTCTATAATCAGTAAATGCATGCCCATTACGATATGACCCTTTGGGGCAATTCCCCCATGTTGCGTTCCTGTTCCAGTCAATCATGCATTGACCCCAACGACATGCGGACTTATCAACCTTTTTAACGCTTTCAATATCAGCAAGCACTTTATTTAATTTATTGTCATAAAATTTATTTAAACGCTTGCTGATAACTTCTTTAGCCTGCTTTAAATCGTATTTATCAGAATTGATATTTTTAATAATTGTATCAGTCATTTTTTCCCTATAATACCAGCCAGATAGACTTGTTTTTAATTGTTCCATTGTTTGAACTTCTGATTTAAAAAATTTTAAATCAAGTTTTAATTGTTTGGTGATGTTTTGTTTTGCTTTTGTTTCTGTTTTAATCATTTTGAACGCTCCTTTTATTTATTATTTACTATTACCGCCGGAATTGATTTTTAAAAATCAACCCCTTACATATATCATTATAATTGATATAAAAAAAAATACAACCCTAAAATGTTATAAATTTTGTATAACTGTTACAAATCTTTACAAAATACCCCGCAAACTCTCTTAAATCAAGGATTTTATTTTTAGGAATTTTTAAAAAATCCTCTTTTTGATGTAGTTTATTTATATTAGTTTGTTTTTTACTTTCCCTCTTTCCTCTGTCTTTCCTTGCTTTCCTGCTTTTGTTTTGTCCTTTTGCCTTGTCTTTATTGCCTTAATGCCTTGTTAATATGTCTTAAATGCTTATGCCTATTGATTTTGATAGACTTTTGGGGAATTTGATAGGCTTAAAAGCCTTATGTAGTAATACTTTGAAGGACTTTTGGGACTTTTTAAGGTATAAAAAATATATTTCTCTCTCTCTTAATAATAATAATAATAAAAATTACTCGGTATTATATAAAAGTATCAAAAAGGATTAAAAGTAAGACTATAAAGGCATTTAAGGGGCTAAAATCAGGGCAAAAAGGCTTGAAAATCAATAGCCGTAAGGCTTTCAGACATACAAACATAAAAGCAACGGCAAGCCTGACGGCTCAAGAGGGGCAATAAATCAGGGTAAGGGGGCAAAAATCAACCGCATAAACTCCGGCTATCGTTTACCCTGCTTAAAAATTAAATTTCAGGCGGTTAGCAAGCCATTTAAGAGGGGTTAAAAGTTCAGACATATAAACATAAGCAAGCAAGCAAAACAAAGGACTTGTTACATAATATTTATTATCGGTATGTATCGAAACGATACAACCAATAAAAACAAGTGACCGGACGGATAAAAGCCCAAGAGGGCAAAAACAGCAGGGCTGGAAAGCCTTGAGCCGCAAGGCATAGACCCCCCCCTACCCCCTGAAAATCTGCAAAATCAAGCCTCAAACCCCCGATAGTACCCCCAGAAAAATTTTTCAAATTTCAAATATTTTAAGCCTGTCTATCACTCCTCCACTCATTGTACTTCACATCGTCCTCACTACATAAAATAACTGACATCACATTTCAAACTTAAATTTTTAACGATTTGCACCAAATAATTGTTGCACTTTTTCAATTTGCACATTATTTTTGTGGTATAATAATTGCATAAAATTGTCAAAACTTGACAAAAAATTGTTCATCACTTAAAATTGATAAAAAAGGAGCAAAAAATGAAAGAGAAAAAGGAAAGAAAAATTACTTATAATAAAGTAATGACTTTGCGAGATTATGCAAACCTCGCTTATTTCTTGGAAACAGGGGAATATGAACGTGATTTTACTGGCTGCGACCCTAAAGCCTTACTGGAGGAAAAGAAGTACAGTATGAGGCTCACAAAAGAGGATAAAAAATTGGTTGACAAATTCTTTGACCGATTTAAACTTGGCGTGTCTGCCGATACTATTTTTGCAAGCATACCAAAGGAAAAGAAAATTCAGCAGCCTGTTATTATTCAACAGGTGGTAGGACAACCAGCCACACAAACCTTACAGCCTCCTGCTGCTGTAAGTGGCGACCCTTACAATTCAAAGCCGCCTGTTCCTGATAACGAGGAAACAAAATCAACAAAAGTATATCCTGTTTATACTAATGACGAGCGTTGGGAGTTGGCAGAGCAGTTGGAGCGTGAGGCAGTGGATAAATATAGCGAGCCTTTTGACGAGAATGTTGATAGGACGGATTTTTACTTTGTTAAAGACTGCAATAAACCTGTAAACGATTTAACTAATTTTGAGCCGATGTTGGCTCTTAAAATGATATTTGACGGAAAAGTTGACCCAAGCGAGGTGGCAGAGGTGGCAGGAGCAAAAGGCTCTTGGATTTTCTCTACACCTTGTACTGAAATGAACGGAATACACCCTGAATTTAAAAAGCGTTATAGTCAACTTACGCCTGCGATGTTGGAAATGCAGCAACTTGGCATTCAGTATCGCATGATTATGAGCGAGGACGAGCCTGCTGACCCTGAAAAGAAATTTATTGATTATGCTTTGAGGCTTGGACGAGAACTGGACGAGGTTAAGGCTAAAGAGATTAAGGATTTACAAAATTCCTTTATTGATAAAATAGATACGGTTAAGGGCGATACTATCTATCTTGTGTCCGATGACCCCGATGTTGAAACTCCTGACGAGATAAACTTTACCTATGATAATGCTGACGACCTTAAAAACGACCTTATGATATTGGCTCGCAAATATAAATTTGACTTTGACCAGCCTATTGATGTATTCGGCAAAAAGACAAGTTATAGAAAAATTGTCAAAGAATATGAAAAACAATATCCGCATGGCATTAAAGGACTATACTTCAAGACGGCTAAAGAGGAGTTTTTGGCTGGTAAATTGTTATTAGGTGGGTTTATGGGAGTAGATTTTCAATGGCGAATAGAAAAATAAAAATAGCCAATGCAGGCGATTTACAAGCAAATATAGATTTGTTACGATGTAATAACATTATTAAGAATGGCGGTGTATGGGAACTGATAGGGCATAAGGAGGTGGAACTTAACTCGCACCTCTTTAATACCCTCTGCTTTTTAGGAAAATTAAAATTGACCTCGCATTGTCAGGGCAGCAAATTTTATGAGTATAAATTGCAGGCATGCTCGTTTGATAAGGACGAGAAATATTATAAACAGTTGGCTCGCTTTACTTATAATCGCAAATTTTGGGCTTTGTATGATGTTAAAAGAATATTTGCAAAACTTGGATATGAGGTGTGGGCTGAATATTACGACAGGATTTTTCCGGCGGCAGAGTGTTCAATGCATGTAAAATGCCTTATATTCCAAAAAGACCGCTTTAGGCTGATTTTACCTTATTTTTCAAATATTGCAAATTTGCTTACTAAAAATTCTATATATAAACAAATTGTCAGAATAGTAAGTGAGTTATATTTATTCGGTAATAAAAATCCAAAATACCCTTATGAAGTGTCTTTAGTTTGCGACCCTGACACGCCTCAAATGCCGCCGCAGGCTATATTACCAGCGTTGCAAAGAAAGTGGAACTACCAATTTAAGCAAATTTCTGATACAGTATTAGTGTGGGCGAACTATGAGGAGGGGCAATATGACGCTATCAGATGAAGAATGGCAAGAGAAAGCGGAGCAAGGCTTAAAAGAACTTATTGAGGGGGCTACTGTTACAAAAGAGCAGATAGACAAAGACGGCTGCGTACATACTCTTGAGGCAAAGTTACCTCCAAATATTGACGCTATAAAATTTACTCTTAAAAACCGTTCAAAAGGCAAATGGGCTGATAAGACGGAAACAACGATTACGCAAGTCAATGTTAATCTCAATGCCTCTTATAATGAGGTTAAAGAACTCATGGCGAGAGAAAAGCAACGCCTTATTGAAGAACAAAAAGAGGGCGTTATTGATGTTGACTATATTGAGGTAGAAAATGCCGAGAACTCCAATAAATAATACTGAATACAATAACTACATCAAATTTATGCTGTTTCTCAATAGTAACAGGGGCTATTGTTCTGCCATTGACCCTGAATATTTTGACTTTGTTAGTTCTATAAAAGTCTTTCCTGAAAATCTTGCAAGGACTGTTTTGTTGGCTACGCCTATATTTAAGCAGCATGGTATTTATATTTTGCACCGTCAAGGCAAGGACAGTAAAGTAAAAGGTGGGGAATTTTGGCTTACTCATAACGGAATGGATATTGTACGCAACGAGCCAAGAGAGCATTTTCCGGCATTTTTACAAGAGCCAGTTACGCCTGTTCAAGAGGAGGAACAACAGCCGACTGCATTGGATATTGTTCGTCAAGCAAAAATCGAGTATGACCGCAAGCGAAAAGAGGAGCAAGAAAAACGCTGGACAAAAGAGGAGGTCGTTCATCTGCTTACAAACGAGGCACACATGGTTGGTCGTATGCTGGGGACGGGTTATGACTTGTTAGAGCCTATTCATAGCCAATGGATTAAAACATGGGTGTTAAACCCTCAAGGATTTCGTGTTACCGTCCACCAAGCACACAGGGATAGTTTTAAATCAACCTGCTTAAGGCTCTGCATAGCCATTCTGCTTATATTAAATCCTCTTTTGACCATAATTTTATTGCGTAAATCGGAGGACGCTGTAAAGGAACTTGTAAATGGTGTCAGCAAAATTCTTGATACACCTTTGTTTCAGACATTTATCAACATTTTACACCCCGATATTGTCAAAAAAGGTGGCTTTAAAAAAACTACTGATACCGCATTAAGCATTGATACTAACTTAAATACAAGTCTTTCAGGGGAATTTCAATTAAGAGGCTTGGGGCTTGGTTCGCCATTAACAGGTAAACATGCTGCCTTGATTATAACGGACGATATTGTTACTACTGACGACAGAGAAAGTGAGGCTGAAAGACGCAGCACTATTGCAAAGTATCAGGAATTGATGAATATACTGTCAAATAATAAAGGTTTTTCAGATACTCGCATACTTAACATTGGTACACCTTGGCATGAGGAGGACGCTTTTGCTCTTATGGAGCGAGGCTTAAAAGAGAAGTCCGACAGGCAAAAAGAACTTGAAGAAATAGACTTAAGAAATTTGTCGCCAAAAGAAATCAAAGCGATTAAAAAAGAAATCCGACAACTAAACATGCTGCGTGGCTTGTTTGTATATAATTGCTATCAAACAGGCTTGATGACCAAAGAGGATATTGAATGGAAAAAGCGTGTATTAAATGATGACGCATTATTTCAAGCAAACTATATGCTATCTCTTGTTTCTGACGCTGAAAAGCCATTCCCTAAAATTAAAAATGTCGGCAATTATTCAAAAACTTTTTATCAGAACGCTTGGGAAGTATTTGCAGCCATTGACGCTGCATATTCGGGCGATGACCGTACTGCCGTTGGCATAGGGGCTTGTAATTGGGAAACAAACGAGGTCATTGTATATGGTCGTATGTATAAAACGGCTTTAGATAAAAACTATATGGAAGTTGCAGAAGTTTTGTTTGAATGCGGTGTTTCAAAAATATTTATGGAAACTAATACCGATAAGGGACTTATGGGCGATAAGTTTAGAGAATTGGGCTTTGTGGTTGATAGTTACCATGAAAGTATGAATAAGCATACAAAAATTGTCAGCACTATCCGTCCTTATTGGCGTGAGGAGGGGCAAGAACTGTTGCCAGCAGTACAATTTGTTGAAGAAACTGACGAGGAATACTTAAAAGAAGTTTGGGGCTATAAAAAAGGTGTAAAACACGATGACGCTCCTGATAATTTGGCATGTTTGTTATTAAAAGGTAAATTTGGCTCTTTAGCCGTTAGAGTTAGTTAGAATGGGTAGAAAAAATAAAAAAAATAAGAATAGAGGCAATAAAACTTGGGAATGGCGAAAAGTAAACATTGGCAAAGGGTGGACTTTGTTATCGGTTGAGTGTTATTTGCAACACACATGCCAAAATTGCATTTATTATCGTTACTGTAAAACCACACAAAAAGGCTACAATACCCCTGTTTTGAGGCAAGTTATAAGAGGTTTATTTGCAAAATATGGTAAGCCTCCAGCCGATTTAATTGACAAAGCATGCCAAATTGGATATAATGATTTGTATTAGTGGCAAACAAGGCTATGGCTACTGAAAGTCATTTATAAATGAAAGTCAGGCTATCCTCAAAGCGTTTGTCCTCATACTCGCTTAACACATTCGGCTCAAATTCTCTTGCGTTGATGTTGACATCAAAAACTTTGTCCGGAAAAAGCAAGAACTTTGCACGATACAAAGGTCGCACCTTTAATAAGTTCGGGGAAAATGAGGCTTGTTAAGTCTGCGTAAGCCCTACGCAACGATAGTCAGGGTCGCTCCCTGATAACAGGGCATACTAATTGTTGAAAATTTTTAAAATTTAGGCTATCATCTAAAATAAAAGGGGGAATTTTAGATGTCCTTAACCGATAAAATAATGAGCCGCATGGGCTACATTAAAAAAATAAAAGAAGATGACGGCTTTTGTGAGGGAGGCGATGTCCTTATTCAAGACGGCAAGGTTGTCGGAACTCCGTATCACGATTTTTCAACAAATATGCGTAAACCTGTATTACAACCGTCTGAATGGGACGCTGCATACAGACAAATTTCGTGTGTAGGCACAAGTGTTGACCTCATCGCTAACAATATTCAAATGATAGAGCCTGTTTTTTGGGATAAAACCAAAAATCAGGTGGCAGAACGCACAAACGACACACGCTTAAAAGAGTTAAATCAACTGTTTAAAAATCCGTCTGCCGGAGTAAATCGCAAAAAATTTCTTGAAAAATCCTCAAAAGACTATATTTTGCATGGCATTGTGTATTACGCCTTTATTTTTAAGGGTACAAAGCCTGTTTCTATTAAAATTTTGGACGCAGAGTTAGTATCTGCAACCGCAGATGTCGCAAATAATCGTATTGGCTCTTATTTGGTCAATAATTCAGGTTCTTTTGACGGAAATTATATTTTTAACGGAACTTATTATCAAAAAGAAGATGATAGAAATTATATTTTAGCACCTTATTGGAATGCTGACCCTCAATGCTCATATTTACCAGCGTCTATTTTGCTTGGCACAGGTATTGAAACGCTTATGTATTGGTTTGGGTGTTATCATAATAAGAGTTTATTGCAAAATGGGGCAAGACCCTCACTTATATTCTTGATTAAATCTTTATTAAATCCAAAACATAGGGAACAATTAAGGCAAGAAATAAGGGTTAAGCACGCTGGGGCTGGAAATGCTGGAAGTGCCATAATTATTGACGGTTCTGCTGAAAAAGATGTAAAGCAATTCTCACAAAATAATAAAGATATGGAGTTTTCGGAGGTATTGAAAGCCGCAGAGGACGCAATATATCGCAGACTTGGCGTAAATTGGGTTTTGGGTAAAACCGTTCAAAGCAAAGACTATGAAAAAGGCATGCTCATGTTGTTTGATATGACTATTTGCCCTTTATTTCAAGGTATTTTCAACCATTTATTTGATGTTTATAAGTATAAAAATGTCGGGTTTGACGACCTTGAAGTGTTTTATCTTGAGCAGAATATTCCTGCGTTGCGACCAAGATTTTTGTCTATGATGAAAGATTTGCCTACTTTGGGCATATTTACAGTAAAAGAACGCAGAGGAATGTATAACTACGCTCCTCTTGGCGATTATAGGGACGATGAATTAACTGTTCAAAGTGTTAAAGTTACTCAAAGTGGCATGAATGGCAACAATACAACGGAATTTACAAGCGAAAATAACGAATAAAAATACAAATTGTTGCAAAAAAAATAATAATCGTATATTATTAAATCAAAGAGGGAAAATTGATGACAGGAAAGATAGACGGAAAACGCATTTTTCTAAAACTGCAAAAGGTCAATGAAAACGAGGTTAAACTTGAATTTGACTTTGAACGTGATGAGGAAAAATATACATACATTATGGCTATTGCAAGCACTCCTGACAAAAACTCTGCTGGGTTTATTGTGGAAAATAAAGCGTTGTTGGACGCTTGGGCTGCAAACAAAGCCGCAGGCAAAAATGTTGCCGTTTATGAAAAACATGGTTTGCCTGTTGGTAAGGTTGTTTCTTGCGAGGAAATTAGCGAGAAAGTATTAGTTGTTTTGGAAATACCAAAATCAGGTAACGAAAGACTACTCGCTGTTTATGAACAAGGTATCTATGTTGGGCTTTCAATAGGCGGCTGGTCGCTTGACGGCGAGTGGATTGATGATGTATTTCATGTAACAGAATTTGATTGGTACGAAGTATCTTTAACTGATATTCCAGCCAATGAAAACGCAACTCTTTTAGAGTTCGCAAATACAAAAAAACCTCAAGCACAGGGGGATAAGACGGAGGAAACAGTTATTAAAACTGAAATTTCTAACGCAGATGTGCATACGGCATTAGAAAATGTTATTAAAGCAATAAAGGGGGAACAGTAATGAGAAAACATGCTGACAAATTTAAAGTACAATTAGAGGGAACACCGTCTAATCAACCTCCTGTAAAATCGGAGGAAATCAAGTTAGAAGATATGCAGAAAAGTCTTGTTTCTGCCGTTGAAACTAAACTTGAGGCAAAAGGTGTTGAAATCAAGGACGGTTTAAAAACTGAACTTGAAGAAACAATTTCACAGTCTATTGACAAAGTTAAGCAAGAATTAGTTGAATTGCAAAACGCTAATAATGCTAAAACTAAAGTTGATGACGCTACTGAAATTGAAAAAGTACAATTACAACGCTTAAATTCTTGTATTAGGGACGGTGCTGAAAAAGTTACCTTACAACAGTACAGAGATTATCTTGTTGAATTGAACAAACAAGTAAGGGACGCTATCAACGGAAAAGAAATCAAACTTGACGCTACTATCGCTGGCTTTGCTGGCTTTGACGATAGCAGAGGTGGTGCTTTGATTATACCGGAAGTTGACCCTAATATCAGAGAGGACTTTATTGAATATGACGAGGGCTTATTCAATGCTGTCAACTTTGAGCCTGCTATGAGCAGAACTAAAAAAGTTATCGTTGACACAGTTGAGCCGGACGAAAATGTTGCCGCAGTTAAGGAAACATTAGAAAGAATTGGCTATTCTATTGATGACGGTTGCTTTGTTTCTGCAAATTTGAACTTAAAAGATTATGACGCTCCGGCAAGAATTACATACGATGAAATTGAAGATACTGCTTTCAGAATTGAAAATTATGTCAATGGTAAACTTGTTAGAGGTTGCCGTAGAGGCGTAGCAAAAGACCTTTGGGTTGGAAATTCTGCTGAAAAAATCAAAGGTATTATCAATTATGAAAGAGGTAATACTTATGGTAAGGTTGGCGAAGTTCATGTTGCTACAAGCGGAACTGTAACAATGTCTGATATTATGAATTTGTGTATTTCAAACAGATGTAAAGGTGTATTGTTTATTGACAGAACAACTTGGGCTAATGTTATTACTGAACAAGACGATAATCACCGCTACAAGTTTGAACTTGGTTTTGTTCAAAAAGGGTTAGGTACACAACCTTTCCACGTTGACGCAGTTGTACCGTTGTTGAATGTTCCTGTAATTTTTGATGACGGCTTTACACTTCCGGCAGCAGTTGCAGCGAATGTAAAAGCAGCAATTTTGCCTCCGTCTGCGGTGGCTGGTTATAAACGCCCTGTTGGTCGTTTTATGATACATGACCACTTAAAGAACAGAGATATGTTGCTTACTGAAAGATATGACGCAGTTTTGACACAGTTCAAATATGTTAAACTCTTAATCGGTACTGCTGCATAAGAAAAATTGATTTGGGGGGATAGGGGCTTTTAATAGCCCCAAAATCCTCAAATAAAAACGGTTACTACTTAAAAGGAAATAAAGGAGCAAATATTATGTGCTACACACTTATTGACAAACTTGAAAAGGCTGCTGCTGCAACTAATATCGCTACTGTTGGCTACCAAACTTTGTTTTCCGTATTGGCAAACGGGGCAAGCGGTGCTGCAAACTATACTGGTACAAAGGCAGAGGCAGACGCTATTGTTAGCGGAACTACTGTAAATGTTTCTGAAAGTTCTGACGGTTCAAACCCTGTTGCATTGGATAAACAATACATTAAGGCAAGAACTCAAGCCGGAACTAAAACTGCTTATCTTGAAATTGTTTTAACAAAGCCTTATATCGCAAGCATTACGCTACCGACTGGCTTGACAAGAACAGTTGATTTATTGACTTTACCGTCAAACTCAAAGGCATAGGCTAAACCCCTATGCCCTGTTTGACTTTTTGTGATACAATTTTAACAACAAAGCGAGGGACTTTACAATGCAAGTTAAACTAAAACGAGATAATTATTATCTCTCTGAAACAGAGGGACAAAAATTTGGAAAAAAGGGCGAAATAATTAACATTGACCCTTTATTCTACAAACATATTAAAGGTATATGTGAAATTGTCAAAGGTAATTCAGAAGAAAAGAAACCTGACGAAAAACCTTTAGATAAAATGAATAAGGCTGAATTAGTTGAAAAGGCTAAAGAAATTGGCTTGGAATATACTGATGATGAATACGAGGCTTTTAATAAGGCTGATATTATTAAACTTATTCAAGAAAAGAAATAACCTTTACATTAAGAGTACACTACACAATTAAAAAGCCTTGCCTGCAAATGAGGCAGGGCTTTTTAAGAAAAAGGAATAAATAATGAACGCTTTAGCAAAAATAAAATTATTGTCTAATAAATATGATTTGGTTGTCGAGAGCCTTTATAATGAGATTACTGACGAGGAAAGTGGCGAAACCACTCAAGAGCCTATTACTGATATTGAGGGGACAACTGCGTTATTAACAACTGACGGTACAAGTTGGGAGTTTATTGATGAAGAATGGCAACAAATTGATGAAAATATTGACAAAACAATTTTATATAGCCTATTTCCGTTTATTATGTCAGTTTGCAATGCAATTCATAATCCTTTTGTAAAATGTCATAATTCACACATTTACGAAGATGTTATTTTGGTTTATGGCGAGAACACAAAAGAAGAAATTAACATTACAAGTATAAATGATGACATAGATGTTCAAGCAGACGATTATATTATCGTTAAAACTTGCACGAATGAATATCTAACACAAGTTTTAGAAGTGGGCGATGATACTATCAAAATTGACAACAGGGGGCTTAATATGCGAGTTAGCGGAAAAGCGGAAACCATTGGACTGCTTTTTGTTGATTTTCCTCCTCAATTTTTGGATAATGTATTTGCCATGCTTGCTTTTGATTTGTTCTTGAGAGAGGATAAGGAAAAACGACAAGAGCGTTTGGGTAATTATACTTATACTAACTTTGAGCCTCATAATTATTATGGATTAGGTTCATATCCTACGCAACTTGAGGACGCAGTAAAATATTTTCAACATATTTCAACATAAGGGGGCTGATTATGTCAGACGAAAAACAAACCAAAAAAAGAGGAAAAAAATTTGAGGCTGAAATCGGAGCAGAGCCAAAAATTGTGGCAGAAGATACGGCTATCAGAGAGAAAAAAAAATACACACCGGAACAACTTGTAAAGGCAATAGAAGATGTGTCGGTTGAAATTAACAACGCTTATTTTAGAACTCCTTATAATCGTTGCCCTGACTGTAATAAGGGTCAAAATGCTGTTATGGGTCATTTCGGGCTTACTGGGGCAAATAAAATCGGAAATCTTAAAGGCTTTCAAGCGACAATAGGTGATGTTATTGCTTGGAACTCTGACACTTACAAAGGGCTTTCAATAGTAAAAGGTAAAAATAACGGCGTTTTTGAACTTGAAACAAGTCCGTTCCACACGCCACGCAAAGAGCCTGCCGTTATTGAAAGAATGGTAGTGCCTGAAAAGTATCGTCCTGTTATTAGGCTTATGGCAGAGTTTATTGCTAACCCTGATTTGGAGGACGGTCAAGAATTAGTTAAAATCGGAAATGGGGAGTATCCTGATGTTATTAAAGGACAACTATAAGATTTTAAGTGCATGGAAAAAGCCTGCCGTTGATGATTATGAGAATAGGCATGCTGATTATATCTTTCAGAAAAAATTTAAGGGCATAATTCAGTATCCTATGGGACAATATTATTCAAAATTACTTGACATTTATGACAAAGAAACTTTGCGTATGTCAGGAATTTTGTTTGCTCCTACGTCAGTTAAATTTGATGATAAAATGGTTTTGAGAAATGTTGACGGCAAAGCATTTTCGTTCTTTTCTATCATTCCTATAAATCAGAATATAGGCATGATTAAAAAGTGTGGCAAAGTTGACCATAACGAATATCGTATAGAATTTATTAACGAGAATGTTCAATTTCCTACGGACGAGGACGGTAATGTAATATTCAAAAAGCCGAGCGAGGGGGCTTAATATGAGGACTTTTAACATAGACTTATGGCAAACCTTAAAAGAAAAATCAACAGGGCTTAATGAGGGTGCTGGTAGCCTTTTAAAAGGTAACATATTTTTTGGCATTGCTCCTGCAAACCAAAAAACCCCTTATTGCGTTTTACATGTTCTTGATAGTGGCAACGATATAAACGCTCAAACTCTTTGTCAGAATGACGAGGGTTACAATACGGCTGGTGTTTCAGATATTCAGTTTAGTGTATATGCGACAAATGATATGGCAATAGATGAAATTTTGCAGGAATTAAACAACATGATTAAATCTTTGCAAAATTTATCAGAATATCGTATTACAAATGCCGTTAGACAACGCACAAAAAATGCAGCAACTTTTACAAATGAAACAGGACAGGGTTTTACAGAGTTCATCTTTAAATATGAACACTTATAATTGTTGCAAAAAATAAAATATTGGTTTATGATGATGATAAAGAAAAGTGTAATATCTTAAAAAACAATAAAAGGGGGAACTTATGACTGTAAAACGAGTTATTAACGAGGACACCGGAATTTACTTTTTTGAAATTGGCAGCGAAGTTGATACAGGAGCATTAGTTGCTGGCACACGCTACCTTGTTACTGCCCTTGCTACATCTGATAGTGCAATTCCAAATGGATTAGCCGTTGGCGACATCTTTTTGGCTCAAACCGCTATCACTCTTGGCAGTGGCGACAAGGTTAAACCGTTGACAATGACTAAATTCTGCGGCTTTCAAAACATTGACGGAACTTTTGACAAAGAACAAATTGATGTTACTGCGATTTGCGACAAAACTACAACTTATAGAGCAGGTCGCTTGACTGTTGAACTTTCAGGCACACTTGTTGTTGAAACATCAACAGGCGAAGAAACTGCTACCGATGTTGTTATGGGTAATTTAATTACTCTGCTTTCGCAACAATCTGACGGTACTTATGAGAGAAGTGCCGTAGGAGCAGATGTAAATGTTGCTATTGTATTGACAGAGGGTATTGCTGGAACTGATGTAAAAGATTTAACACTTTACACTCCAGCACAAATTTCATCAGGTGGCTTTAGCGGTGGTACAAACTCTGCAAAAACTGCTGATGTATCTTTGTCAGTAACAACAGGCGAATTTGAGCCGCAGTTCGTTAAAGAAAACAGAATTGCTGCCTAATTGTTAGTACACTATTGCAATAATAAAGGAGCGAGGAAATTATGGCAATAAAAGCATACAACCAAGTTACATACAAGGCAAAAATCAAATTTGAGGATAATTCTACTGTTGGGGCAACATTCAGGTTGCCTCGCAGTATGGATTATTTTCGTAGTGCCGAGGGTAATACAAATAAGGATAATTTAATGACATTCTCTAATACTTGTCTTGGTTTTGACAAACCTGTTGATGTTGAATTAGAGGACGGTACACAAATTCAATGCAACACTCTTGCAGAGTTACTTGAGTATGGCGTACCTATTGATATTACTGATGTATTAGTACAATGGCATAAAAAACATACGGAAAATGAAAAAGCCAAAGAGGCTTTAGTAAAAAAGTCAAAATCGGCTGGGAACTCCACGCAAAAGGCTACACCCGACACAAACAATTAAGTGAGGTCGAGGCAAAAACGCCAATGTTCGTAGGCGATAAGAAAAATCCTATCGCTATCGGTAAAAAAGGTCAACTCCTCGCCAATTTAGACGAGGAGTTTTATCAACTGTTAGATGACGCTTATATGCACATTTCCGGCTTTAGAAAAATCTCGGCAGACGATGAAACCTTGACAAGTGGCTATATATATGCAACACGATATTTGGTATTACAACTTATGCAGGAGTACAACGGTGGCAAATGTTTCTAACGAAAATTTAATACTTAAGATAAGGGGAATTTCTGACCGAGTTAAGCAAATTCAAGACGAGGCTGGGGATATTCTTGTTAGAAATATACGCTCTCAAGCACGACAAAAATTTAATAATGACCCCAAATATCCTTATGAATTTCACAATAGTTTTCAAGATGATAATGTTGTTTACCATGACAAAAATGAGCATGCTGTTTTTGTTGACCACCCAGCCGCTAAAAGACTTGAATATGGTTTTGGCGATATAACTATCCGCCCTAAAAACGCTGAAAAATTACATTTTAAAGGGGTAAATGGCGAAGATGTTTACGCAGACGAAGTACATATCAAGGCTACAAAGCCTGTTGGATATGTGCGTGCTGCCATGAAAGAAACCCAAGAAGATTTAAAAAAGCGATTTAAGGAGGTAATGTCTTAATGTCTGATGACGCTTTACGTATAGATATTCAAACCATAGGAGGCGAAAGAGCCGTTAAGATATTGACAACTCTTGCAGATAAGACGCAAGAGGTTACTGACTTGCTGGAAAATACAGGTTGGGGAAACAAAGAAATATCTGCTCTAACAAGAGAGTTTAATTCATTGTCAGGGGCAATTTCTAATTATTCTAAAGCAGTTCAAGATGTAAACAAAGCCAATAATGCTGCTGCTATGGGCGAGCAAAAATTGGCTACGGAAATGAATAGAACTGCTTTGCAGGCTGCAAAGTTAGAAATGCAGCACATGAGAAACGCTGCGGCTGCTCAAAAAATGGCTACTGCGGCTGAAAAAGCCCAAGCCCCTTATAATCAACTAAAGGCTGAATTGGCTGCTGCTGAATTGGCTTTAAAAAATCTTTATACAACAGGCGAAAAGGGGACAAACCTCAATGCTGCTATATCAGAATATCAAAGATTATCCGCAGCCGTTCAAGATGTAAATAACAAAATGAAAATGTCTGCAAGCGGCTCATATAGTCGCATGAATGAGGAATTACAACAGTATGGTAATCGTCTTAAAGAGGCTATTGCTGCCGGAAACTTAAATGATGTTACACTTGGCAGAATGGGCGAAAAATATAAAAGATTACAAGGCGAAGTTGCTGCCGTAGATGATAAATTTAAACAACTGACAGGGCAAATGGAGGACACAGGTAATGAAAGCATGGCTCTTTCCTCCCTGTTTGGTAATTTGGCTGCTGACGGTATTCAGAGAGTTATAGCCTCCCTCGGTAATATGATAGGCGACATGTCAAAGGCTGGGGTTGCTATGGACGGCATAAAAAATACCATGGCTGCTGGTGCGAGAGGTTTAAGGCAGGGTGCTGACGAAATGGCATTTACCGCAGACATGGCAGGCAGACTTGGTTTGAATTTACAGTCAACCTATGAGCCTTATGCAAAATTTATGACTTCATTTACTCGGTCAGGAGGCACAATAGCCCAGTCAAGACAAATATTTGAAGATTTGTCAACGGCTATGGTATCGTTACACCTGTCCTCTGCTCAAATGGAAAATGTATTTGTCGCATTAGAACAAATGGCAAACAAAGGCACAGTTCAAGCAGAAGAACTTAAAAGACAATTAGGTAACGCACTTCCGGGGGCGTTTGAATTGGCTGCTCAAAGTATGGGTATAACTGCTGGGGAACTTATGGACTTAATGAAAAAGGGCGAGGTAATGTCAAAAGATTTCTTGCCTAATTTCGCTGCTATGGTTAAAGATAGTTTAGGCAAACAAATTGGAATTGCCGTTGACCAGTATAATGCACACTTAAATCGCATGCAGACACAAACATTCCTATTGCAAGCCAATATTGGACAAGCAATGAATAATGCTTTCGTGCCTTTTATTAAGATTTGGACAAATGTGTTAGGGCTTGCTAATAGAGTTACAGGAGGACTTGGGGAAAGTGCTGCTGCGGTTACTGCTATGCAGGCAGCCATGCTAACTGCTGCGACTGCCTCTGTTATTTTTGTAACAAAATTTGGCGTTGTAAATACGGCTTTAACTGCTATGAAAGCCAATGCTATTGCTGCTGGTAAAGCACTTTGGGCTTTGGTTGCAAATCCTGTCGGAGCGACCCTGCTTGCAGTTGGTGCGGCTGCTTTATATTGTGCAAATTCAGTAAGTCAGGCAAATAAGTCTTTTGAGGAGGCTGCCGTCCAGCAGCGTGATGTTACAAACAATGTAACAGGGCTTATCTCTGAATTTACTCAATTAGCGGAAATTCAAAACCGTTCATCAGCACAACAAGAGGCTTATAATAGAAATCTTGAAATGTTACGCTCTCAATATCCGGAAGTTTTGCAATATATTCAAGAGCATGGCATTTCTATTAAGAATGTTACAGATGAACAGGCTAAAAATATCGCTAAAATGGCGATACAGTCTGAAATGATGAAAGCACAACAGTTATATGTTGATGAATTGAGTAATAAATGGCTTATTTTCGGAGCAAGGTGTAAACAAGTTGGTTTAGGCGTTGTGCTTGTTTTGCAAGGTATTGGTGCTGGTATAGTACACGTTGTTGTTGCCGTAGGTCAAGCAGTTACAAGGCTTGTTTCACTTGCTACAAAGGCTTTTGCAGAGGTTGCAGAAAAAGGTGCATGGGTTACGAGCAAAATTGGTGCAAAAGAAATGGCAGTTGCCCTTGATAACGCCTCAAAAAGCATGAACGGATTTGCAGATAGTGCTTGGAATGTTGGTAAGGCTACGCATAATTATATCAATAGCGGACTTTCAGGTATGGTCGATTTAATTAAACAAGTTGATTTTGACCGTCAAGATAAGGCTATGCAACGCTATAAAGATACTGTCGCTATTCTCGGTCAAGAGGAGGCAAAATTAGCAAGTCAACTGATGTATTCTCAAAGTTCGGTTGCAGGCTTACACGCAGGGGGCGACAGCAAAGGAAAAGGTAAAGGAAAAGGAAAATCATCATCGAGAACTAAAAAGGCTGATGACGCTTTTGAGGCTTTACAAAAAAGCATGAAAGCCCACGAAGAAGAAATCAGACTTATGGCTTTGGCTGGCGATACCGCAAGCGATAAATATAAACAAGTAAGTGCCGCATATATAAGAGAAAAGGCACAAATTGAAGAAGTAAATCGTCAGGTTGCTTTATTAACGCAAACAGAGGTTACAGGCTGGGATTTAACCAAAAAAAAGGCAGAGGCAGCCACAAAGACATATCAATACCGTTTGGCAAATTCTACGGCTTATACTGCCGCAGAAATTGAGAACGCAAAGCAAACAATGAAAAATCTCAATACTGAAATTAAATATCAAGAGGTATTGAAAAAGAGAGAGGATATTTTACAAATTACAAATCGTGAGGCAAGTAAATTGTCAGATACCCTAATTGATAGCCTTTTGGATTTTGACAGTAATCTTTCAGTTTGGGATAGATTTAAAAATGCTGCTTTATCCGCAATTAAATCGGTTGCTACGAGTTGGATTAAAGAAATTGGCAATAGTGTTCTTGCTGGCTGGCAGGCTGGCTGGGCTAAAAATGGAAGTGGAAACCGCTTTGTATCTGCTTTGTTAGGTGCTGGGTCGGGGTTTGCTGGCACACCTCTTGAGGGGACAAAAGATAATCCTACATATACAGGCACAGGGGCATTAAACGGTGCTTTTGGTGGTATTCAAAAAGCATGGGCGAATGTTAAGCAAAAGTTTGGTTGGGGACAGTCAAGCGGCTCTCTAACAGGAGCAGCAGCCTCTATTACAGGGGACGCAGACACAGGTAGCATATTATCTACCTTAACAGGACAGGCAACAGGACTTTCAGACGCTTTGTTGAACGCTACAAATCCAGCAATATCAAGCACAATTACAGGGCTTGGGGGAGTGGCGTCATCTGCTATTGACGCTGGTATGGGTATTGCTAATGTTGCAAGCCCAGCCGTTTCAGCAGCAGGAAGTATCGCAAGCATGGCTACGGCTGCCCCTATTGCTGCGGCTGGGTTAGGTGCTATGGCTGCCGTTATGACAATAGCAAGTTCTGCCTTTACAACGGCTGCTCCTGCTTTAACAACAATGGCTGCCGCTATGGCAAGTTTGGCAGCGTCAGCAAGTACGGCTGCAACTGCTATGGCTGCTCTTGCAGTTGCTACGGCGGCTGAAAGTGTTGCAAAAATTCCGTTCGTAGGTGGTTTTCTTGCTCCTCTTGCAGCAACTCTTACAGGGGCAGGAATAGCCGCTGGAACAGTAATGACAGGGGCAGGAATAGCCGCTGGGGCTGCTATGGCTGGTGGCGGTCAAATGATAGGAGGAGCGATGTCAGGACTTGGCAATAAATTGTCAGGTGTAAGTTCGCTTTCAAAGTCCACAAATGTTGTACCCCATGCGAAAGGTGGCATTGTGTCCTCGCCTACAATGTTTCCTATGCAGGGCGGTAATGTTGGGTTGGCTGGTGAGGCTGGCACAGAAGTTATCGCTCCTGCAAAACGCATGGCGAATGGCGATGTAGGTATTGGTGCGGTTGCTCCACAAGTTACTATCAATAATTATACAAATGCCGCCGTAGAAGTTAAAAGACGCCCTGATAATAGTACGGAAATCAAAATTGCAGAGTTAAATTCAATGCTTGCAAGCAGCCGTTCAAATAAAGGTATGGTAGCGGCACAAAGTCGTTTGCAAAAGCAAGGGAGGCAGATAGGTTAAAATGGGGAAAGACAATAATGTAATTTTCAATACTCAAGAGGAATTGTTTGTTAAATCAACGACAGACGGTTTATATATTATGCCTTGGCGACTTTTACATGACGGTTATCAAGTTACAAGGCAGGAAACAGTCGTGAGTGTTGACCCTGACGCTGGTATTCCTATAACTCATTCAAGATTTTCTGCCGGAGGTCGTATAATTTCTGCAAAAATCTATGTTGATACGGAAGAAACATGGTGGTTTTGGTATGCAAGAGCCACGAATAACAGGGCTTTACCTTGTTGGATTTATGATGTTAAACTCAACGGCTTTATGCGTTGTTATATTCTTGAACAACCTACCGTAGAGCCTGCTGGTAATAGTGTTCAAGCGGTTTATGTTCAACTTAAGATTTATGCGTTCTCTAATGCAATTCCGATTAAGAGATTTATTACTGAAAATACACCTGAAAGAATTGTTACAGAGGGTAATGGTGCTTTAGTTTACGATAATGATGAGGTGATGTACTAATGCCTATTTTACCAATGATAAGTGCTACAAAAACCCTTGATAAAGTTCTTTGCTTGGCGGCTGATATTAAGCATAGTAGTTTTGTAAATGGGCGTTATAGTATTTGTAATGATGTTGTTGAACATACGAGAACGGACGAAAACGGAAACAAGATTATCTATCAACCATGCCCTTTTTCGTTTAATTTACCGTCCCAAAGTGAAACTGACAATTCAGGATTTGGTGTTACGAATGTCAATTTGATTAGTTCAAATATTTTAAGAGCGGCTGACAATAGTTTTGAAGATATTATTATACAATGTTGGCTCATTCTTGCTGATTATGACGGTTCAAGTAATTGGGTAAATTTGGGCGAGTATATTTGGGACACCGACCAAACTGAAACTATGGAAACTGTAACCGCCTCTCTTGTTATGAAAAATTGTTACACAATAAATGCAGGGCGTTTTAGGGGCAAAAACCCGTCCCTTTTCGTCAACTTAAATCATCGTTAAGGAGGGTAAAATGGACGAGCAAAGTTTAATTAAATATATGACAACAAAACGCTACAAAGAGGGCGAATATGTTTGTTGGGATTTTGTAAGAGATATTTATAAAGATTTATATAATATTGATTTGCCTGAATATCCTGCGGACGAAATACAGGCAGAATTTAAGTATGAATTAACATCAAACATTAAACACAAAAAAATTCCTGCTGGCGAGGCACAAGAGGGCGACATTATAGTCTTTTCGCTCTTTGCAAATCAGCATGCAGGAGTTATGATAAATAATGAAAGTTTTATACACTTACCAAAAACAGGCGTACAAGTAAGCGATATTGCAGATGTGGGGAAAAATTATGTCATTTATAGAATGGAAAAATAAGTTAAAAATTAAAATTTTTGCTCCGGCAACGGTTTGTCATAGACAATTAGGGCAGTATTTTAGCGAATTGAAATACTGGGCTTGGTTGCCTGCTTTTATGGTGTTCAAAAATGAGCCTGTTGGCGATGACGGTTATTATAAAACCCTTTTGGTAAACGGTAAAAGAATAAAACCATATACAATAATTCCGAGAAATGCTTTTATTGAAATTAGAGAAAAACCCCAAGCCATTACTGCGTTGATTACAAGTATAGTCGGAGCAGTTGCAGCCGCTCTGTCAGTATCAACGGCAGTCGCAGGGGTTATTGTTGGGGTTGCTGCTGCGTTGGCTATCGGTGGCTTGATTATGGGTGTTTCTGCTATTGCCGGAAAGTTTGGAGCAAAACCAAAAGGCAGTTCAAACGGAACGGATAAACCTACATATCAGTCAAATAATTCGCCCTCATTATCAGGGGCTAAAAACGAATTACAAGAGGAAGTTGTGCCTATTGCTTTTGGGCGTTCCTTACAAGTTTTTAATTATTCTCAATTCTGCATACCTCTTGTTAAAAGCGGCTACGGCGGCAATAGATACAGGGTTTATAGTGTTGCAGGGTATTCAAATGCTCGATACTCTGATTTTAGGCTTGGCGATATTCTTTTGTCAAATTATCGTCCGTCCTCTTACAGTTTGCAGCAGGCTAACGGAATTAACTCATTTATAGGCTGGGACAACGCTGTTACTGAAAGTTTTAACAAAGAATTATCTTTTGACCAGTCGCAAGCAGTTTTTCAGTCTGCAATAGCCTATTATAATGACCAATGTTCCGGTACATCTTTAACTATAACTCAAAATTATAATTTTACAGGAGTTGCGTATAATTCTTGGACAAACAAACAAATGGATTTAACAGCAACTTTTGTATCAAACGATTTAGATGTAACGCTTTCAACTTCTGTAACAATTACAAAAAATGATTTAGTTTATGATAGTGCGACAGGTAGTTATAACGCCACAAAAACAGTTACAATTAGTTTAGGTTCTTACAATATATCTGAATATCGTTATACAACTACAACTCCAAACGGCAACACAAGAGGCAATTCGGCAGAGGGTAATTTGAATTGTTATTTAATTGATGAAACAGTTACTATTGGCGAAGATACTTTCGAGGCAAATGTAAATCAAGGCGTAAATAGTTATAATGGCGATAGAAACGAAATTATATCACAGTCGCCTACTGAAACGCAATATTGTGATATACATTTCAATTTCCCTCAAGGTTTATACTCCATAAATTCAAGTTCGGGCAAGCGTGTTCGTGTTTCAATTAGTGCGGAAGTTCAATGGAAACGCAAAGACGAAACACAGTGGCATGGAATGAATGAAAGCAATATCGCAAGAATTTATACGAGAGATATTGACGGAAATATAGGCAATTTGAGCAGTCGTATTACAAGAAATGGCAATAATTTTACCTTTAAAACTCCCGATGATATAAATAATGCCGATGATAATTTCTACGAATGCGTAGGTATTCAATTTGCAACAGCAGGGCAATATCAAGTGAAAGTAATGCCTATTGTATTTACAAAAGATGATTACTGGGTTGGCTCTATTTATATTTCTGAAATCGTTTGGAGGCTTAAATCAGGAATTCCGGTTGTTGATAGCAGTATCTTACCTTATGTTTCTCAAATTGCATGTACTTTTAATGCTACGACACAATTAGACGGAGAAGTGGACGAATTAGGGGCTATTGTTTTTCCATATATCACAAATTTAAAAACAGGAGGGCTTGAGCAAAGTAGAAATCCTGTTGACATCATATATTATCTGCTTACTGACCAAGCAAGCAACCCTGACCCTATGTCGCCTGACCAAATTGACCTTGCCTCGTTTAAAAAGGCAAGAGAATGGTGTGAGGCTCATGGGTGTAAATGCGATGGAATAGTTACAGGCGAGATTAAATATGAAACCGTTATCAATGAAATTGCAAGCAATAATCAATTATATTTCATACCTAACAAATGGGGCAAGGCAGTTTTAAGGGTTGATACAAATGAGGACGGACGACCTATTAAAACCTTAATTAATGCTGAAAATAGTTGGGATTTAAGTATTGTTCGCAAAAGAGGTCGCTTAAATCGCCTTATGGCTTTGCGTTGTTCTTTTATTAACGAAGAAACTTGGTCGGAGGACGAAATAACAGGCTATTGGTATGACGGAGCATGCCATTGGCAGCCGGAGGAGGGTAAAGACGACCAATATTACAAACCTGAAAAGAGAGAATTACAATATATTAAAAATGCTGATAATGTTAAACGCAGAATTGCGTATGAATTAGAAATAGAGAACGAAAAGAACACAACAGCAACTTTTAATATTGCAAGAGAAGTTTTAGACTTGGAAATACTGGATAGGGTGCTTGTTGCAGACTATACACGATTAAATGAGGGTTGTTCCGGTTCTATTGAAGAACTTTTATATAATGCTGACCGCTCGCAAATAATCGGGTTTAAGTCATCGTTGCCATTTCCGGTATCAGAGGGCATGACGGCTACAATACGCTCGGTTGATATATCGGGCGAGGGCTTTAATGTAAACACTTATGAATTAGTCCCAAATACAGCAACCGTTTCAAAAATTCTTTTCCAAACGCCTATTGATACAAATACATCAAATTTGAGAGGTCATGGATTTTACGATGTTGACGGTGCTGAAATTTACTATACAGGCGATTTGTTTATGGCTGGAGTTACTGAAATTTTAAGTATGGTTATCAGTAACATAGAAGAAGTACAAGGCGAGGACTTTACCAGCAAAATTACTTGCAGATTATACTAAAAAGATGTATTATACAACATAAGGGGAGGACTTTACAATGTCAATGAACACACCAATAGGAAACATTACGCAAACAACTCCTATCAACTCTTTCCACGAATTGACGGAAATGCAGTTAAGTCAATATTTGTTAGGCATTAACAATATTGCTCAAGGGGACGGTGCAAGAATTACATTACAAAACCTTATCAGAGGAATTGTAAGCACAGATGAAAACAACCTTATTACGCTCGATAGCAACGGCAGATTATCGGTAACGGCTGGGGCTTTTAATACTGATACTGGCTGGGCGACTGCTCCTACAATAACTATTGACTGGTCGGCTGGTACGGTCATGGGTATAGGGGGCGTATTCTATCTCGGAGGCGTTTTGGTATCTGCTTTGTCAAATTTTATTGCAGATAATATGCCTACCGATGTTGGAAAACATTATTTATATTACAATACGCAGACACAGGCGTTAGAATGGTCAACAGGCTATCCGGCAGTACAAAGTGATTTTGTTCATCATATTTGCGAAATTGTTATTTTGGCTGACGGTAATAAATTTGCAATTCAAACTTGGGGGCTTGGCGGCACATCTGAAAGCGTTATTGAATATTTGAACGCTACGACAGGAATGGTCGTATTGAGCGGTGGTCAGATTTCAAATGTTGTTACAGATACACCACAACAAAGATACCCAGTTATAAACCAAGCAAAAATAGGTTTGGCAAACTTTTCTCAAATCCTTGCTACAACAAGCACAGGGTCAATATACATGCAAGCAAGAGCAACCGCAGAAAATGTCCTCGCTTGTGAGGGCGGTCAGGCTGAAATTGTGCCTGTAAATGTTGCGACAAATGCTCCAATGTATAACAATGATTACACATTGACGGCTCTTGAAAGCGGAAAATTTATGAACGTATGGCTCGTTGGTTTGCCTACTGCTGGCACAACTCCATACACAACAAACTATTTGTATGTTACAGGCGATACGCAATATGATGATTTGGCAAGTGCGGCTGCGGCTGACCCTGCTTTGGACAGTTCAATGCTGGCTATTGCAAATCAATTTGAAAGATATTGCACAATAGCCCGATTTACTTTAAATTATACAGGGGAGGACTTTAGCGTGATAGATTATGGCAGAATTAGTCAAACGGCAGGAGGAGGCTCAAGTAGCGGCGGTGGTGGTGGCACTACCGGAAGTGGCAACGAGGGTATTCCTACATCTGCTTGTTACAATTTGAGAGTTGAAAGAAGTTCTGACGGCTCTAATTATTCATTAAACTGGCAAGACCCAGCAGACACAATAATTGATAATCATATTTTGTGTACTTGGGCTAAAACGGTTATTGTCAGAAAGGCAGGGGCATATCCACAAAGTACAGAGGACGGTGTTGTAGTTGCAGAAAACACAACGAAAGACGCATATAACAATACTGCTTTGGTTGATAATGTTCCGAGTACAACTGTTGAATATTATTACAGGGCTTTCCCTGTATCAGTAAATGGGGTTGTAAACCTTGACCCAAGAAACCTTTTTGGAACGACAATTTATGGCTATTATATTGATACGGCTGATAGCAACCCAGCCACAAGAGTACATTATGTAGGTCATAACGAAAACTTTAAATCTGCATATATGAATTACACTCTTTCTCGCTTTATATATGGCGACTGGGAAAATGCGTTTTTCATGCCTCGTCCAGTAATGTTAAAATATGACGGAACTGTTGATTATGAGTTAAATCCTGATAATTACGCACAAAAGAAAGACGGAACTGCGTCAGACATAACAAATACATCTTATGCTGGTAATGTTATGGTCGGATTTCCTCAAGTTTGGCGTTATTATGAAACTGACGGCTACAAAGACTATTATTGGTTTGCTAATAGACAAATTAATGACGCTTGGAAGTGTTATACGCACATTAACAAAGACGGCGATTTAATTCCTGAAATGTTTATGTCTGCTTATGACGCAAGTAATGTATCTAACCAATTACGCTCTTTGTCAGGTCGTGCCCCTTATAATAACAGCACGATGACAAACGAAATTCTTTGGGCGAGTGCAAACGGTACTTACTGGACTAACGGAACGCTTGCAGACTATCTGCTTGTCAGAGATTTACTTGTTTTAATTGGAAAATCAACTGATACTCAAACAGTATTCGGAAACGGACACTATACAGGCGGCTCGCAAGCAAGCCACTTAAAGTCATCAGGGGCAAGAAATGCTAACGGATTATTCCATGGTACAACCGCCTCTGAAACAGTTAAAGTATTCGGTATTGAAAACTTTTATGGCAATTTATGGAAAAGAATTGTTGGCTGGATTATGGTCAATGGTGTTCAAATGATTAAATTAACAAGAGGAACTGCTGACGGTTCAACTGTTGACGAATACAATATGTCAGGTAGTGGTTATATTTCTCTTGGCTTAACACCGTCAGGTACAAGTGGGGGTTATATTTCAGCAGGTTCGCTTGTTGCTCCTTACGGATTTTTCCCTACACAAGCAAACGGCTCATCTTCAACATACTATACAGACGGTATGTGGTTTAATAACGGCATAACGGCAGCGGCTCTTGTCGGCGGTGCTTGCACCGCTGGCTTGATAGTCGGGGCTTTCGCTACGGTTTTGGACCTTGCCCCCTCGTATGCGCGCTGGGACTTCGGGTCGTCCCTTTCTTGTAAACCACCTTTACAATAGGGGGAGCAGGGGGACAAGTCCCCCTGAAACGAAAACCGCACCACATAAGCGTTTCGGATATAAAAGTTGCAAAAGATACGGACATGTGATACTATATTTTTGTTCGTATCTTGACAACTTTATAAGATTTCAGGGATTTGGAGTACGGCAGCGGCTCATGTCGGCAGTAATTGCAACAATGGCTTGATAGTCGGGGCTTTCGCTACGAATTTGAACAATGCCCCCTCGAATGCGAACTGGAACATCGGGTCGTCCCTATCTTGTAGAAATATCCTTATGAACATATAAAATCGTATATATATCGTTTCGTTATATATAACTTTCAAATGTATTCCATATTCCTTACCACTTGGTAAAAATTAGGCTGACAAAGGCGTGGGTTAGTAGGCAACGAAAATCTGCGAGGCTACAAGAAAAACAGAGGGCAATGTGAGGACTTACAAACACCAATTTGAAAAAGTCATTGAATACGGAAATCTTGCAAAAGCCATAAATCGCTCCTCGCTGCGAAAAAGGGACAGGGACGATGTATATGATGTATTTCTTAACCCCGACAAACATATTAAAAAGATTACAAAACAATTACTTGAGCAAACTTGGAAACCTCGTAAACATAGAGCTGAAGTTATAAATGACGGAATAACGCAAAAGAAAAGACTTATTATACGCCCCGACTTTTGTTATGAGCAAGTCATTCATCATGCAGTTATTCAAGTTATGCAACCAATATTCTACAAAGGCATGTACGAATATTCTTGTGGCTCTATACCGGACAGAGGGGCTACGCTGGGACAAAGATACATAGAAAAATATATTAGGAAAAATAATATTTCAAACCCACCTAAAAAATGCAAATGGAACAAATCAAATATAAAATATGTCTTAAAATTAGACATTCATCATTTCTTCCAAAGTATAAACATAAATATTCTGAAACAAAAATTTGCTAATAAAATCAAAGACGAACGTATGTTGTGGCTCTTAAATACAATTTTGCAGTCTAACATCGTATCTTTTGAGGGGCAAGATGTTGATATAGGCTTGCCAATAGGATATTACACTTCCCAATGGTTTGCAAACTGGTATTTACAAGACCTTGACCACTTTATAAAAGAAAAATTACACATTCGTTGCTATGTTCGATATATGGACGATATGATTATGTTTGGCAAGAATAAAAAAGAGTTAAAGTGTTGCCTTGAGAAAATTAGAGAGTTTTTAAAAACATTAGATTTGGATATAAAAAGTAACTGGCAAATATTCAGATTTGATTATATAGATAAAAACGGCAAACGCAAGGGCAGACCTCTTGATTTTATAGGCTTTAAGTTCTACCGAGATAAAACAATATTGAGAAAACCTATTATGTATAAAGCGACACGAAAAGCCTCAAAGTTAGAGAAAAAAGAGAAATTGACTTGGTATGACGCATGCCAAGTCCTTTCGTATATGGGTTATTTCAAGCATTCAGATACATGGCTAATTAGAGAAAAATATATTGCAAAGAAAATCAGCATAAAAGCCTGCAAGTCGGTAATTAGCAAACATTCCAAATCGTTAAATTTGCAGAAAAAGCAAAATAGTGATAAGATTAAAGAAAAAGGGGAACAAAATGGCGATAACATTCAAAAGAGCAGAAAAGATTAACGATAAACCTGAAAGAGTGGAAAAAGCACTTAATGGTTGGTATATTAGAAAAGATTTTAAAAGTGAGGAAGTCGTTGACCCTCAAAATGAAGAAATAAAAAACATTAAATATAGTTATGACGAGGCATTTTTGACCGATGATGAATACAATATATTCTTAATCGGACAAGAAATATCGGGGGAAAATTATAATTCTGACGCATATTTGAATTATAAAGCCGCTCTCGATAAGCCTGTTATCTACCCTGAAAACGGTAATAAATACAAGCCCCTTTGGGTTAAAAATGCTCAAGGCGAGGACGGTGTATATATTGACTTTTTACAAAAAGGCGAAATATTCCCTGAACTTATCTATCCTATTGCTATTTGGGACGCTACTGAAAATCCGGAAAAAATAGTTAGCATGGATAAAGAGGCTTTTAAGGCTCTTGTTGGTTATCTTGGTAAAGTTCAAGAAAAATTATATACCGAGTATAAAATTGCCAAAGGGCAAGAAGAATAGGAGCGTAATATATGAAAATACATAGAAAAGCACTTGAGATTTATAAATGGACACCATTTTGGCTGGCTGTTTGTTATCTTATGAATATCTACATTTATCGTTCAAGCCAATGGTGTACTGCTGCTCACTTGGTATTTTTCTTCGTATTTCTAATTCCTTACATTTTTGTAAATTGCATGGTTGTACGCCATATATATACAAAATGCAAAAGCAAAGAGAGGGACAATTATTATGAACTTTAAAATAGAGGACTTAATACATTTTCTTATATTTGGGTTTTTGGGGTTGCTTGGAGGAACTGCCAAATATCTTAACACGCATAGTAGTAAGTATAATCTTAAATCCTATACAAGCATGGTAGTTACCTCTGTTTTGGTTGCGATAATTGTATGTTTTATCGTTCTGCAAAAGACGGATAGTAGTGAATTTTTAATTGCAGTTGGCATTACTTCCGGTTATCTTGGCTCTCGCTTATTTGATTTGCTTGCAGAATGGTTTTTAGATAATGTTGAAAAGATACTTAATAGACATAGCCATATAGGAGGCGATGACAATGCTGGGGACGATAGCAGCAGCGATTAAATCATTTTGCGACATGCTTGCAAAATTTGAAGAAACACAAAATACTGCCATTGAAAGACAGTCGGAAACGACCGTCAACAAATCTGCTAAAAATGCCTCAAAAGCAATAAAAGCAGCAAACAAGGCTCTTGATATTGCCGTTAAGTATGCGAATAATTTTGAAAAGAAAGATTACAAAGACTTTAAGAAATATAAAAAAGACTTTGATAACAATATAGGGAGCAAATAATGAAAGATTTTGGCAAAGCGTTTGGGGAGGCTGCCTATAAGGTAGCAAATAAAATGGGAGGCACACAGTCGCAAGGTAAGTGTGCGTTAGCCGTTGGGGACGCTCTCTCTATGGTCATGGGCGAAAACATCGCAAGGCAGTATCGTGGCAACGCTTGGACTTGGATTTCAAAGGTTAAGATGTCTAATTTGTGGCGTTTTCTTAAGCAGTCAAAAGATACTACAAATTTGCCTGCTGGGTCGCTTGTAATTTGGAATAAGCAACCTACGCACCCATACGGACATATTGAGGTTGCAGACGGCAACGGACATCTTTGCTCTGATTTTGTACGCTCTGATAAATTGGCTTTGTATCGAAATAATCCTGATAATATTATTCCTTTAATTTTTGTACCTGCTGAACTTCAACTACAAAATGTTGGCGATAACCTGCCTGCAAAGGTTAGAGTTATCGCCTCTGCTTTAAATATTAGAGAGCATGCGGGAATGGACGCAAAAGTTGTCGGACAATATAAAAAAGGCGATATAGTTACTATTTGGGCTATTGAAACAAAAAACACTACTCAATGGGGCAAGAACTCAAAAGGATTTTTCTGCCTGTTTAATGAAAGAGAAAGTTTTGTAGAACATGTTTGATTTTGTTTGTAAAAAGTGCGGCGAAATACAAAAACCGCAAAAAGAGGGTCAAAAATTTAATAGTTTTAGTACAACTTGTCAAAAATGCGGAGGCGAGTTAAAAATACAAGTGCGAAAGCAAGAGAGGGCAAAGAAATGATTTTATCAGCAAAATTAAAGGCACAAGTTAAAACACTCCTGATTAAACTAATCAGAGGCAAGAAAACAAGCATTATTGGAATGAAAGAGAAAGCGTATGAATATGTAAGAGAACGCCTGCCAAAATGGCTTGTATTTATTTTTGACGGATATATTCGCAACAAAATTGATACTTTATTTATGGAGGCTTTGGCAAGTGTTAAATGTGATTAAACCTTTAACTTATAAAAGCCGTTTGCAACAAATAGGGGACGGTAACAAGTTCATTCTTGAGGATAATGAGGTTTTTGCAACACATGCAGGCATAATATTTGCACCTCGTTATACCTTTACCGACAATATTACTTTTATAAACAATACTTTTGTCGATGTTAGAGCCAGCCACATTCATGATATAGGTTGTGCTACTCATAAACTACTTATATCAAACCTAACCGAGCAAGACCTAATTGAGAGAGGCTTGCTTTATCTGAATGAAAAAGCGACCGAGAGAGAATGCCGATTTCTTGAAACACTTAAAAAGACTGGCAGATATAACGGAAATACCGATGTTTCGGTTTATGTTTGTGATGACATTCCACAAGAATATATCGAAACGATAGATGTCAGTTTTTCTGAAAACAACCGATTATTCAAGGAAATGTTGAAAGCGACCGGAGTAAACAACTTTATGGCAAATACAATGGGTAGTGCTGTATATTTGAATATTGGCTGGGCTACAAAAACCATTAAACCTATGCTTGATATAGACAGGTTGTTCAAAGATATTTTGATTACATAAGAGAGGAAACGCCTATGAGAACAGAGCCTATTAAGCCACAACCTACTTTTGGTGGCTACAATTCCGTACTTAAAACCCTATATAAAAAGGGTAAATTACCACAAGTTAAAAAAGGTTTTTATGGCGACAGGCTCACTAAAGATAATTGCAGTCTTGAACATTTACTTTGCAGAGAGCAAGGAGGCACAACCGACCTATCAAACCTTGTTTTAGCAAGTAAGCGTAAAAACAATGCAAGAGGTAATAAACCCTTAAGGGATTTTATTAACCTAAAGGCTATGGCTGATTACCTAACTCAATTTAAAGGTATAAGACGAAAAGGTTTTAATGGCGATAAGTACATAAAATCTATATTACAGACGGTTTCTGACTTATTATAATTGACTTATTTTGCATGCTTGATGTATAATTAAGTCGTTAAATCTTTTTCATTTTGAAAAAACGCTCGGAGTGCTGCCTTTGGTGGCACTTTCATTTTAAGGCTATTAGGAGGCGTTTTAAGAGGGGTTATATAGTCTAATGATAAAATATACCTAAAGATATAAAAAGTCCCCAAACTTTTTAATTTCGCTGGGGAGTTTAATCAATTTATAATAATCCAATAAGGTAAATGTTTCAACTATCCTTTTTCTCTCTTTTTTCAAATTTCAAAATTTTGGCGGTCGGTTTAACAATATGAATAATATCGCCTGTATATTTCACAGGTAAATTTGCAGTGAAACAGTCGCCATTGTCAAAATGTTCGCAGTCCACACAATAATCCTCCGGCATATTTTTACCTATTGGCAATATTTCGTTTCTCTTTTTGCAGTAAGGTTTCTTCATAGTCATAACAATACTCGCCATAATATATTACACATCTTTTGCAATTTTTGCAAGTTTTATTTAAGTTATAGTTTTTAGTGTAATTGTTACACTTATAAATATTTTGAATTGGTCGCCCCATTAATATTTTACCCCGATGTAATCCAAAACTTGACCCATACCAAGAACATTTATTATATAATTATATTGTTTAGGGTGTGTTTTTTTTAATTTTTCAAACCTATTAGGTGATTTTTCAAGATGACAACCAAAGCCACAAAACATGCAACCTGTCCTCTGACAGCCAGTAGTGTAATATTTTCCATTTTCATCTTGTTTGATTTCACCATACACACTTGCAAACGGAACATTAAACTCTTTTAAATATTGCAATATGTCTTGCTCCGTCCAGAATGCAATAGGATTAGATGTCGGAATTTTGTTATCAAACCCATTACATCCTTGTTTTAAATATTGTTGAGTTCTTAATCGGCTTTCCGCAGCCATTATCCCAACAATAGGAACTTTTTTGGTTTGTCTATAATATAGATGAACAGGTGTCTTTTTCATTATATTACAACATCTATTGGAAATCTTAAACGGAGCGTCTAATAAAAATTTCCATTTTTCGCAATTATACGGGCTTTTACTTCCGTCCTTTGATAGTAAATTTCCACAAAGTTTATCATAATGTTGCTTATATTTATAACCGTCTTGCAAATGTAACCTTGCATTATAAACCGCCTCACTTACCTCTTTTGAAATTATAGGAAAACCATACTTGTCAATAACTTCGTTAAACATCATTTTGGGTCTTATTATTGTAACATTTTGAAAGGATTTTACAAACTGCTTAATTTCAGGATATTCTAACCCTGTATCAACAAAAACCGCTTCAATATCTGGATATAACGACCTGACAAGATGTAATAAAACGGTACTATCCTTACCGCCGGAAAAAGAAATATACACTCCCTCCTCGCCAAAGTGGTCAACCCACATTTCAATTCGTCTTTTAGAAAAACGAACTTTATCTTTAAGAGCCATAGCCTGACGACATTTTAAAACTTGTATATCTAATTTACCACTCAATTTTATCAACCTCATCTTGCGTACAATGCCTAATAAATTCCGTCTTGCCTGTGTTGTCGTTGTGCTTGCCCCAAAAGTATGTTTTATATTCGCCCTGCAAAATTTTCAGGTCGTCTTTTGTTGTAGGATATTGACCCATGACAGTACGATTTTCGTTATAGATTAAACACAAATCATCGCCAAAAACGGCTCTTTGTAATTTAAAGATTTCGGTCGCTTTGCTCATTTTTATTTACCTCATATTGTTTTGTAATCAAAACCCTCGCCTCTCTGACTTTATCAGCAATAATCTTTAATCGTTGCTCTGCTGATGTTTCGCTACCGTCCTCATTTTTGACAATAGCAAACCCAAACAATTCTGCTGATTTTAAGATTTGCTCAACATTTTGCATAAGTGCATTATAAGTGTCAAGATTTTTGCGGTTTAGTTTGAATAATAGCCTATCAATATCCTGCTTTTCCAGCACTTCGCCAAAACGATTAAGACACTTAAAGCACATCTGAATATCGTCCCACTTTTTGCGTTCTTGTAAAAATTCAACGATTAAATTGTAGTATTTTCGGTTTTTCTTTTTATAAAAATCAAAATTAGCCTTAATAACTCGCCAATACGGCATGTCTTGATGTTTTATGGTATCACGATTTATAATTGCAATACCTGTCTTTTCGCTGCCGCCTGTCAATGTTAGCGAGCCGTCTTTTTCCAAAATAACCATTTCATACTTTGGGTTATTTGGATTTTTGACAGAGTGCTTTTCAATATATTTCATTCTTGCCTTGTAGGCTTTTTCTTGTTCCGGTGTCAGTTTTATAGGTGTCTGTTCTTGCATTATGTTTGCTCCTTATACATATTAACATATTTTAATTCCCTTTTGTGCATAATATTTATCAGCATTTGTGTTTACTCTGCGATAAGTGTCAATAATACCTTTGACTTTTGACCCTTTTCTGCTATGTTTTTGCAATTCATAAATACAAAGTTCTCTGAATTGTGCTGGGTCGCCAAAATCATCATTAAAATTAAGACATAAATCGCCTTTTAAGTGCCAATTATTCAAAAGTCTTGCAAGTTGTGGACGAGTGCAATTTGGCATTTCAGTATAAAACATAAGGGTATATCCTGCATTTTGATACTTGATAGCCTTTAACAAATCAGTCGGAAACGGTAAACATTCCGGTAAATGGGCTTGTAAGTAATCATTTAAGTTATTGTTTGGATTATTTTGCACCCACATTACACCCCTTTTAAGAATAGGCACAATATCAAACAAAGCAGCCATATCTACCATAATGATTTCTCTTTTGCGTTTCCAGCGTAAATAGTCTGAAAAAAGTGTAACTATACAAAATACTGCTATTAAATCAAAAATTGTTTCTAAAATCTTAATCAATACGACCGTCAACATTTCTAACCGTACCCTTTCCAAAATATTGTAATTTATGTTTCTCAAGTCTTTTGCAATTTTCGCAATTAAAGGCAGTTCCACAAGTATTGCACTTGCCACCTCCTGCTTTTGCGGTTTGCAAACCTATTTTACCTAAATCGTCTTTATATTTTTCTCTCAATGCGTTATATTCGTCTTGCGAAATAATTTTGTCCTCAAAATCGTTAAATAAGGGAAAACCCTCGCCACAAGGAACACATATATATTCGCAACCCCTAATGGCGAACGACCACATTAAAATACTTCCGCAGTTAGGACATAATTTAACTTTTCGTGTGTCTGATTTTTTCATTTGTTAAATCCTTTTCTTAAAACGGTACTTGCATTTCGCAGCATAATTCACTTGCCGCCATTTCATCTATCCAAGACGCTTGCAACGCTTTTTCAATATCAACTTGAGGGGCAAACTCTTTTTCAAATCGTTTCTGAATATCATTATATCCTGCTATTAACTGCGGTCGTAAATCTTCCATACAGTCAAACAAACCTAACGCTAATTCAGTCGCCTCGTCCCCTGCCTTATCGTTGTCCATACAAAGTCCTATGCTTTCAAATCTACGCCAATTTACTTTTTGTAAGCAACAGTCAGTATTTATGCTATTTGTACCGTTTTGTACTGTAAAAATAGCAGTATGGCTGATTATTTCAGGCTGGGTAATTTTCATAAGTTGATAAAGATTATAAGCGTCTTTATAGCCCTCACAAATAATTCCACGCATAGCAAAATTATTTCCGGTAACAAGGCAAATACGACTATCATAGCCACTTATGCGTCTTATTCTCTTTTCGCCTGTATATTCTCTATATTCTGCTCCGTTTGCCTCACAATAAGGAAACATACTTTGTGTAGGGTCTTTGCCTATCGCTCTGCTTGGAAAAACAAGCATGTCCTTTTTCTCGTCATAACCTATATTGCATTCAAGAGCAGTTTTAGGCATGATACTATGTTTTTCAAACATTTTGCGTAAAATGTCTTTATGTCTGAATAACATTACGCCGCAGTCCCAATAATATTCGTCCAATTTATCTTGAGGTATTTCTTTTTCTTTCGGTTTTTCTTGTCTTGGCATGCTTGGTGGCGGTGGCGTATATATAGGCGATGTTTGAGCAGAGAAATCCTCGCCATTTCCCTGTTGTGCCTCAAATCGCCTGCGAGCAATTATGCTCGTTATTTCTTGACCATAATCACAAGCAAAGCATTTTAAAATGTGTTTTGAACGATTAAATTTAAGGTTATCTGCGGCTCTATCGCCTCCCATACCTCTACAAGCAGGACAAGCCCAAACCAATTCATCGCCTTGTACTTTGTAATTCTTTCCTAATAATGATATAACTTCTTGCTCGGTTATCGGGTCAGTTTCAAAATCAATTTCCATTTTTTGTCCCTTTATACGTAGTTAAATCTTTCTTGCAACAATGCTTTTATGCCTTTTGAAACAGTATCTCTGCTCAAACAGTTTTCAAGTCTTGACACCCTAACGCCTATCAGTTCCGCTAATTGCCTACGTGTTAAGCCCTCTTTGCGACAAACTAATAAAATTGCATTTTCAGGTTTAACCAAAAACTGTGCATAGGCTGCTCCCTTTTTGGCGTCTTTCAATGCTTGATTAGCAAGTTGTTGTGGAGTAAGTCTTTTTACCATATCGTAACCTTGATAATTGTCTTTATACTTGCGATTTACACAATAACTCGCTTTGTATATCTTGAGAAAAAGTTTTGGGTTTTCCTCAATGTTTGTAACATCTATGTATTGCTTTTCCATTTTTCCGTCCTTACTATTTTATTATATCACAAGTTTTGATAATTATTGCACTCTCTTGAGAAAATTATTGACATAGTTTGTTTCATTTATGCGATTTATTGCATTAGCGTCAAAGCGAATTTGTGTATTGTAACCATTATCAATAGCGTCATACCGTTTAATATATTTCTTCTCTAACTTTGATAATTTTGTGTAGTTATTGCATTCGTCAATTATTGACCAATTAAAAGCCTTACGTCCCCATTCTCTTAAAGCAGAATGAAATTTGTCAGTTGCTTTCCGGTTAAAAGCCTCATATTCATGGTCGTAAATCCGTCTTGCTAAATCTTTTTTCGTTTGTCCTATATAACATTCGCCTGTATGTATATTTTCAGCCTTATAAATTATGCCGACTATTGTTTTTGCCATGATTTTTATTTATCTTTCCCAAGACTGCTTATAGCCCTGTTATTTCGCTCTTGTAACTCTTTCCAAATCATATCTTTGCTTTGTTCAAATTTACTTATGTCATCACAGCCCCATTGGGATTTTGGCAATAAAAATTTGGGCATGTGTGTCAAGGTTAAAAGGGCAAGACAATTCCAAGCAGCATGTGCTAAGTGTCTATAACCGCTTTCGGCGTCAATTTCATCGCCCTCAAGTCAAGCAAAAAGATGTCTAAAAAGAGCGTCAGTATATCGTTTTACCCCATTATCAACAGTCTGCCAGCCGTTATCACAATATTTGTTTGCTCCAAAAGTGCCGATACAACCGACCTCTTTTAAACCTTTTGCAAAACCGCCAAGCACCAAGCCCAGCCTAATTTTTCCGTCATCAAGTTTTACGCCTTTTTCAGTTCCCATTATCTCACTCCTTTTGCTAATAAATAAGCATGCCAACCTTGTAAATTTGTTATCCTATCTTGTACCTCTTGACGAGAAATACGCAACCAGTCTATTTTTACGCTGCGATTACCAAATTGAGGATAGTCGCAAACAACCAAATAACAAAATTGAAAATTTGGATTTATTGTAAAATAGTGCAAAATTTGCAACCAAGTCGTATCAGGTATTACCCTATTTTTAAGGTCATAAAGTCCTGCTCCGGTTGATTTACATTCGCAAAAACCCTCCATTCCTTTTTCCCAAGCAAGAGCGTCAAAACTTCCGGCAATTCTTGGGTCATAATCAGAATACCATAATGTGTGCATTATGGTAGGCTCTACAAGCGTTTGTTTTGCAATTTCAGGCAAGTTTTTAAATATCGTTAAAATTGATGTTTCGCAATTCTTACCAAAAATAACCGCAGGGCTTTTTTCCATTTCTTGTGGGGTTTTCGGAGCATAAGGGCTAACAATGCCAATATGCTCCCCAACCGTTGTGCCTGTTAGGCAACTTTTTCTTGCCTCAAGCCATTCTTCTTTTGTGCTAAATTCAACCTTAATCATACTAATACAAGTCCTGTATGCTGCCTTTTTTAACTTCTGCTTTTGGTTGTTCTGCAACAGGTGGTGTAGGTTGCTTTGGAGGAGTTGCAGTCGGTGGTGTAGGAGGTACACTTGCAGTTTTTGGTTGTTCAACCACCGGAGGAGGTGGCGGCATTACATCGCCTTTTTGTTCAGTTTCCCCAGCCACGATGTCAGATTTTGCATTTTCTGACGCTGGCGGTACAGTTTTATCATCTTGAACTTTTGGCTCGCTCACAGGCTTGCTATTAACCTCTGCTTGAATATTTGTCGGCGGTGTCGGTGGTAACTGCGTTTCAACGCTTGGTGTCGGTGGCACAGGAATAGTCGGAGGGGCTGGAATTGTCGGAGCAGTATTTGTGTAATCTGCGTCCTCCATAACTTCCACGCTTTCCCTGCTATTGTCCTCTATTTTATACATCATCATAGCCAAGCGTCTATTGTAATATGTCATAGCAGCACCAACCTGTTGTGCCTCGCTGGCAGCCATTTTGCGTGGTACATCAAACGGACAAGACACAATTTCGGTTTCTTGTATATTATCCATATTGATTACTTCATAATAACATCTATCTTCCATAACTGTAAATCTTGAATATAGACGATTTTCAAGTTCATGTTTTAAACAGAAATCAATAATCTGCTGCGGTTTATAATAATCATATTTTGCACCGCCGCCAGCACGACCCTTGCCCTGCTTGTCAATATCTTCTTTTGACCAAGCAGCACGAACGGCACTGATTTTCTCAAGAATATTTTTAGGTTTAGTTTCAGCCGTTTTAGGTTCTTCCTTTACTTCTGATTTTGTTTCAGCCTTTTTGGTTGCCTTTTTAGGCTTTTCTTCTTTAACAGGAGCAACAGGAGCAACAGGAGGCGTAGGCACTTCTTTTGGTTGCTCTGCCGCTTTAGTTTCTTCTTTTACCATAGTTTCAGTTTCCTTATTTTCAGTTTCGTTATCATCATCAATAATAATGCCAGCGTCAATAAAGGTTTTCATAAGTTCCTCGTCTTGCACAACATTGGCTATAAAAGTTCCGTTGTTCATTCCGGCACGACATTCAGGCAAGGCATGCTCGCAATTATTTGTTTTCTTAAAATAATATTTCGTGCTACCGTCCTCAAGTGTTTTTGAGATAACAATACCTCTTACCCCTAATTCGCCCTCATAGACATCGCCTACAAACAAATCTTGATGTTTGTAACTTATGCCTGTTTTGTTAGAATAATTTTTTAAAATTTCTGATTTTTTCATTATTTAACTACCTCCACAGTAAATTCAACACCAAGAGAGTTTAAAAATTGTTCTAAAGCAGCACCTTTTGACTTTGGTAATTGCTTAATCTTAACAACAATGTCAATTTTCTTTTCAAAACTTACCGTAGCGACTGCCTGCTCGCTTGCCATAGCCGCAGCAATTTCAGCCTCGCTCTTAATTTGGCTTTGATATGTTTCAATAGCCTGCGTTAAATTTAATCCGTTATTTAAGTAAATTGATATAACTTTGTCGCAGTCATCAACTTGCTTTTTAATAAAATCAATATCTGCCTTGCGTTGATTATACCAAGTTTCAAGTTGATTTTGAATGACATTAAGAGATAC
>JAFUXT010000056.1 GCA_017470815.1 bacterium | reverse complement strand
TTAAAAGAAAGCAATATTCTACTATTCCGCCTACTGTTGAATATTCTTATACCCCAAAAGGCGGCGAACTCATTGACTCATTAGACGGTTTATATAATTGGGCTGAAAAGTATATGTAAGAGGTTGAATATAATGGAAAGATTAAAAGAGTTCTTGGTGAATTTAAAAACTTTTCACAAGTAAAGGCAATTGTAATAGGCGGTTCGGGAACGGCAAAGACTTCGGTTGTATTGTCTGATATTGATATTTATAGATAAAGATATTCCTGTTATTGAGAGAGAAAATCTAATCAAGCAATATTCTTCCAAATATGAAATCGGCGGAGAGTATTTTGGTTCAGGTGATGAATTTTTTGTTGATGAATTAAATCAACAATTAGATGTTATGTACTGGGGTGTAAATTGGTTTAACGATATTGTAGAAAATGTTTGGGTTAAACATTACCCATCAAACGGTTATACAACTGCATTTTTATATACCTTAAATAATTTTCAAATTGTTTATGATACAGATAATTGGCTTTCAGATTTACAAACATCAATAAAAACAGAGTACCCGAAAAAACTCAAAGAAAATATTATCAAAAGAAATATGATGCTGATGAAAGATAAGCCTTTTGCCTCGTACTATGAACAGATTGAAAAGGCATTAAAAAGAAATGATATAGTGAGTGTAAATCACAGAATTTCTGCATTTTTAGCAAGTTATTTTGATGTAATTTTTGCAGTTAATGAGTTATTGCATCCCGGAGAAAAAAGGCTTGTTCAATATGCACTTAATAATTGTAAAATTTTACCAAAAGATTTTGAAGAAAATCTTATTAAACTACATAACCAGCCAAACACGGATACACTTTTTATCCTTAATGATATAGTAATAAATTTAAAAGGAATATTATAATGAATATCAATGAGCTTGTTAGTATTTTATGTTTACAATATAACCCTAAAATCGGGGATAATTATAAAATTTTTTCTTGAAATAATAAGCAAGATTAACCAAAGTTATCAATGCAGGAACTTCGATTAGCGGTCCTATTACACAGGCAAATGCTTCACCGGAATTTAAGCCAAACACGGCTATTGCAACGGCTATTGCTAATTCAAAATTATTTCCTGCCGCAGTAAAAGATAATGTTGCAGATTTTTCATAATCAGCCCCAAACTTTTTAGATAAGAAAAATCCGAGCAAAAACATTATTCCAAAATAGCAAACAAGCGGAATTGCTATTTTTACAACATCAAGAGGTATTGAAACGATTAAATCGCCTTTCAAACTGAACATTATAAGTATTGTAAATAAAAGTGCCACAAGAGTTATAGGACTAATTTTAGGAACATAAACATTATGAAACCAATCGTAGCCTTTTAATTTAATCAAAACTTTTTGAGATAGAAAACCGAATATAAAAGGTATTCCTAAATATATAAAAACACTTTGTGCAATAGTAGTTATTGTTACATCAACAATAGCACCCTGTAAACCCAAAAGTGACGGCAAAACAGTCATAAAAAACCAAGCATAAGCAGAGAAAAATAAAACTTGAAAAATGCTGTTAAATGCAACAAGACCTGCTCCATATTCTGAGCTTCCCCCTGCTAATTTATTCCAAACAAGCACCATAGCAATACAACGTGCCAAGCTTATCATTATTAAACCTATCATATAATGAAGGTAATTATGTAAGAAAATAACTGCAAGCAAAAACATTAAAATCGGTCCAACTATCCAATTTAATAAAAGTGAAATAGAAAGAACTTTTTTATCTGAAAATACCTCTTTTAATTTTTCGTACTTAACTCTTGCTAATGGCGGATACATCATCAAAATTAGACCTATTGCAATAGGAATATTTGTTGTGCCTATTGAAAATTGATTTATAAAATCTTTTGTTTGGGGGATAAAAAATCCGATTCCAACACCTAAAAACATTGCTAAAAATATCCACAATGTTAGAAATCGATCTAAAAAACTTAATTTACTTGTTAATTTTTCCATAATTACCTCATTTGACTTTATTTTTGCAATATGCCATAATTGGCATAGAGTATAAAGTTATTTTATGCCAACTATGGAATAAGGTCAATAGTCAAATGAATAAAAACATAAATGAAGAAAAAGCAAAAATATTTAAAGCACTTGCAAATCCTGTAAGACTTGATGTTATAGACCAATTATTAGACGGTGAAAAATGTGTTTGTGAAATTCAAAAAGCATTGAATAAATATGAACAACCACATATTTCAAAAAGTCTTGCGAAATTAAAATCGGTAGGTTTAATAAAGGATAGACGAGAAGGTATGAATGTTTACTATTCGCTTGCAATTTGTTGCAGCGTAGAATTTTTTACTTGCTTGAATAAAATCTTAAACGGTGAAAGCCCAGAAAGTGCTTGTAAATAAATTATAACTCTATATAATGCGGAATTATATCTTCATAACTTCCGTCTTTTAATAAAAAGCCTTTTGGGATTACACCGAGTTGCGTGAATCCAAGTTTTTTATAAAGATTCAACGCTGATGTGTTTGTTGCTACAACCGCATTAAATTGCAAAATTTTAAAACCTAATTCTTTTGCTTTTGTTAGGCAATTTTTGACAAGCAATTCCCCAATACCATGACCTCTTTTATCATATTTCACTGCATAACTTGCGTTTGAGATATGTCCGCACCGACCGACATTATTCGGGTGCAAAATATAAATCCCAACAATTTCGCCTGAAATCTCATCATAGGCACGCCCTGTAAACGATTGAGAATTAAAAAATTCTAACCCTGTTTCTTCATTCAACAATTCCGTTTGCGGAAATGCAACACCCTCAATTACAACATCATTCCAAATGTCTATTGCTTGTTTTATATCTGATTTTTCAAGTTGTTTGATTTTATAATTTGTCATAAACCAATAATATCACAAAAATTATGCCCCTATTTTATAAGGGCATAATCTCTTTTTCATATTCCGATTATAGTTAATTTTATTCTGTTACAAATTCCCAATGATAGCCGTAAGAAGTTTTTTGTTTCCCACGACAACATTGTTTGATTAAATCGGGGTCGCAACAGTTATAAAAATTTTCCCTAATTTCAGAAACCCAACGGCTTGCTTGTTTTGCGTTTTCAAAAATCTGTCCTGTTTCTACACATCTGACATTTTTACATATATGACCTATTGATCTATATTTTTCAACTCTGTCTTTGATTCTATTAAATTGTTTTTCTTCAACTTTGTAATTACCCATTAAAACATTTTTTATCATACAATACTCTTTTTGGTTCGAGTTCTTTTAGCAGGGAATTGAATAATTTTTGCGTTGGTCGAAATGTTCCTATTCTCTTGTTTCCTTGCCAGAGCAGTACAGTACATCTGTTTTTCATTTTCATTATACAAAATTTCCTCTCTCATAGGCTCGCATAGTTCCGACATTTGCAATAAACCCATAATTTCGTTGTTTGAATTATTTAGAAGATTATTGCAATCCACTTTCTCATATTGTATGGATTAAGTATCATAGTAAGATATTATCCAAATTTATGGTATGAAATAGAGAAAGGTAAATATTCATATTTAACACCGTTATTAGAGCATTATTTAATTATTTTTGATAATACTGTTCCTCAAATAATGCTAAGTCGAATTACAGAAAGAAAAATCCATACCACAACACCTGATAGTCTTTGGGCTCCTGTGTAGTTGTAAAAATATCTTTTGCATAATATTTGTATTTACAATTTTTTGGAAAAAATTAGTTCCGTTTGGGTTCCGCAAAAAGTTCCGCTAAGGTTCCGTTTTGTAACAGAAAAATAATTCTTTCCGGAACCTGTGTTACTATTTTATACAAAAAGTCCGATGTTTGTCATTGGCTGTTATCTTACGAAAATAAGACTTTATGGCATATTAATATAAAAAATTTGACTTTTACCGGACTCAATTTAGATGAAAATCGGACATACCGGACTTTTCTGGAACCCTAAATTATTATAAAGAGCCTTTGAGTTTAGGGGCTTTGAGCCTTGTTCCCCTTTTCTGTATTGTCCTGTTTCTTTATAATATCACATATAAATTAATTTTTACATATTTTTATTTCATAACAACAATTCCGCAAACATTTCCGCATGTTTTCCGCAAAGTTGAGAATTTTTATGCAATTATCAAACTATTTGTTACTTTTTGGAAAGTACATTAAAAATCAGTTATATTAACACTTTTAGAATTTATATACAAAATAAATCTATTGAATTTCAGTCCTTTTGTTTCCGCAAATCTAAATTTGATTAAAAATTTAACATAGTGAGAATAACTAAAACTTTATTATACTAGTTATTTATTTTTGAGAGTTTCTTTCTATTAAATTTATATATTGATTTGCCATAGGAATTTGCGGAATTTCGCCATTCACTTTTTATAACTTTATTTTCTTTATCAATTACAGGATTTAAAATATCAACAAATTTTGGAACTTCCTTAAATCCTTTGTTTGTTTGCAGAAAACAATAATATTTGACAGACTCTTGACTTCCAAAACTTCCCGCTTTTACAAGTAAATCTAATTGACCGTCAAAGTTTACATCGACAAAAGAAAATTTATCATTCGGTTCAACATAAGTACCTTGTCCGCCCTCGCCCTTTACCTTTATAATTTGAGTTTTATTATTATCGGTTATAATCAAAACGGCATTTTCTTTAAATGAGAGGTGGTCCTTATTTTTAGGTGTAATCCACTCAAATTTTTTGTATCCATAATTAAAACTGTAATATTTTTGAATATTGTTGTTTTTATAAGCGGAATCTTTTGGAATTTGAACAACATCTTCGGGTTCTATGGCAATATCCGAATAAACATTTTGAATAGGCTCTGCAAAACAAAGTTGTGCAAATGTAAACAGAGTTAAAAGTCCTAAAATACATAAATAATTGCGTTTCATTACCATTTATCCGCCTTTCTTTAATGAATTACATACTTTTAAATTTTTATGCTATGATTATACCATAAGAAATTAGTAAATTAACACAAGGGGGTTAAATATGGTAGGACTTGTAAGTTTAGCGGTAGTCGTAATTTTAGCGATTATGATTTTAAGTTGGTTAATCTCAGGCTACAACAAAGGGATTCAACTTAAAAACTATGTAACAGAAGCTTTTTCAACAATGGATGTTTATATGAAAAAGCGTTGGGATTTAGTTCCTAATTTATTAGAAACAACAAAAGGTTATGCAGAACATGAAAAAGGTGTATTTGAAGAAATTACAAAATTAAGAAATCAAAATTATACAGGGTTATCGGATGATCAAAAAATAGATGTTAACAATCAAATGACAGCCGCTTTATCAAAACTCGTTGCAGTTGCCGAAAGCTATCCTGATTTAAAAGCAGATGCAAATTTCAGACAATTTTCAGATGAATTATCAGGAATTGAAAAAGAAATCGCAAATGCAAGAAAATATTATAACGGTTGTGTCAGAGAATACACTAATTTCTTGGAATTGTTCCCTACAAATTTAATTGCAACTATTTTCCACTTTGCAAAATACAAATTATTTGAAATTGATGAAAAAGAAAGAGAAAATGTACAAGTTAAATTTTAGGGGATAAAAATTGAAAAATATTGTTAAATTATTTTTAATTGCCTTTGTAACACTATTTTGTGGGACAACGGCTTTTGCTGAAAACTTCTATATAAAAAATTACAATGTCGATATTGAGGTAAACAAAAATAAGCAGGCACATGTTGTTGAAACAATTGACACATATTTTACAAATAAGTCGCATGGTTTAGTTAGAAAAATACCTTATGAAAGAGCATCAATTACAGGGATTAATGTTAATGATGAAAGATACAGCGTATCCAAAACCAACGATGAAGTTTCTGTAAAAATCGGGGATGCTGATAAATATGTTGAGGGCGATAAAAGATATATAATTAAATATGACTATAATTACCACGATAATAAAGACGAGTTTTACCATAATATTATAGGTACAAAATGGAATGTTCCGATTAACCATGTAAAATTCAAAATCACATTACCTGATAAAATAAATCCGGATGTTGCAGGGCTTTCAATCGGCAGATACGGCACAAAAGGTTTTGACGGCGGTGCGGTATTTACTATTAATGGAAATGTTATTACAGGCGAAACCGAAAGAATTTTGCAGCCAAAAGAGGGTATAACATTCAGAACTCCAGTAGAGAAAGGATATTTTAATACATATTATAATTGGATGAGTATAGTTACAATACTGCTCATAATAATATTAACAGTGATTTCATACTACACTTGGTCAAAAATCGGCAAAGACGATATTGTAATTCCTGTTGTAAATTTTGAACTTCCTGAAAGTGTTAAAAATGTATTTGAAGCCGATATTTATTATAACGATGAGCCAACCGACACAGGACTTGTCGCTTTGATTTTAGAATTAGCAAACAAAGGTTATTTAAAAATTGAAAATACGGAAGATGATTTTACATTCCATAAATTAAAAAATACAGATGATTTAGAAGATAACGAAAAAAAATTATTAGATACAATATTTAAAGAAAAAGAGATTGTAACAAAAGATGATTTATATAATTCTTCGGAATTTTATAAAGCCTGCATTGATGTCAAATCCTCAAAACAAGATATCGCTATTTACGATAAAGTTTCAATAGATCCTATAAAAACGAGATTTATGTACCGTTGCACAATAGGAATAATGTTTTGTTTGTTGGCATTTGCATCGGGTTTCAATATAGAACCGTTTTTCAATTTTGAAGCTCTGATAGGTTGGGGAACGCTAATTTTGCCTATTCTATTTTTTGTAAAAGAAGGTTGGCTAAATGAGGATAAAGCATGGGTTGCTCCTTGGGGAGTTGCAGGTCTTATGTTTATTCTGCTTTTAGGATTGGGTTATACAACATCCGAATATGTTTGGCAAATTGTATTTGCAATTATTTGCGGAATTATAACTACTGTTTGTGCAGCAAACTTGCCAAAAGTAAGCAAAACCGCAGTACAAGTTAAAGGTCAATTAGAGGGGTTGAAACAATATATCGAAGTAGCCGAAAAACATCAAATTGAACAAATGGCAAAAGAAAACCCTCAGCAGTTTTTCAATGTTTTGCCTTATGCCTATATTTTAGGGGTTACATATATTTGGTTTGATAAATTTAGTTCTATTCTTGAAACAAATCCGCAAATGTTTGAATCAACTAATTATAATATTCGTTACTTCTCCAATTTGGTAAGCTCAATGAGTTATGCAACAACTCCATCTTATGCTAACGGAGGTATTGATAGATATTCACACAGTTCATCAAGTTCATCATCAAGTTCTCGCTCTCACCGTTCATCATCAGGTGGCGGTGGTCACTCCGGCGGTGGCGGCGGAGGCGGGGGCGGAAGCTCTTGGTAGGAATAAAGAATAGGAAATTATAGGAGAAATAAAAATGAAAAAAATAGGAAGAAAGACTATTGCAATTATTGTTTTATTAATTGGGTTTTCAGTTTTTTGTATTAACGAATTTTATAATCACAGAAAGGCAGAAATTGCAAATTTTGTTGAAAATAATGTAATTGAAGTAGATGCAAATAACATTGACAGAGAAAATAACCTTAAATTAATCTCGGCATCCGCACCGATTATTACGCACGACATTTTAAATGACGGTTTTACACATGCAGTTAAAACAATCGTTTTAGAAAGAAAAGTAAAAATGTTCCAATGGGATGAGAGAGTAAAAGATGATAAAAGGGTTTATGAAAAGAAATGGAGTCAAGATCCGATAAATACTAAAAACTTTGAAGATAAAACCTATGTAAATCCGCCGTTCCCTGTTGAATCAAAAACAACTTATTCAACATCGGCAATGTTCGGTCAATACCATATCGCAGAAGAACAACTAAAACAAGTCAATGCTGAAGATGATTATATGGGGCTATTTCCAAAAGCAGGATACACAATACTAAAAAACCAATATTTTAACGGTAAAGACATAAAAAATCCGCAAGTTGGGGATGTTTTAATTACATATAGATACACAAAATCAGGCGAACCTTTTTCAATAATCGGACAGCAAAATGGTGATACAATAGTTCCGATGCCTTATAAATTAACTCCGATTTATATTCAATATAAAGGCGATTTATCAACAGAGCAAATGATAAAAAGATTTAAAAGCGATAATTTCGTGACGACTAATATTGTAAGACTTGTCGGATTATTGATTTTAATATTTGGAATTGTGTTACTGTTAAATCCGAAAAATATATTTAAAGTACAATAAAAACTAAATCAAAAACAAAAAAGAACTGAATTCTTGATTTAAGAATTCAGTTCTTTTATATGGAATTAAATATTAAAGACCTTCAAAGGAATCAACAAATTTTATTTTAAAATCTTCAAAAGAATCTACATATTGAATTTTGAAATCAGGAAACGAGTTTACAAATTGCCAACGACCGCATTTATCAGGAAATGATGTTACTTGCTTAACTTTCAAATCTTCAAAACTTGTAACTTTTTTTACTTTAAAATCAGGGAAACTGTTAACGACCTGAACTTTCCCATAAAGCGGTTTGCCTTTGTAAGTACAACTTGACGAAATATTTCCGGCATTTGCAGTTAAATTTAAAAATAATGTTAAAACAATAATAAAAAATAATTTTTTCATAAAAATACCTTCTTTCTCTCCATTATACCATAAAGGTAAATACAAACATTTCCTACCGACTTTTGAAAAATTTTTTACCGAATTCGGTCAAAATTTTACCGAGTTCAAAAGTGATACTGCCCTAAATTCCTAAACTGTAACGAATTATCAAACTGTTTAGTATATTTCCGAAAGTCAGCAATATATAAGAAATTCAGAATGGAAGAAAAATGGAAATTTCATTATCAAACTGGGAAGCAAACGAGCAAAATGGGAAGTTTGATAATTTTAATTCTTGTCAATTTTTCCAAGTTAAAATTCAGTAATAACAAGCATTTAAGACAAATTTCTCAAACTGCATCGATTTCTGAAACTGCTCAAAAAATAATAGTGAGAATACGCGCCACGGGCAATGTTCAAAAAAAAAGTCCCTGTTAAGGACTTAAAAAATTGCCGGTGGCCGGAGTCGAACCGGCACGTGGGGTGAACCACACCAGATTTTGAGTCTGGCACGTCTACCAATTTCATCACACCGGCAGAAGAAAAGTATGATGTAAAATTATAATACCAAAAAAAAACTAAATATCAAACTTTATTTTTAAAATCTTTATAATTATCTCCGACATGCGCCAATAATCGCTTTTTTAAACCATAAAAAAGGTTTACATTACGATAAAAAAGGAGAAGGGACATGAGGAAATTTTTATTTTTATCTTTAATTTTTACATTTTTAAATCTACAGGCAAATGCGGCAGCGTTGCAAGCAAATATTTCTAAAGAAGGAGCCGCAGGTATAAACAGGATTGTTGATTCCGAAACAAACATGCCCGTTTCCGGTGCAAAAGTAACTTTACCGCAAAAAAACTATTCGACAAAAACAAATCCTGACGGAACATTTGATTTAAACGCAAATATTAACGGTTCTACAATTTTATCGGTAGAAAAAGACGGTTATAAACCATTTTCGTTAACGGTAAACGAAAAAATTGCATCGCGTCCGATTATCGTGGGAATTGAAAAAACAAATCCTATGAATATTGTTATTGACAAAGAAATGTTTCATTTGGGTGATAACAATTATTCCGATCAATCCGCAAATGCAGGCGATTTTAGAGTTAAATGTGTCGGTCCTTATTACACAAAAAATGTGAAAATCGACCGCGCAACAGACAAAACTTATCTTGTAATAGGTTCAATTATAGGTATAGATACCAAATTAGCACGCAGCATGGGTCAAAATAAAATAGTTCATGCCTATGCAAGTCCGCCTGAAGTGTTTTTTAACGGTAATAAAATTGCCGAAATTCAGCTTAACGGCGACGGACAAAGAATTAAAATTCCGAGAAACCTGATAAGAGTCGGTCAAAATAACGAGATAACTATAAAAACAGGTCGAAATTTAATGCAAACCGCATACATTGACTATGATGACATTGAATTTGCAAATCTGTCAATTGAAACAAATTAAAAATCGGCTAAGTTATTTTTTATTTTCCTTGCAATTTTTTTCCAAATATGCTATATTGAAAGAAAAACTAAAAAGGAGTGAAATTACTATGAATAAACGATATAGCGTAGGGGTATGGGGGCAAATCCTCTTATAGTAAGGGTTTTGACTATTTTAATTATCGTGATTTTATAAATTTTTGTCGAACTATTTTTAAAAGGACATTAGCATTTACTCTTGCGGAAACCTTGATAGTCATGGGGATTATTGGTGTGGTTGCGGCATTGACTTTGCCAAACTTAAATTCGTCAACGGGTGATAAAGAGAAAGTTACAAAAGTAAAGAAAATTTATTCAAATCTGAATGATGCTTATGGTCGTGCAACGGCAGTGTACGGACCTTTAGATGAGTGGTTTAAAAATGATTCAAGTAATACGGATTATTCAAAGCGTTTTATGACGCGATTAACAGAATTTATGAAAGTGTCTAAAGATTGCGGATTTGATGTGAGCGGTAAATGTTTTACAACAAAAGAT
>JAFUXT010000055.1 GCA_017470815.1 bacterium | reverse complement strand
TCTAAAAAATCAATATCCGAAAAAATGTGCCGTGAAGGAATGAATAAGAAAAAAAGAGAAATTGAAGCAAAGGCAAATAAAAAACTCTATGAAAGAGTTGAAGAAGAAAAAATTGCCGCCAATGAAAAGCATATCCAATTATTCAACGATTCATTAGAAATTGTAAAAACTCTTTTGGAACAATACCGTGATGAATTATCGCAAGGAAAAGCAAAGCCGAGAGCATCTGCATACAATATGGATTTAATTATGTCTGCTATCTCAAAGGCCCAAAAGGGTTTAAGAGTTGCACTCGGTATGGATGAAGAAGGCAATTTGGAATTAAAGCAGCCGGATGTTCTTGTTATTGAGGGTTTTAGCGAAAAGGATATTTAATGGAATACATTGTTGATAAAGAAAATAAAACAAAAAAGTTATCACCGGAAGAAAAAAACGGTATAGCAAAAAGAATTGTATCTGATTTTAAATCATACAATGATTCAAGAAGTGATAATCTTACACAGGCTAAAAAACTTATAAAAGAAGTATTTTTCAAATCTGATTTATCGGGCGAAACCGATAAAAATAAACGGTGGAAGTCAAAAGTCAAAATGTGCAAGTTATTTATGTACTTTCAGACTTTTAAGGCTTTTATTTGGAAAAATACTTACTCCGGTGTCAATTCTATGTTTGATGTTTCGGGTGAATCGCTTGAAGCAGATAATAACGCAAATAAGCAAAAAACAATGCTTGTAGATATTCTTGAAAAAATGGAATATTCTCATATTTGCGACAAAATTATTGATAATGCACTTTTGTATGGTGAATTGATTTCTTTTACTACTTGGAAAACAAGAAAAGAAGAATATCGCAGACCGATAAATTTCTTTGAAACATTATTTCAAACAGATATTCAAAAACTGCCTAAAATACTTGAAGCAAAGGCAAAAGGCAGAAATTTTTATATTGATGAAAGGGTTGTTTATGACAATCCTTTTGTTATAGCAGTAAATCCTGCCGATTTTGTTTTTGATGTTTCGCAAGTTGAAGATTTTGATAATTGCCCAAAAATTTACCGTACTTGGCGAACTCCGGATGATATTATCAACAATAAATGCTATGAAATATCAAAAGATACGGCTGATGCAATAAGAAAAATGGTAACATCAGAACCCGATATATCTGATATTCAAGACCAATCAACAGACGGCTTAAAGGATAAAAGCAAAAATAATTCTACTGTTGAAGTTTTGGAACATTGGGGCAATTTTACCTTAAAAGACGGAACTGTTTTAAAAAATTGGCACGCAGTTGTTGTCGGCGGAAAATATCTTGTCAGATTTGAGAAAAACAATTTTATTATAAATCCGTTTACTTACGGAACATTTATTCAAGATACTGAAACAAAAAGGGGTATTAGTCCGCTATATTCCGTTTTGGATTTGGCACATACGCAGGAAGATTTACTGAATAAGACAGTAAACATGCAATCATTAACGGAAAATCCGCCGTTGTTATGTCCAAAAGATTTCTTTGAAGATGATGAAATTGAACTCTATCCCGGAAAGATTATTACATACGATCCGCAACTTTACACTTCAAGCAGTATTCAACCGCTATCATTTTCAACAAATATTTTCATAACTGATATTACATTCTTATCTGATTTAATGAGTGAAATATCCGGTATCTTTCCGAATATGGTAGGTGCAGAAGAAAAAGGTAATAAAACCGCTACCGAGATTTCAGTAAAAACACAAGGTCAAACCACTCGTTTATCAATGGTTTTGGATATTATAAACCAATACTTTATTGTTCCGAATGTCAAAAATATAGCAAAACTTTGTGCAAACTTTAAATTTGGTTCAGAAACAGTTTACCTTAATAAAGACAATAATCCTGAAAATGTTGTTATTACAGACGAAGTAAGGCAAGCAGAATACAGATACACTTATTCTGACAGAAATTCTATGACAGAAAGATTTAGTTTTGCCGATATGGTTATCCTTGCAGTTGAAAGATTTGCAAACTACATTCCGCTTGATGTCAAGTCTGTGTTTACTTGGTATATGGAACAAAAAGGAGTTGAAAACCCAGAAAGGTTTATACAACAGGTAGAACAGATACCGCAAGAAGTACAGGAAATATTGATGCAAGATCCTGCGGTTCAACAAATGATACAAGGTGCTAAAGATGCAAAGGCAAAAATGAAACCTCGTATTGAGCAAAGTAGCGAAAAAACTCCGCAGGAAGAACATGAAGCGATTGCACAACGGCAGAACGCACAAATATAAGGATATTTTATTGTAGAGTGCCGCAGGGGCTTGCGGTACGCAAGACACGAGGTACACGTTTTGGAAAAAGATATTTTGGTCGAGAAGTTTAATCTTCTCGGCTCTGTTGAGTATCAAAAAATTAAAT